>DASYAD010000373.1:0-44043 GCA_036501515.1 Trebonia sp. | reverse complement strand
GTCTCGTTCCTCGGCTGGCTCGTGCTTGGCCGTGCGGTGGTCCGGCGCCAGGAAGCGGCGCCAGCGGAAGCCGGCACGCCCGCCGGGGCAAGCGCCTAGCCGGGGCAAGCGCCTAGCTGAACGCCTACGGCATGTTCGGCGCCCTGGCGGAACGGGCCGGGCTCGCCGCGCCAGGGCCGGGATGATTCCCTGGTGGTAGACGAGCTGATGCGCGACCAGGCCGTGGTCGGCGAAGGCGGCGAGCAGGGTACGGCCGAACGGCCGGCTGGGCAGCAGGGCAAGCGCGGCGGCCGGGAGGGCGAGCAGCAGCCTCTCGCCGAGCACCAGGCGACGCGGCTGGCCTGCGGTGGTACCGATCGCGCGCAGCAGCGCGATCTGGCGGCGGCGCAACTGCACGGACAGCGCCAGCGTGCTCGCCACGATGAAGATCGCGACGCCGGTCATCAGCCCCCCTGACGCGCCAGACAACGGGATGAGGCTGGTGCTCTGGCTGGCCGCGTCGGGGAACTCGGCTAGCCCGCGATCCTGGCCGGTGAGCACGCGCAGGTCCTGCTGGCTCAGGGCGGTGCTGATCTGGCGGGCCAGCGTCTTGGGCGCGATGCCAGGGACCGGGTAGACGGCGATCAGGTACATATGACAGGGCTCTGCCGTCAAAGCCGTTTTCCCGCCTGGACGAGGAGCTGCGCGGCCGTGACGGGGAGGACCGCGGGGTGCCCTAGATTTGACCGGGTGAACGCTGTACTAACGGCCAAGGGCCTGTCCGCCGGGCACGCCGACCGGGTCATCTTCTCCGGTGTCGACCTCGTCGTGTCGCCTGGCAAGGTGACCGGGCTTGTCGGTGCCAACGGGGCGGGCAAGTCCACGCTGCTGCGGATGCTCGCGGGCCTGGATGACGGCGCCAGGGAAACCGGGACCGTGTCGCTGAACCCGCCGGCCGCGAGCGTCGGGTACCTGCCGCAAGAGCCGGAGCGGCGGGATGGCGAGAGCGTGCTCGCGTTCATCGAGCGGCGGACCGGGGTTGCCGGCGCGTCGGCCGGACTGGATGCGGCCACCGCCGCGCTTGAGGCCGGGGAGGCGGGGTCGGACGACGCGTACGCGGCGGCGTTCGACCGGTGGATGAACCTGGGCGGTGCGGACCTGGAGGAGCGGACGGCGAAGGTCGCCGCCTCGCTGGGACTCGCCGCGGGCCTCGAGGCGCCGATGACCGCGCTGTCGGGCGGGCAGGCGGCGCGGGCGAACCTCGCGTCGCTGCTGCTGTCGCGGTACGACATCTTCCTGCTCGACGAGCCGACCAACGACCTGGACATCGACGGGCTCGCCCTCCTTGAGGACTTCGTCACGAAGCTGCGGGCCGGGACCGTGCTCGTCAGCCACGACCGGGCCTTCCTCGAACGGACGGTGGACCAGGTCCTCGAGCTCGACCTGGCGCAGCAGTCGGTGCAGCTGTACAGCGGCGGGTACCTGGCCTACCTGGACGAGCGGGCGATCGCGCAGCAGCACGCGCGGGACGCTTACGAGAAGTACGACGACAGGAAGGCCGCGCTGACCGACCGGATGCGGATGCAGAGCAGCTGGGCCGACCGGGGGGTGCGGCAGGCGCGGGCCAAGGCGCCCGACAAGGACAAGCACCGGCTTTCCGCCCAGGTCAACCGGACCGAGAAGCTGGCCAGCAAGCTCAAGATCACCGAGCGGATGCTGGACAGGCTCGAGGTCGTGGACGAGCCGCGCAAGGAGTGGGAGCTGCACATGACGATCGCCGCGGCGCCGCGCTCGGGGACGGTCGCGGCGTCGCTGCGGGACGCGGTCGCGAGCTTCGACGGCTTCACTCTCGGACCGGTGAACCTGCAGGTCAACTGGGCCGACAGGGTAGCCGTCACCGGACCGAACGGAGCGGGGAAGTCGACCCTGATCGGCGCGCTGCTCGGGCGGGTGCCGCTGTCGTCCGGTTCGGCGTCACTCGGGTCAGGGATCTCGGTGGGCGAGGTCGACCAGGCGCGGTCGCTCTTCGACGGTCCCGTGCCGCTGCTCGAAGCGTTCGCCGCCCAGGTACCCGACCAGGCCGTCGCCGAGAGCCGGACGCTGCTGGCCAAGTTCGGCCTCAAGGCGGACCACGTGCTCCGTCCGGCCGCGTCGCTGTCGCCGGGGGAGCGGACCAGGGCCGCGCTCGCGCTGCTGCAGGCGCGCGGGGTGAACCTGCTGGTGCTCGACGAGCCGACCAACCACCTCGACCTGCCCGCCATCGAGCAGCTGGAGTCGGCGCTTGACGAGTACCCGGGGACGTTCCTGCTGGTGACGCACGACCGCCGGATGCTGGAGTCGGTGTCGGTCACCCGCCGCCTGGTGGTGTCAGGCGGTCAGGTCGCCGAGGTTGACGTCGCCTGAGGCCCGCGGGCCAAGAGCAAAATCCCGTCATACGGAACGGGTCCGTGTTCCACCCCGCCACTCCGGGATTCGAAAACGGGCGCGACCCGCGAAAGCCGGGTAAATCGGTTACGGTTCCGTTATGCGCCTGATGGCACCGGCCGCGGAGCCGGCCGCGGTTGTTGAGGCGGTGACCGGCAGCCTGCCCCGGGCGTACGTGGACTGCCTGCTCGACGGCGCCCTCGAGCCGGTCCTCGACGCGGCGGTCCAGCGCGGCCGGCAGGCCGCCAAGCGCAAGAAAGGCGGCGGTGCTGCCACACACGTCGATGGCGCGGAGGTCGCACGGGCCCTGCTGGCGGTGACCGTCTGCGATCCGGCCTGCGGCTCGGGGAGCCTCCTGGTCGCGGCGGCGCACCGGATCGCGCGACGGGTCGCCGAGGCCCGCGAAGGGGCCGGGTCGCCTGACGCGCTGTCGCGGGCGATGCGCGAGGTGGTCGGCCGCTGCGTCTACGGCGTGGACATCAGCGGCGCGGCCGTGGCACGGACCAGGGACCAGTTGCGGCTGGCGGCCGGCGTCCCGGGGATGACGCCGCTTTTTCTGGACGGGCGCGTCAGGCGGGGCAACGCCCTGATCGGCGCCAGTCCCGGTTCGATCGAGAGCGGCATTCCCGACGAGGCGTTCCGCACGGCCGGCGGCGACGACCCCCGGCACGCCCGCGCGCTGCGCCGCGCCAACGCCAGGCCTGACCCGGGACAGGCGACTTTGTTCAGCGAGCAGGGCGGCTACTCGCACGCCAACGAGGCCCTGGCCAGGTCCCTGGCGGACACCGGCCGGCTGCCCGGCGGGGCGCCGGCCGATGACGGCCGTCAGGCGGCCGCGTACGCCAGGTGGCGCGACTCGGCCGCCTTCGGCGCGAAACGCCTGGTCGCCGATGCCTGGTGCGCGGCCTTCGCCTGGGCTAAGACGCCGGCCGCGCCGCCCGCGGTCGTCAACCAGACCCTGCTCGACCTGCGGGAGCGGGGCAGCGACGGGATTCTCCCGGCCACCCGCGCCGAGATCGGCCGGCTGCGCGCTGAGCACCAGTTCTTTCACTGGCAGCTTGAGTTTCCCGATATCTTCCGTGTCCCCGAAGGCGGGACCCGGTGGAAGGGCGGCTTCAGCTGCGTCCTGTCCGCCCCGCCGCACGACAAGGTGGACCGCCGTGCGGACAGCACGCTCTTCCGGTTCGTCACCGGCTCGGGAACCTATCCGGGATGCGCGGCGGGCCTCGCAGAACCCGGCGTGCCGGCGCTGCGCGCCGACCAGCTCTTCACCGAGCGGGTGACCGCGATCCTCGCGCCCGGCGGCCGCGCGGGGTGCGTCGTCGCCGCGGGCACCGGGGCCGCTCCCGGTGCGCGGCACCTGCTCGACGGCCTGCTGCGCCGCGGCGCGCTCGCGTCCCTGTATGACTTCACCGGGCCCGACGCCCGGCTCTGCCTGCTCACGCTGGTCGACGCCTCCGCGGCTGGCGGTCCGGTGGCTGCCGATTCTGCGGCTGGCAGCCCCGTGACTGACGCCTCTGCGGATGGCAGCCCCGCGGTTGACCGCCCCGCGGCTGGCGGCGCTCGCGAAGGCGGGGCCAGGTTCGCGTTCCGGCTGAACAGCCCCGCCGAGCTGGGCGACGCGGGCCGGTCGTTCACGCTGACGCCGGACGAGACCGCGCTCGTCAACCCGAACACCGGCGCGCTGCCGGCCTTCCGCGGCGCCAGGGACGCCGCGCTCGCGACCGCGGTCTACCGCCGGGTGCCGGCCTTGTGGGACCAGACGCGCGCCGACGGGAACCCGTGGAAGATGCGGCTGGAAACGGCGTTTCCCCGGGCCGCCGCCGACACCGGGCTGCTGCGCACGGAGCAGGAACTGCGAGCCGACGGCTGGGAGCCGGCGGGAACCGCCTTCACCCGTGACGGCCAGTCCATGCTCCCGGTCTACGAGCCGGCGATGACCGGCCGGTTCGACCATCAGGTGGCCAGCCCGCGCTACTGGATCGCCGAACGCGGTCCGGTCACCGTTCATCGCAAAGGCGAGACCGTCCAGCGCACCGGCGTCGCGGACCGCCTGGCGGAACTCGGCTGGAACTGGGCATGGCTGTGTGCCTGGCGCGCGCCGCTGCATGAGCGGACGCCGGCCGCCATGTTCCTGCCCCGTGCGGGCGCGGCCAGCTCCCTGCCGCTGATGCTGCCGCGCGTCGTCCCGCCGTTCGCGGCGGCCCTCATCGCCGCGCAGAGCTCCCTTGTCTTCGGCTACCTGGCCTGGCAGAAGGCCGAGGGTCCGGCCGTGCGGGCGGCGTACTGGAAGCAGCTGCCCGTGCCGAGCCCCCGGATGCTCGAGCCGCACCTGCCGTTCATCGTGCCCCGGGTACTCGAGCTCGTGTACACCGCGCCCGACATGCGGCCGCTGGCCAGGGACCTGGACGATCACGGCGAGGATCCGTTCGCCTGGGACGCCGTCCGCAGGGCCGGCCTGCGCGCGGAGCTTGACGCGTTCTTCTTCCGCCTGTACGGGATCGACGACCGCGACGACGTGGAGTACATCACAGAATCGCTCCAGGCCGGCGTCGGCGGCCTCGAGGACGGCGACAGCCAGGACGACGGGCGGCGCGCCAGGGAACTCGTCCTGGCCGCCTGGGACCGCATGGCCGAAGCCGACGCCGACGGCGCCGGGTACGAGACGCGGATCTACCCGCCTCCCGGCCGCGGACCCCGGCTGTAACACAAGCGGGCGTCCTTTACATACCTGTCACTTGACAGATATGTGGCGGAAGCGGCCTGGACGGACTCTGTCGTACATACCTGTCGGGCGACAGGTATTACGCGCCCCGTCCGCCGAGCCCTAGGGACCGCCATGACGTCTGTCACTGACAAGCCTGCCGAGGGCGCCGACCTCGCGCGCTTCGGCTACACGCAGGAACTCCACCGAAGGGTCGGCGGCTTCGCCTCCTTCGCGGCCGGCTTCTCCTTCGTGTCCATCCTCACGACCGTGTTCCAGCTCTTCTTCCTTGGCTACGGGTTCGGCGGGGCCGCGTTCTTCTGGACGTGGCCCGTTGTCTTCGCCGGGCAGCTGCTCGTCGCGCTGAACTTCTCCACCCTCGCCGCCCGCTTCCCGATCTCCGGCGCCATCTACCAGTGGTCCTCGCGGCTGGCGGGCGCCACGTTCGGCTGGTTCACCGGGTGGATCATGATCATCGGCCAGGTCCTGACCGTGGCGGCCGCCGCTATCGCCCTGCAGGCCGTGCTGCCGTCCATCTGGACCGGCTTCCAGTTCGTCGGCGGTTCCGCCGCCAACAGCAGTCCCACTAGCCCGACAGGCGCCCAGAACGCTCTCTGGCTCGGGATTGTCCTGCTGGCCGTGACCACGCTGATCAACGTCATCGGCATCCGCCTGATGTCGGTCATCAACAGCACGGGGGTGGTGCTGGAGATCCTCGGCGTGATCGCGATCGTCATCACGCTGTTCGCCCACGCGAAGCGGTCTCCGGCGGTGCTGGTCCACGCCACCGGCGCGGCCCCGACACCCGGCAGCCCCTACATCTGGGCCTGGCTCGCCTCAGGGCTGATGGCGGCCTACGTCATGGTCGGCTTCGACTCGGCCGGGGAGCTGTCGGAGGAGACGCACGCGCCGCGCCGCACCACCCCGCGGACCATCATCCGCGCACTGGTCGTCTCCGGCGTCGGCGGCGGCCTGCTGCTGATCGCGGCCTTGATGGCCGCGCCCAGCCTGACCGACGGAAACCTCGCCACCGTCGGCCTGCCGTACGTCGTCACCGCGGTCTTCGGCTCGGTGGCGGGCAAGATCATGCTCGTCGACGTCACGATCGCGATCTGCGTGTGCACCCTCGCCTGCCAGACGTCCGGTTCGCGGATGATGTACTCGATGGCCCGCCAGCAGGCGCTGCCGTTCCACCGCGCGCTGTCCCGGGTCGACCGGCGTACCGGCACGCCCGTCCTGACCTCCATCGTCGTCGGCGTCCTGGCGGCCCTGGTGCTCGTCGTCAACCTCGGGCAGTCGGCCGCCTTCACCGCGCTGTCCAGCCTGTGCATCGCGATGCTGTACATCGCCTACCTCGGCGTCACCGGCCCGCTGCTGTGGCACCGGATCCGGGCCGCCCGCCGCGGAACCGCGGCCGGCGCGGACGAGGCGCTGGCCGATGGCACCGACGAGCAGGGCAAGCCGCTGTTCGGTCTCGGCCGGTGGGGCATTCCCGTCAACGTCGTCGCCGTCGTCTACCAAGTGCTCGCCATCGTCAACCTGGCGTGGCCGCGCAAGTCGGTGTACGACCTGACCGGGCACACCTGGTGGCTGCAGTGGAGCGCCCCGCTGTTCATCGGCATCGTGGTCGTTCTCGGCGTGCTGGTCCACCGGGTGCTGCGCGCGGGCTCAGTCTCCATCACGTCCGCCGTCCAGCCTCCTGCCCTGGCCGAGGAGCCCGCCTAGCCTCGGGCGGTCTCCCGTCTCCCGTCTCTTCGTCACCGCGCCGCTTGCCGCCCGTCATGGAAAGGGAACCCGCCAGCCATGGCAACAACCGCCCCCGGGCACGAGACCGACACCGTCCTGCATGCCCGCGCGGACGCGCGGGCCCGCGGCGCCAAGGTCGCGCACGCGATGCCCTACCTGCCCGCCAGCAGTACGCCCTACCCGCCCCCGGGCGTAGACCCGGGGGTGCTGACTTGGGCAGAGACCGTGGCGGGGCCCGGCTACACGCACCGGGTCCTCGCCCGGGGCACCAGGCTGCGGCTCGAGGACGTGACGGGTGACGCTTGCGCGCACGTCCTGCTGCACAACGCGGCCGAGCCCTGGGAGCGGCTCAACGTCGCCGATACCGTGAAGATCCCGTGGCAGGCGTACCTGGGCGCCGGGCATCCCCTGCTGTCTGGCGACGGCCGGGTACTGGCCACCGTCGTCGCCGACGACTCCGGTCGCCACGATGCCCTGTGCGGGACCTCCACTGGCCGGGCCAACCAGGAGAGATACGGCGACTCCGCGCCCCAGGGCCCGAGCCCGTCAGGCCGGGAGCTGTTCACCCTGGCGGCGGCGAAGCACGGCCTGTCCGCGCGGGACATCGGGCCGTCGGTTTCGTTCTTCCAGGGGGTGCGGATCTTGCCCGACGGCGCGCTCAGCTTTACCGGCTCGGCGGGCCCGGGTAAGACGGTCGAACTGCTCACCGAGATGCCGGTGATCGTGCTGATCGCGAACGCGCCGCACCCGGTGGACCCGCGCCCGGCGTACACCAGCGGGCCGCTGCGGGTGCACGCCTGGCGGGCACGGCCCACGTCACCGGGCGACCCGCGGTGGGACGCCTCGCCAGAAACGCACCGCGCATACCTGAACACCGCCGACTATCTCGGCGCGAGGGGGCTCTAGATGGCCGTCACCGGCTTCGCAGGCCACGCGCCAGCGTGCCCGAAGGACCTCAGGGAAGTGCTCGACCCAGGGACCTATGCCGCGGGCACCGTGCTCGCGCTGGCCGGCCCGCTGGCCGGCGGGGTGATCGTCCGCGACGACATCGTGCCGGCCCGCGCGCCCTGGTCCGCCGTCGTGCGGCGGAGCCAGACCCTGACCATCGTGGATGTCGGCGGCAACCAGTCCGCCGACTGCCTGCTGTACAACCCGGACGACACCGCTGAACGGTACAGCGTCCCTGACACCATCGCAGGGGGCGGCAATGTCTACGTGCGCACCGGGACGGTGCTCCGCTCCTGCCTCGGCAACCCCATGGCGGTCGTGGTCGCCAACGAGATCGACCGCCAGGACACCATCGGCGGGGCCTGCGGCAAGGAATCCAACACGCTCCGGTACGGGCACCACACCGCCGCCGAGCACGGCTGCCGGGAGAACTTTCTCGCCGAGGCCGGGAAGTACGGCCTCGGCGCGCGCGACATCGTCTCGAACCTCAACTGGTTCATGAACGTGCCGGTCGAGGCCGACGGGTCGCTCGGCATCGTCGACGGCATCTCCGGGCCCGGCAAGCGCGTCGCGTTCCAGGCCGAGATGGACATCCTGGTGCTCGTCTCCAACTGCCCGCAGATGAACAACCCGTGCAACGACTTCAACCCGACGCCGCTGCGCATGATCATCACCGAGGGCCCGAACCAGTGAGCACTGCGAGCTGGTCGTTCGATACGGTGCTGGTCGCCAACCGGGGGGAGATCGCCCGGCGGGTCATCCGCACCGCCCGCCGCCTGGGGCTGCGCACGGTGGCGGTCTACTCCGAGGCCGACCTCGCCGCCCCGCATGTCAGGGAAGCCGACGAGGCGCTCTGCATCGGGCCGTCCCGCCCGGCCGATTCCTACCTCAACGAGGCGGCCGTCCTGTCGGCGGCCAAGGCGGCCGGCGCCGGCGCTGTCCATCCCGGCTACGGTTTCCTGTCGGAGAACCCCGGTTTCGCCCGGGCGGTCGAGGAGGCTGGCCTGGCGTTCGTCGGCCCGACGCCGGCGCAGCTTGAACTGTTCGGCGCCAAGCACACCGCCCGCGCTCTGGCGCGCGCGGCCGGGGTGCCGCTCACGGCAGGCAGTGACCTGCTTTCCTCCGCTGAGGAGGCCGTCGCGGCGGCCACGTCCATCGGGTTCCCCGTCATGCTGAAAGCCACTGGCGGCGGCGGGGGGATCGGCATGGTCGCGTGCCTGACCGCCGCCGAGGTCGCCCCGGCCTTCGACCGGGTGTCGCGGCTGGCCACCGCGAACTTCGGCACCGCCGGCGTCCTGGTAGAGCGCCTGGTACGGCCCGCCAGGCACATCGAGGTGCAGGTCTTCGGTGACGGCGGCGGCGCGGTGGCGGTACTCGGCGACCGGGACTGCTCACTGCAGCGGCGCAACCAGAAGGTAATCGAGGAGGCGCCGGCTCCGCGGCTGCCAGCCGCAGTCCGTGAGCGGTTGCACGCGGCGGCCCGCTCGCTGTGCTCGTCGGTCGGCTACCGCTCGGCCGGGACCGTTGAGTTCGTGTACGACGCGGCTCGTTCGGAAGCATCGTTCCTTGAGGTGAACGCGAGGCTCCAGGTCGAGCACCCGGTCACCGAAGAGGTTTTCCGCGTCGACCTGGTTGAGCAGATGCTGCGGCTGGCCGGGCAGGGACCCGCCGGAGTCGCCGCGTTCATGGGGGCCGCTCACCGGCCCCGGGGCCATGCGATCGAGGCACGGGTCTATGCCGAAGACCCGAACCACGGCAGCCGCCCGAGCACCGGCCTGGTGACGCGGGCGGACTTCCCCGGCCCCGGCGGGCCGGAAACGGGCGGCGACGGCACGAAGATCCGCGTTGACGGGTGGATCGAGGCGGGCCTCGAGGTCTCGCCGCACTACGACCCCATGCTGGCGAAGGTCATCGCGCGGGCCGGCAGCCGCGGGGCCGCGCTCGACGCGCTCTCCCGTGCGCTGGGGAGCAGTCGCGTTGACGGGGTGACAACCAACCTGGGGTTGCTGCGCGCGGTCCTTGACCGGCCCGACGTGCGCTCGGCCGCGCACTCGACCTCCACGCTCGACGGGGTAACCGACCCCGAACCGCGCATCGACGTCCTGCAGCCCGGCGCGCTGACGACCGTGCAGGACTGGCCTGGACGGCTCGGGTACTGGCAGGTCGGCGTGCCGCCGAGCGGGCCGATGGACGAGGCCTCGCTGCGCGAGGCCAACCTGGCCGTCGGCAACCCCGAGGGTGCCCCCGCCCTCGAGTGCACCGCCACCGGGCCGTCGCTGCGGTTTTCCGCCGACACCGTCGTGTGCCTGACCGGGGCGGTCGCGCAGTCGACGGTGTCCACCGGAACGCCAGTGCCGTTCTGGGAGCCCTTCACCGTGCCCGCCGGGGCCGTGCTCGACATCGGCCCGATCCCCGGGCCGGGGCTCAGGACCTACCTCGCGGTGCGGGCCGGCCTCGACGTCCCGCCGTACCTGGGCAGCGCGTCCACGTTCACCCTCGGCCGTTTCGGCGGTCACGGCGGGCGGGCGCTGCGCTCAGGCGACACGCTGCGCTGCGCCGTTCCCGCCGGGACGACGCCGCTGAGCAGCCCGCGCGCGGTGCCGCCCGAGCGGCGGCCGGCCATCGTCAGCGACTGGGAAATCGGCGTGACCGAGGGGCCGCACGCCGCACCCGAATTCTTCACCAGGGCTGACATCCAGACGCTGTACAGCACCGCCTACACCGTGCACCACAATTCGGCCAGGACGGGGGTCCGGCTCATCGGGCCGCGGCCGCGGTGGGCGCGCGAGGACGGCGGCGAGGCGGGCCTCCACCCGTCCAACATTCACGACGTTCCCTATGCGGTCGGCGCGCTCGACTTCACCGGCGACACGCCCATCATCCTCGGCCCCGACGGGCCCAGTCTGGGCGGATTCACCTGCCCGGCGGTGGTCGCCAGCGGCGAGCTGTGGAAGGCCGGACAGCTCCGGCCTGGCGACACCGTCCGGTTCGTGCCAGTGCGCGAGGCCAGTGCGGCGGCGCTGCGCGAGCGGCGGTCGTCGCCCGCGCTTGTCAGGTCCGGCGGTGACGGTGACGACGGCATCCTGGCCCGCCGCGAGGCCCGCCCAGGCGCGCCGTCGGTCGTCTACCGCCGCGACGGCGACGACAACATCATCGTCGAGTACGGCGAGCAGGTCCTCGACCTGGGGCTGCGCATGCGGGTGCACGCTCTGCAGAGCGCGCTTGAGGCCGAGGGCCTGGCGGGAATCGTCGACCTGACGCCCGGTATCCGGTCGCTGCAGGTGCATACCGACGCCGGGCTTACCGCCGGCAGCGCGCGGCGGGCCAGTTCACTGGTTCCGCTGCTGCAGCGCGTCGAGGACGAACTCCCGTCCGCCGACGGGCTGCGCGTGCCGTCACGGACCGTGCGGCTGCCCCTGTCCTGGGATGATCCCGCCACCCGGCTGGCGATCGAGCGGTACATGAGCTCCGTCCGCTCCGACGCGCCCTGGACCCCCTGGAACATCGAATTCATCCGCCGGATCAACGGCCTGGAGTCCGTCGAGGACGTCCGGTCGGTCGTCTTCGATGCCCGTTACCTGGTACTCGGACTCGGCGACGTGTACCTGGGCGCACCCGTCGCCACGCCGGTCGACCCCCGGCACCGGCTGGTCACCACCAAGTACAACCCGGCCCGCACCTGGACGGCGGAAAACTCGGTCGGCATCGGCGGCGCCTACCTGTGTATCTACGGCATGGAAGGTCCCGGCGGCTATCAGTTCGTCGGCCGCACCATCCAGGTATGGAACCGTTTCCGGCGCTCCGCCCTGTTCGACGGGCAGCCCTGGTCCCTGCGGTTCTTCGACCAGATCGAGTGGTACCCGGTGACGGCCGGGGAACTGCTCGACATGCGGGCCGAGGTGGAGGCAGGGCGCGGGGCCGACGTTGCCGCCGTGGCCGACGGCTGGTTCGACTACGGTGCTTACACGCGGTTCCTGACCGGGAACGCCGTCTCCATCGAGGCGTTCAGGCAGCGGCAAGCCGCCGCCTTCACGGCCGAGAAGGAACGGTGGCGGGCATCGGGTGAACTCGACAGGGACACCGCGGGGCACGATGCGGGCGCCGCGGCCGGCGCGTCACCCGCCGTGGCGGTTCCGGCCGGCGCCACCGCGGTGAGCGCGCCGTTTACCGCGAGTGTCTGGCAGGTTGACGCGCGGCCAGGCGCACGGGTGGCACGGGGCGACAAGCTGCTGTCACTGGAGGCGATGAAGATGGAGACGATCGTGGCGGCGCCGCATGACGGCATCGTGGCCGGTGTCTACACAGCGCCCGGCAGCCATGCCGAGGCCGGGCAGCCGCTGGTCGCGATCATGCCGGACGGGAGTGGGCAGTGAGCGCCGCCGAGCGGGTGCGAGCCGCCTACGCCGCGATCGCCGCGGCCGGCAGAGCCGAGGTGTGGATCACGCTACGGCCAGAAAGCGAGGCGCTGGACGAGGCCGCGCTGGTCGACGCGCGAGTCGCCGCGGGGGACCGGCTCCCGCTCGCGGGCCTGGTTACGGCGGTGAAGGACAACATCGACGTGGCCGGACTGCCCACCACCGCCGGCGCCCCCTCCTACGCGTACCTGCCGTCTCGCGACGCCACGTCCGTCGCCAGGATCAGGGCCGCCGGGGCGGTCGTGCTCGGCAAGACCAACCTCGACCAGTTCGCGACCGGCCTGGTCGGCACCCGCAGCCCGTACGGCGCGGTGCGGTCCGCCTGGGACCCGCGGCGGATCTCCGGCGGATCCAGCTCCGGGTCGGCGGTCGCGGTCGCCCTCGGCCTGGTCGACTTCGCGCTCGGGACGGACACGGCCGGCTCGGGCCGCGTCCCGGCCGCGTTGAACGGCGTCGTCGGGATCAAGCCCACCCGCGGCTTGATCCCCTGCACGGGAGTCGTGCCCGCGTGCCGGTCGCTGGACTGCGTCGCCGTGTTCGCCCGCTCGCTGAGCCTGGCCAGGCTCGCCGTGGCGATCATGTCCGGCCCGGACGGCATCGATCCCCTGGCGACGTTCCGCGGCGCGACGTCGCCGGCTGGCGGCTGGGACCCGGTGGCCGGGCGGGTGGACGCCGCCTCCGTTCGGACTCGCGGTCCTCGCCTGGCCATCCCTCTCCCGGCGCAACTCGGGGACCTGGCCGACGGGTGGGCGGAGTCCTTCAGCGACGTATGCGCACGCTTCCGCGCTTGCGGGGCGGAGATCGCCGCCGTCGACATCGCGCCCCTGCTTGAGGCCGCGGCGCTGCTGTACGGCGGTGCGTTCGTGGCCGAGCGGTATGCGGCGGTCGGCCGGCACATCGCCGCCCGCGAGGACCTCGTCGGCGACACCCTGGACCCGGTGGTCGCGGCTATCATCCTGGACGGCGCCAAGCACGACGCGGCGGCTTACTTCGCCGACCGTGAGCATCTCGACCGGCTGGCCCTGGCGGCGGCGACCGCCCTGGCCGGCTTCGACGCGCTGCTGACCCCGGCGACGACCGCCCATCCGACGTTGGACGAGGTCCGGGCGGACCCGGTCGGCGTCAGCGCGCGGCTGGGCCGGTACACGAACTTCTGCAACCTCCTGGACCTGGCGGCCCTCGCCGTCCCCGGACGGACAACGGCCACCGGGATGTTCGGCATCATGCTCACCGGGCCCGCGGGCAGCGACGACAGCCTCGCCAAGATCGCGGAACTCTACGACGACCAGGACGACACCGAGCTGCTAGTCGTCGGCGCGCATCTGTCCGGGCAGCCGCTGAACCATGAGCTGCTGGCGGCCGGCGGCGCGCTGATCGGCCCGGCCGCCACCGCGCCGTCCTACCGGCTGTACGCCCTGGACACCGCGCCGCCGAAACCCGGGCTTGTCCGGGTACCCGGCGCCGCCCGGGATGGCGCGGCGATCCGGGCTGAACTGTGGCGCCTGCCGGCGGCGGGACTCGCCCGGTTTATGCGCGGGCTGGCCAGCCCGATGGTGATCGGCCGGGTGCTGCTTGACGACGGGCGGGAGGTGCACGGTTTCCTGTGCGAGCCGGCCGCGCTCGACGGCGCCGCCGACATCACGCCGTACGGCGGCTGGCTGGCCTACCTGGCCGCCGGGTCCGGGTCAGCGCGCCCCGCCGGGGCGCCCCTGCGATAATCGCTGGCGTGGCGCACGCAGGCGAAGCATCGCAGGAGCAGCACCGCAGGCGAGCGGGCCGGCCCCGGCTGCGGCCGGCCAGTAACGCCGGCGCGGCGCCGCGTGCGGAGATCCTCGACGCGGCGGCCGAGCTGTTCGCTCGGCAGGGCCTGGCGGCGACCACGACCAGGCAGATCGCCGAGCGGGTCGGCATGCGGCAGGCCTCGCTTTACTACTACTTCGCCGGCAAGGACGACATCTTGCTCGAGCTGCTCACCCAGTCGGTGCGGCCCAGCCTGCAGGTCGCGGCGACGCTGGAATCCCGGTGCGCAGACGACCCGGCCAGCGGCCTGTACGCGCTGGCGCTGATTGACGTCGCGACCCTCGTCGGAGCGCCGCACAACATCGCCACCTTGTACCTGATGCCCGAGGTGCAGGGGGAGGAGTACGCGACGTTCCGCGCTGAGCGGGCCGAACTTCAGGCGGTGTACGGCCGGCTCGGCCGGGCGGCCGAGTCGGCCGGGCCGGCCGCCGGGGGAGCCGGGCTGGACGAGGTGCTCGCGGCCGCCCTGATCATGCAGGTCGTCGAGTCGGTGATCCCCATGCGGCGGTCAGGGGAGTGGCGCGACGACTACGCTCACCAGATCGCCGCCTCCTGCCTGCGGCTGGCCGGCCTGGACCCCGACGCGGTAGCCCGTGCCCGTGCCGGAGCCGGGTCGCTCCTTAACCAGGCCACATGACCCGATGGGCTGTCTACCGTGCACCGATCGCGGCTGGAGCATCGACCGGTACGAGACCTGGCTCGCCGACACCCTGATCACGCAGCTCTTGCCGCCGTACTAGGGGCGGGCGCGGGCCGGGCAGCCGCCGGGATCAGCCGTGGGCGGTGGCCGCCGGCCGCATGCCCGTGGCGTCGGCCGGGATATGCACGGCGATCTCCCGGCCGAGCCGGAACCCGCCCGACAGGCCGAGGTTGTCACCGCTCCAGAAGCTGCCAGGGTCATACCAGTCCGGACGGCGCCCGCCGGGCAGCAGCCCCATCGCCTGATAGGTCATCGCCAGCAGCTGCGCACAGTAAGCCGACTCCAGTCCGGCGGCGCCGTCGCGGCGGCCCGGGGCCGGCACGCGGGCGGCCAGCCACCGTGAGGCGAGCCGGGCCGTGGACGGGAACGGGGTGCCGTCCAGCCGCGCGATCGTCTGCAGGACGGCGTCTTCCATCTGGCCGGTCGCCACGGGGTCCAGTTGGCGCAGCCACGCCCGCTGCCCGTACCGGGCAGCCCAGATGGTGACCGCGTCGCGCAAGTCATGCAGCTGGACCCCGCGGTGGCGGGCTCCGGTCCACACATCTGGCAGGGACCGGCCGAGCTCGGCGTGCCACATGAGCGGCGGCAGGTCCTCGACGGCCACCGACATGCCCACGTGGTTGACCGGACTGTTGGTCGCCACCTGGATCGCGCGGTCGGCCACCGTGTGGCCGGAGAACACCCACACGTCACCGGTGCGGGTCAGGTCTACGGCCTCGTCCAGGCTGATACTCACGGCAGGCACGGTCTAACCTAAGCAGATGCGCTGGCTCAAGGTACTAGGACTGGCCGCCTTCGCGGGCGTCGCCGCCACCGGGGTAGTGATCATCCGCGACCAACGCCGCCGCGGCGCCTACACCACCACCGAGGTCCGGGACCGGCTGCACGCCCGGCTAGACGGTACCCCGATGCTCCGCGGCCCGGACCTCCAGGCCGGCGCGCCCGCGCCGGCCGCTGACGACTAGGGCCGGGTCAGCCCAGGGTCTGGGCCGGCCGGACCGGCAGGCCGGCTGCCTTCCAGGCCTGGAACCCGCCGTCGAGGTCGGTCGCGTCCGTCAGCCCGATGCGGCGCAGCGAGGTGGCGGCGAGCGACGACGCGTACCCTTGCGAGCACATCACGATGATCTGGGCGTCCGGGCGTGCCAGGGCGGGAATCCGCGCCTCGCTGCGCGGGTCGAGCCGCCATTCGAGTACGTTGCGGCCGATGATGATGGAGCCCGGGACCTCGCCCTCCACGATCCGCTGTTCCAGCGGCCGGATGTCGACCAGGACCGCGCCTTCGGTGATGGCCGCGAGCGCGGCCTCGGGGCGCAGCCTGGCCAGCCCGCCCCGGGCCTCGGCCAGCAGCTCGTCGATGCCGGGCGCGCCGGCGGGCAGCACCCCGGAGGTCAGGCGGGCGGCGGACGCGCTCGCGGCGGCCAGCGCGGTGCCCGCGCCGCCGCGGCCGCGGGTGCCCTCGGGACCGTCGACGGCGACCGTCTCCCTGGCGATAAGGCCGTAGTCGGTGGCCGCGTAGTAGGTCATCGCCGACAGCGGCGGGGAGTAGGCATGAATCGTGGCGGCCGACTCGCCGCCGCCGTGCGCGACATCGTGCACGTGGCCGGGCCCGAACGCGACCGCCTGGGCGGCGCCAAGCAGCCGGCGAGCCATCCGGCGGCCGCTCGGCACCCGGTACTCCTCGACCACGGTGCCCATGGCCACCGCGAACGACCCGGACGACCCGCCGTGGTCGTGCCAGTCGGTGTTCTGGCCGCGCTCCCAGGCGAGCAGCCACACATCACAGGAGTTGGAACGGTGCAGCGGCAGGTACCAGCGCACGTCCGGATCGTGCACCACCAGGTCAGCCCACAGCTCCCGCTGCGCCACCAGTGCGGTCGTCACCGTCCGTAGCTGGGGCATGGAGAGCCGACCGCTCTGCGGCGCGAGCTGCCGCATCGCCTCGGTGATCGCCTGCTGCCGCTCGGAGCTGACACCCCAGCCCGGCTTGAGCCCGCCGCCGTCGTGGGCGCTGCCGCCGGCGGCGCCGGCCGGGTCGCCTGGCCATCCGGCCGGATGAGCGGAGACGGTTACCTCCGGCTCGGCGCTGGGTTCGCTGGAGCTCACGGCTGGGGCAGTCACTCGGATTCTCCTTCAGGTCGATGCTGCGGCGGAGGCCACGGGCGGTCTTCCCGGCGCGGCCATCGCCTGATCGCCGCGGCCCCCGTCAAGGTTCCCCTGCCTACACGTAAGCGTCGCCCGGGTTCGCTGCGATGAATGGGACGTAACGTCCAATTTACAGTTTGCTCCCGCTGCCGCCGCCGCGCGTGACCGCGGGTTGATTTCCCGCCGGGAACTCGGCGCGGGCGCGCGATCTTCCGTCATCGACGGGGACCGCGGCCAGGCGCGACTGGAGTGCCTTGACAGGGTGCCTTGGCACTCGGACGGGGCGGCCCGGTTACGGTTTGCGGGCGAGGCCGCAGTAGGCGGCGACATCAGCGTTCGCGCCGCCCGCCGTGCCCGGCGACCAGCGGCGCAGGTTCACCAGGCCAGGTCCCGTCAGCTCGAGGCCGTCGAAGAACCGGCTGACGGTGTCGCGGTCGCGGGCGCTGAACCGTGCCGAGGCCTGCTCGTTGTAGCGTCGCTCCGCCTCGGGCATGTCCTCGGATCCGACGTCGCTGGCGGCGTGCAGGATGGCCAGGTAGCTGCCCGGTGGCAGCGCGTTCGTGAGCGTTTTCACGATGCGGTGCGGGTCGTCGGAGTCAGGAATGAAGTGCAGGACGGCGATGAGCAGCACGGCGACGGGCTGGCTGAAGTCGAGGGTCTGCGCGGCCTTGGCCAAGATCGCGGCCGGATCGCGCAGATCGGCGTCCAGGTAGGCCGTCTTCCCTTCCGGGCTGCTGGTCAGCAGCGCGCGGGCGTGCGCGAGCACCACCGGGTCGTTGTCCACGTAGACGATCCGCGAGTCAGGGGCCGCCCGCTGGGCGACCTCGTGCGTGTTGTCGGCGGTGGGCAGCCCGGTGCCGATGTCGAGGAACTGCCGGACGCCGTCAGCCGCGAGCGTGCTGACCGTGTCGGCGATGAACTGCCTGGTGAGCCGGGCGATCAGCGGCATCTGGGGCACCACCTGGCCGAACTGATCGGCCAGGGCGCGGTCGGCCTCGAAGTGATCCTTGCCGCCGACCCAGAAGTTCCAGACCCGGGCCGGGCTCGGCACGGTCGGGTCGAGGGCGGGGCCAGTCGGAACGCCGCGTTCCTGTGGGGCACCCTGCGTCATTCGGGATCCTCCTGCCGGGGCAAGCCGCGCCGCCTCAAAGGGCGTCATAGCGGATCATAGCCCTCAGGCATAAGGCCAGCTGAACGTGACCAGAGCGGAACCTGTGCGGTGCGCGCCGGATGCTCCGCTACCGGCGGCCAGGTGATCGGACCTCAGGTAGCCTGACGGCTTCGCGGCTGGCCGTTAAGCGGCATTAACCCTGGTCTCAGCTCTTGACGTAAAACACTCTATAGCCTGTATGTTGTTGCAAATACTTTCAGAGGTGAGCAAACGGACCTAACGGGCGTGCCGCTGAAGCCGGGGCCCGGGTATCCGCGCACGCGTGCCGCCGCGACTGGTAACTCGGCTCGGTGCCGCGAGAAGGAGATGTTTTGTGTCGTATGAGCGCCGGGACCTCCTGAAGCGCCAATCCGGCTCAGGCGCACCGTCCGGTACGGCCCTGGTCCTTGGGCAGGGAACGGACGACCACCCCGCGAGCCAGGCGCCGGCACCGGCCGCGCGGCGGCGCGGGGCGGGCGCGCGCCTGGCGGTGGCCGTCAAGGGCCTGGCCGGGGCGACATCTTGACCTGGTTCGCCAGCGAGCGGGGTATCGCGGGCGCCGTCATCGACGGCGTCAGCCGGGACTCTGACCGCGCCGTCGAGCTGTCGTATCCCATCTTCAGCCGCGGCACGTACATGCGCACAGGCAAGGACCGCGTCCAGGTCGCGGCGCTGGAAGAGCCGGTCAGCATCTGCGGCCCGCTCGTCCGCCCCGGCGACCTCGTCGTGGGGGACAGCGACGGGGTGGTGGTGATCCCGGCCGAGCGGGAACAGCAGGTGCTCGAACGGGCGTGGTCCATCCACCGTACGGAGGAGCGGATACGGGCGGCGATCGCGGCGGGCACCTCGCTGCGGGAGGCGCGGGCGACGTTCGGCTACCACTCGCTGCAGACACTGCACTCACGCGAGTCCGGTGCGAACGGCACGGTCCCGCGCTCATGACCGGCCTCGGCGAAGACCTCGCACCGTACGCGGGCCTCGACACCTGCGTCATCTCGGACGCCATCGACGCACTCGGCGGGGCGGACAGCGGTTTCGGACGTGTTCTGGCCGGGTCAACGGCGACCTGGGCCGGGGCTCGCGCGCTGGGCTGGGCCGTCACGATGAAGCTGGAGGAGGGGCCCGCGCCCGCCGGCTCGGTGCACCTCGGTGTCCGCGCCATCGCGCTCGCCCAGCCGGGCAACGTCATCGTCGTCGACGCCGGCGGCACCACCGCGGCCGGGTCGTGGGGCGGCCTGCTTTCCACCGCCGCGTCGGTGCGAGGCGTCGGCGGGGTGCTGAGCAGCGGCGCCATCCGCGATATCGACGAGGCCCGCGAGCTGAGCTTCCCGGTTTTCGGGTCCGGGGGGACGCCGCGCACCGCGCGCGGCCGCTGCCATGAGGTCTCCTGCGGCGAGCCGGTGCGCATCGACGGGTTCCAGGTCGCGGCCGGAGACCTCATCGCCGCTGACGGGACGGGCGTGGTGGCGGTGCCGCGGGCCCGTGCGCGCGCGGTGCTCGACAAGGCGGTGGAGCTGGCCCGCCGCGAATCGGGGATGCGGGACGCGCTGCTCAAGGGCGCCGACCCGGTGCGGGTCCTCGGCGGAGGTTACGAAGACATGCTGACGACGGATGCCGGAAACGAGATCAACGACCAGTGAGCACAACGGATGGTTCTGCACCTTGACAGTCGACTCGCACTCGCACATCACCGCGCCGGCCGGCGTCTTCGCCTACCAGGCGGGTACCCCCCGCACGCTCTACCCGCTACTCAAGGAGGCAGCGCAGTGACTTCCCGGCCGACCGTCAAAATCGCGATCGAGCGCCGGCCGCACACGGAGGCGATCCTCGACGGGGTGCTGCCGCCGCCGTCGGGCCTGACGGCGGAGTTCGTCGAGGTGAAGCCCATCAACCGGGCCTTCAGGCGGATGATCCGCGACCAGGAGTTCGGGATCAGCGAGATGGCCATCGCGACCCACTTCATCGCGCGGGCGCACGGCCACCGCTTCCTCGCCCTGCCGGTCTTCCTCGCGCGTCACTACCCGCACGCCGCCCTTCAGTACTCGGCGCGGGGCGGGGCCAGCTCGCCGGCGGACCTCGCGGGAGCCAGGATCGGCAGCCGGTCGTACACGATGACCACCGCCGTCTGGGCGCGCGGCGTGCTGTCCTGGCAGTGCGGCGTCCCCCTGGACGAGGTCACCTGGGTCGTCGCCGACGAGGAGCACGTGCCGGACACGGCCCTGCCGTCCAACGTCGAGTACCTGCCCGGCGCGGACCTGAAGGCAATGCTCAGCGCCGGCGAACTGCAGGCCGGCATCGGGCTGGCGGTGCCGGCAGACAGCGGCCGGCCGCTGTGGCCGGATACCGCCGCGGCCGAGCGGGAGTGGCTGGCCGCGACCGGCGCGGAACCGATGAACCACACGCTGGTGGTGCGCGAGGACCTGCTGGCCGAGATCCCCGGTCTGGCGGAGGAGCTCTTCGCCTGGTTCGCCGAGTCGGAACGGCTGGCGGGCGGACCCGGCAATCAGCCGGGCGGATACGGCCTCACGGCGGCCAGCCGCACCTCACTGGAAGCGCTGCTTAAGCTGACGACGGAGCAGCTGCCAGGGGAGACCGGCATCGGCGGTTCCGTCTCCGACTACTTCCTGCCGATCGGCTTCTGACTGCCCGCGGCGGCCGCCGGGGCGGTGCTGTCCGTTTCCATGAGCGACTCCACCTTGCTGAAGGAGTCCTCGAGGTGAGCGCGGACGAGGGCGCGGACCTCGGCGGCGTTGCGGTCCCTGATGGCGGTCGCGATCGCGGTGTGCTCGTGGTTGGCCAGGACGGCCTCGCTGGGGTAGGCGCTCAGCAGGGCGAGGCGGTAGCTGTCGGTGCGGTCCCACAGCGAGTCGAGCTGGTCCACCAGGACCGGGTTGTGGCACGAGCTGTAGACCGCGCGGTGAAAGCGGCGGTTCACCGATGCCTGCTTGAGCGCGGTCCTGCCCTGGGCGCTGGCCACCCGGGCGATGGCATCGATCTCCGCCTTCGTCGCCCGCTCCGCGGCCAGGCCCGCCGCCAGCGGATCGAGTTCAAGCCTGACCTCGTACAGGTAGCGGAAGTGCTGCGGCGAGGCGGGCACCACCCGAGCGTCGCGGTGCGCGCTCATCTCGACGAGCTTTTCCATCTCCAGGCGGCGCAGCGCCTCCCGCACGGGCGTCGTGGAGACGTTCAGCTCCCTGGCGAGGGCGCCCTGGTCGAGCACGGTGCCCGGCGGCAGTTCACCCTCGACGATACGGCGATGGATTTCGACGTACGCCGCGTCTGCCTTGGTGGTGACCAAGGGGATCTGGGATCGAAGCACCGCTCTCCTCGTTCCTGCCCTAGATCGCGCGGGGCCTCGGATGAACTATAGACGTCGCAGAGCCGGCTGGCTGTGCTATTTCCTATACCCTATAAGTAAGACCGGCGGGCGGCTAGCGATCTGCATTGACCAGCATCTATTTGATTCGCCTGGCCCGCACGGTGATCCGCCGGGCGCCTGGGAACTGGATTGCCGGGCCGTACGTTGGCAGCGGCGTGGCGATCAAAATAGGCGTGATGCTGCCGGTGTCCACTCCCGACCCCGCCCGGCCGGTCATCGGCGATGTCCGCGCGAGCGCGCGGTTCGCCGAGGATGCCGGGCTTGAATCCGTGTGGTCCACGGACCACCTGGTGGCGAGTGCGCCCATCCTGGACAGCGCCGTGGTGCTCGCCACCGCGGCGGCGGTGACCGAGCGGATCACGATCGGGTACGGCGTGCTGCTGCTCGCGCTGCGGCCCGCTGCCTGGGCGGCGAAGCAGGTCAGCACCCTGCAGATTGTCTCGGGCAACCGGATCGCGCTTGGCATAGGCACCGGCAACCCCGCGCACGGCGACATCGGCTGGCGGGCCGCGGGGATGTCCTTCGCTGACCGCGGCCGGCGGACCGACGAGTACCTTCGGGTGCTCCCCGCGCTGGTCACCGGGCAGCCCGCCGCCCTCGGCGACGGCCTTCAGGTGACGCTGTCCCCGGGCGCGGCCATGCCGCCGGTGCTGATCGCGGGCAACGGAGACAAGGCACTGCGGCGCGCCGCCGCCTACGGTGACGGCTGGGTCTCCGTCGCCCTGCGGCCGGAGGAAGTGGCCGCGGGCCTGGCCACGCTCGGCAAGCTCGCGGGCAGCCAGGGCCGTGCGGTGCCGCGCGCGACCGTCGTCGCCCCGGTGCTCGACGCCGACCAGGGGAAGGCGGCCGACCAGCTCGCCGTGTACGCGGAAGCTGGCGCTGACCGGGTGATCCTGACGCCGTCGGGGGCGAGCTGGCAGCAGGATTACGAGCGCGCCGGGCGGCTGCTAGCCGCTCTGTGAGCCCCGCTGCCGCGCGCGTCGAGGTCCCTGGTTGCCCGTGTCGCGTCGTAGGCGACCGCAAGAGCAGCGCCACCCACAAGGAACAGCCGCTGGGACGGCCCCGGCCGGTGCAGGACGCTCCTTCGTCGACGGCGGCGCCTCACATCCCGGCGGCGGGTGGTGTGCGGTGGTTGTAATGCGGGACTCGGCCCGAGGTTATCTGCCCGTAAAAAGCGCTCGGTAGGTTCGTCGCGGAATTGATCGGCTCGCCGCTGCGCCGATGCGGGACTGACAGCCGACACCGGGAGGGCCACGCGTGGAGACGGCGGCCGATTCGGTGCGCACGGTCTGTTCGTACTGCGGGGTTGGCTGCGGGATCGTGCTTGAGGTGGCCCGGGGCGACGATGGCCGCCGCCGGGCGGTAAGAACGTCCGGCGACAAGGGGCATCCGGCGAACGGCGGCCGGCTGTGCACCAAGGGTGTGACCAGCGCGGACATGATGGCCGCCCCCGGGCGGCTGACGACGGCGCTGGTCCGCGCCGAGCGCGGCGCGCAGCCGGCCGCGACGCCAGTGGACGAGGCAGTCGCGCGCACTGCGCGGCGGCTGCGAGAGATCCTGGACGAGCACGGGCCAGACGCCCTGTCCTTCTACGTGTCGGGGCAGATGAGCCTGGAGGCGCAGTACCTGGCCAACAAGCTCGCCAAGGGGTTCGTGCGCACCAACCAGATCGAGTCGAACTCGCGGCTGTGCATGGCCAGCGCCGGAACTGGATACAAGCTGTCGCTGGGTGCGGACGGTCCGCCTGGCTCGTATGAGGACTTCGACCAGGCGGACGTATTCTTCGTCACCGGCGCGAACATGGCCGACTGCCATCCCGTCCTGTTCCTGCGGATGATGGACCGGGTGAAGGCGGGCGCGCGGCTGATCGTGGTCGATCCCCGGCGCAGCGCCACCGCTGACAAGGCCGACCTGTTCCTCCAGATCAAGCCGGGCACGGACCTGGCGCTGCTCAACGGGCTGCTGCACTTGCTGGTGGAGGACGGGCACACCGATCCCGGTTTCATCGCGGAGTTCACCGAGGGCTGGGAGGCGATGCCGGAGTTCCTGGCCGGCTACCGGCCCGCCGCCGTGGCGGAGATCACCGGCATTCCCGAGGCCGACATCCGGCGGGCCGCCGCGTGGATCGGGGAGGCCGGTGAGTGGATGAGCTGCTGGACGATGGGCCTCAATCAGTCCACGCACGGGACCTGGAACACCAATGCCCTGGTCAACCTGCACCTGGCGACGGGCGCGATCTGCCGTACCGGAAGCGGCCCTTTCTCGCTGACCGGTCAGCCGAACGCGATGGGCGGCCGGGAGATGGGCTACATGGGTCCGGGGCTGCCGGGACAGCGGTCGGTCCTGGTGGACGCGGAACGCGAGTTCATCGAGAACCTGTGGGGGCTGCCGCCCGGCACAGTTCGTAAAGACGGTGTCGGCAAGGGCACCGTCGAGATGTTCGAGCGGATGGCCGACGGCCGGATCAAAGCGTGCTGGATCATCTGCACCAACCCGGTGGCGTCCGTCGCCAACCGTAAGACGGTGATCGCCGGGCTGGAGGCGGCCGACCTGGTCATCATCCAGGACGTCTTCGCCGAGACCGAGACCAGTGCCTACGCCGACGTCGCTTTCCCGGCCACGCTGTGGGCCGAGTCGGACGGCGTGATGGTTAACTCCGAGCGCAACCTGACGCTGGTGCGGGGAGTGGTGGATCCGCCCTCCGGGGCGCTGCCCGACTGGGAGCTGATCGCCCGGGTCGCCTGCGAGATGGGCTTCGAGCGGGGTTTCACCTACTCCAGTGCGGAGGAGGTGTTCGAGGAGCTCAAGCAGGCATGGAACCCGAAGACCGGCTGGGACCTGCGCGGCGTCAGCTACGAACGGCTGCGCCGCACCCCTGTCCAATGGCCCGCGGCCGACCCTGACGGGGACGAACGCAACCCGGTCCGCTATCTCAACGACGGCGTGAGCCAGACCCTGCGGGTCCGGCCCGACGGTTCCCGGCCGCGGCTGGCCTTCCCGACCGCAAGCGGCCGGGCCGTGTTCTTCGGCCGCCCGCATATTCCCCCGGCCGAAATGCCCGACGACGAGTATCCGTTCGTCCTCAATACCGGCCGGCTTCAGCACCAGTGGCACACCCTCACCAAGACCGGCAAGGTGGCCAGGCTGAACAAGCTCAACCCCGGTCCGTTCATCGAAATCCACCCCGAGGACGCCGCCGCGCTGCACGTCGTCGACGGGGACGACGTCGAGGCGGCCTCCCGCCGCGGGCGCGTTGTCCTGCCAGCGGTCGTGACCGACCGCGTCCGGCCGGGCGGCTGCTTCGCGCCGTTTCACTGGAACGACCTGTTCGGCGAGTACTTCAGCGTCAACGCGGTCACCAACGACGCCGTCGACGCCCTCTCCTTCCAGCCCGAGTTCAAAGCCTGCGCGGTGTCCCTCGTCAAGACCGCCGCGGCCGCGCCCGCGCCCGGCCAGGGCATACCAGAGGCCGCGGCGGCCGCGCCCGGCCAGGGCACACCAGAGACCGCCGCTTCCGCGCCCGGTCCGGCCGCGCTAGAGCCCGCCGCGGCGGCTGTCAGCGTCCTGTCGGGACTGCTCGGGCTGGCGCCGGCGGCCCCGCCCGTGCTGTCTGGTTCCGAACGTCACTACCTGAGCGGCTTCCTCGCCGGGGTCGCGCGCGCGCCCGGCGGCACGTCGGTGCCCGTGCTGCCGGCCGGCGCTCCCTTCGCCGCTGACCACGCTCTGTGGGTGAACGGCATGCTGGCGGGGTTGTTCTCCCGGACGGCGCCCGCGCCGCCGGCCGCGGGTAGCGTGCCTTCGTCCGGACTGGGAGCTGGCGTCGGCGCCCGTCAGGTCACGGTGCTCTGGGCTTCGCAGACAGGCAACGCGGAGGAGTTCGCGGCCACCGTCACCGAACGGCTGGCGGCCGACGGCCGCACGGTCACCGCAACCGGGATGGACGCGGCCGAGCCGGGAGCGCTGGCCGGGGCGGGGGAGTTCCTGGTCATCACCAGCACCTTCGGTGACGGCGAGTCCCCGGACAACGGGGCCGCGTTCTGGGCTGCCCTGTCGGGTCCTGACGCGCCGTCCCTGGAGGGGACCAGGTTCGCCGTCCTGGCCTTCGGCGACTCCAGTTACGACAACTTCTGCGGTCACGGGCGCCGTCTCGACGAGCGGCTCAGTGAGCTCGGCGCCGTCCGGCTGCTGCCACGCGCTGAGTGCGAGCCGGACTTCGAAGGGACCGCGCGAGCCTGGCTTGAACAGGTCCGCGCCGCGCTGGCCGCCGGTGAACGCGCCGGCTCCGCAGCGACGCCTGCCCGCCCCGCCGCGCCGCCCGGTGCCGGAACCCTCCGGCCGACCAGGACGGCGCCGTACCGTTCTCGCCTCACCGGCAACCGGCTGCTCAGCTTGCCGGGCGCCGGCAAGGAGGTACGCCGGTTCACCTTCGACGCCAGCGACGGGGAACTCGCCTATGAGGCGGGGGACGCGCTCGGCGTCTGGCCGGTCAACTGCCCGGACCTCGTCACCGAATGGCTGGCGGCGGCGTCTCTGTCGCGGGAGGCGGAAGTCGACCTGCCCGGCGTCGGGACCGTGCCGTTCGGCGAAGCCCTCCACCGGTACCTCGACATCACCCGCGTCACCCCCGAACTGCTGCGATTCGTCGCGGAACACCACGATGACCGGACGCTTAAGCAACTGCTGCGCCCGCACAACAGCGAAGAACTCGCCAAATGGACCTGGGGCCGTCAGACGGTCGACCTGCTGACGGACGTGCCCGTCCGCGTCAGCGCACAGGAATGGGCCGACGTCCTGAAACGGATGCAGCCGCGCCTGTACTCCATCTCCTCCAGTCCGCTCGCGGCGCCAGGCGAGGTCTGCGTGACGGTCTCCGTGCTGCGCTACCAGGGCCCGCGCGGGAACCCGCGTAAAGGCGTGGCGTCGGCCTTCCTCGCTGATGCTGCGCTCGGCAGCTCAGTACCGCTGTTCGTTCAGCGCTCGCCCCACTTCCGCCCGCCCGCGGACCCGCGCACCCCCGCGATCATGGTCGGACCCGGAACCGGGATCGCCCCGTTCATGGGGTTCCTGCAGCAGCGCCGCGCCCAGGGCCACCCGGGTCCGAACTGGCTGTTCTTCGGTGAGCAGCGGGCCGCGACCGATTTCTACTACCGCGGCGAGCTGGAAGAACTTCACCGGCACGGCACTTTGACCCGCCTAGATACCGCCTTCTCCCGCGACCAGCGCACCAAGATCTACGTCCAGGACCGGATGCGCGAACACGGCTCCAGGCTCTGGGCCTGGCTCCAGGACGGCGCCCACTTCTACGTCTGCGGCGACGCCTCCCGCATGGCCAAGGACGTCGACCAGGCCCTGCGGGAGATCGTCGCCGCCTACGGCGGACTGACCGACGGCGACGCCGCCGCCTACGTCAAGCGGCTAGCCGCCGGCAAACGCTACGTGCGCGACATCTACTGACTTACGCCGGGGTGCGAGCGGTTGAGTTCCTGCTCCGTCACGATGTCACCGCGCAGCGGCGCCAGCGCGCCGCCGATCTCCCCGATCGTCTCGGCCGGAACGCCGAGCCCCGTCAGTGTGTCCACCAGGTGCCCGACGACGGCGTCGAAGTCGGCGTCGGTGATGCCGAGCCCCGCGTGCGCGGCGCCCATGTCCCGCCCCGAGAAGACTTCCGGGCCGCCGACGGCGGCGGCGATGAACGACCGCTGGTGGGCCTTGAGCCGGCTCATGTCCGTCCCGGCGAAGTACGGCGCCAGCCGCGCATCCGCCAGGACCCGCACGTAGAAGTCATCGACCGCCGCGCCAACGGCGCCGCTCCCGCCGATACGGTCGTAAATGCTCACTAGTAGTTCCCTTCACTCGAGTTAACCAGCCCGGTTGGTGGCCGGCGCTGTCAGATTCCGGCCAGCCGCCGGGATGAGGGCCGCAGGTACGCCAGCCAGGTCGCGCTCATGCAGATCACGTAGCAGGCGATGAAGACGGCGTAGGCGGGTGCGCCTGTTCCGTAGGCGAGGAACGACTGCCGGAAGCCCACGTTGACCGCGGCACCGCCCAGCGCGCCGGCCGCTCCCGCGATTCCGATCACCGCGCCGGCCAGCCGCCGGGCGTCGGTCCGAGCCGCCGCCGGGTCGCCGCCTGCCGCGACCTGCCGCTCCTCCTGCGCGCGGAAGATCGCCGGGATCATCTTGTAGGTTGACCCGTTGCCCAGGCCGGACAGGGCGAACAGCGCGATGAACCCGGCGTAGAAGCCGGGGAGTGACCGCTGTCCTGAGGCGGCGAGCACGGCGCCCGCGGCCGCCGCCATCAGGGCGAAGTTCCAGAAGGTGACCCGCGCCCCGCCGAACCGGTCGGCGAGCCAGCCCCCGGCGGGGCGGGCGGCCGAGCCCACCAGCGGGCCGAGGAAGGTCAGGTACGCGATCTTGACCGGATCGACTTTCCCGGCGGTGAGGAAGTGGCTGCCGAACTGGTTCTGCAGGACCTGGCCGAAAGCGAAGCTGAATCCGATGAAGGAGCCGAACGAGCCGATGTAGAGCGCCGCGATGATCCAGGTATGCCGGTTGCCGCATGCCTGCCGCATCGCGTGCTGCTCGTTGCGTACGTGAGCGATGTTGTCCATGAAGAGCGCCGCGCACAGCGCGGCGAGCACGATGAGCGGGACGTAGATGCCGATCATGACGCGCGGATGCGCTTTGCCCGCGGTCGCCAGCACCGCCAGCCCGGCGAGCTGCACGACCGCGACGCCGATATTGCCGCCGCCGGCGTTCAGCCCCAGTGCCCGTCCCTTAAGCCGCTGCGGGTAGAAGGAGTTGATGTTGGCCATGGAAGAGGCGAAGTTGCCGCCGCCCACCCCGGCGAGCGCCGCGACCAGCAGCAGGGTGCCGTAGGAGACGCCCGGTGTGAGGACGACCGCGGCCGCGACCGTCGGCACCAGCAGCAGCGCCGCGCTGGCGCAGGTCCAGTTGCGGCCGCCGAACCGTGCGACCGCGAGCGTATAGGGAATCCGCAGCACGGCCCCCAGCACGGTGGGCAGCGTCGTCAGCAGGAACTTTTCCGCGGCCGCGGTCTTGAGATCGGGGCTGATCCCGTAGGCCGGCGTGAGGAACAGCACCAGCACCGACCACAGGCTCCAGACCGAGAAACCGATGTGCTCGGAGAATATCGAGAAGACCAGGTTGCGGAGCGCTGTCCGCGCGCCTGACCGCTGCCAGAACCCGGTGTCTTCCGGGTCCCAGTCGCTGATCCACCGGCCGGGGAGGGCGGGGGGCGCGAGAACCGCTGAGCCATCTGATGCGACCGTCATGCCGCTGAGGCTAAGAAGACCGGGTTTCCCGGAGACGGCGCGGCAGAAACGGCAGCGAAACGTTCGCCGCACAGCACCGCCGGCGTCCCTGTGCGCAGCCGCGGTCGAGGTTTCAGTCCTGGATGACGCCGACGATCGCGGTGAGGAGGAGTCTCGTCAACAGCCGGTCAGGTCCGCCAGCAGCAGATGAACGATCGCCTCTTCGTGCACGGCGACGTTGACCGCCGTCATAGCCGGCCGCAGTTCGAAATCCCACGGGGTGGCCTCGGCTCGGCCGGTCAGCATCAGCCGCCGTCCGGTCGGCAGGTGTTCCACTGCCTCGCGGTAGTCGGCGCACCCCAGCCGCCAGGGCTGAGCTCCCTGGCCGATGATCCGGCGGGCGATAACGATGCCCGGCCAGTCGAAGTCGCCGTGGTACCGCACCACGGCCCGAGCCAGCAGGAGCGATCCGGCGGCCGCGGGATTGCCCGACGTGCAGGCCAGCGGCCGGTCGACGCCGCCGGCCGCGAGCCGCTGCAGCACCTGCGGGTTCTCGCACGCGTGGACGATTTCCCCGGGTCTCGTCAGCTCACCGGCCCGCCGCAGCTCGTGCACGGTCAAGTGGGTGATCAGGCCCAGGTCGGCACGCTCACGCATCATCGCCGACCAGCGGTCCGGGCCGGGCGGCCTGAAACCGTAGGTGATCACCGTCCCCGAGATCTCGTCGGTGCTGACCCCGACCCGCTGCCATAGCAGCCGGCGTTCCGCCGCCGAGGCGGGCGGCGGAACGTCCAGCGCGAACGCCAGCCCCCGCAGCACCAGGGGCACGGCGGGGGCTCCGTCATCGAGACCGTGCGCGTTGCCGGTCACAGCGCTGGCGAGCTCGGCGATCGCGACCGGCGGATGATCGGTGTCCAGCACTTTGGCCAGCGTCCCGGCCGCAATCGCCAGTGCCTGGCTGGCCTGAGCGGAGGGGAGCCGGGTCAGCGCGCCGCCGCGGTGCAGCCAGTCCGCCCAGGCTGGCGTCCAGGCCTGGCGGGCCAGTCCGTGCCCGGTCAGCAGCCGGTCAAGCTCGGCCCATAGCTCCTCGCGGCGGGCATGAACCTGGTCCCGCTCGGCCGGCTTGTCTCGCAGCGGGCCACCGGTCAGCTCGGCCACGACCGCGACCAGCCCTCGCTCGGCCGCGCTGGACCGCAGGGCGGCATCGAGGGCGGCCAGCTTTACTCGGGTCGTCCCCGCCCGCAGGGAGAGACTGAGCAGACCGCCGAGCCGGTCCGCGCCGTCGTCGTCCAGGTCCACCGTGACGGTTCCGCGTATCGCGTGCCCTGTCTGCTCTAGCCGGTCGCGCAGCGCCGGCCACAGCAATTGCAGTGACGGTGCGGACAGGTGAGCCCGCAGTTTGGCCGGGAGGCCGCTCACACGGTGCTGCGCAGATGCCGGCTGCGCCCGTCCCAGTGCACGTGGGTGGTCACCGCCGAGCTGCCGTTGCTGCGCCGGACCTCGTACACGTCCAGCCGCGGTACCTGCGGGAAACATCCCCACAGGGCGTGACCAGTCAGCACGAAGTCCAGGTCGAGGGTGACCAGCAGGCCCATCAGCTCGGCCACGGTGCCCTCGTCTACCTTGGCGAACGCGTCGTCGAGCAGAATCAGCCGCAGGGCGCGGCCGTCGTCGCCCAGGCTGGTCAGGTAGCCGTCGGCGGCGGCAAACAGTGTCACGTAGGAGACGAACCGGGTTTCGCCTTGTGACAGCTTGGCCCGCCGGGACAGCCGACGCTGCTGGCCTTCCTCCGGCCCGAGAATGGTCACGTTCATCTCGTGCCACTGCCGGTAGTCCAGCGCGGACGCCAGGTGCGCAGCGTAGCCACCGCTCGGGTCGGCGGAGCGGAACTCCTCGACGCGGTGCCGCAGCAGCTCGGTCAGCTCGCTGTTCTGTGCCTCCGAGCGCACCACATCCGAGGTCGCCACTAGTTCAAGAATCCGGCCAAGGGCCGCGTGCTCCTCCCGCAGGCTCCAGCCCAGTCGCACCCCGATCCCGTTGCTCGTCCGGATGCCCTTCAGACTCGTATTCATGGCCTCGACCAGCTGGCCAGCCTGGTTGACCCGGCGGCGCAGCTCTTCGCCGACCCCGCCGAGGACGAACCGGGTGAACACCTCCCGTTCGCGGTCGGTCAGCGCCGCCCGGCCGTTTGCCACGCGGGCCGCAAGCGTTCGGGCCGCCCCGGCCAGGGTCCGCTCGTCGCCTGCGCCTGCGACCTCCACCACCAGTACGTCATCGTCCAGCTTGTATCGCACGTCGAGCTGGCCCGACACCTCGCGGTCGAACTCGCGGAAGGCGTTGAGAACGCTATTCACCGACGGCACCTGGCGGACCGCGGTGACTGTGGCGAGCACCGCGTTCGCCGCCGCCGTGACCTGGTCCAGCTGATCCGGCTGCACGATGCCGGCCAGCCCTTCGCCGGTAGCGGCTGCCGCCAGGCCAGGCAGCGCGATCGACCGGTTGAACCGGTGCCCCGTTCCGGCCATCAGGCCCAGCTGTGCATCGGTGTCCGCGGCGGCGCGCCGGCTCGCCTCCCGGGCGGCGCCGAGCTTCGGCCCTAGCTCGCTGACGGCCGCGTTGGCGTCATTCCAGTCCCTGTGGGCCCGTTCCTGGGCTTTCTCAGCTTGCGTCAGCTCGGCCTTGGCCTGTTCGAGTGAGAGGTCGATGGCGTCGTGCTGGGCGGCGAGCGCGCTGGCTTCGGCGTGCCAGCGGGACCAGGTTTCGTCGGCATCCCGCTCGGTGCGCGTCCGCAGCCTCTCCGCGTCGGCGACTCGATTCAGCTGCTCCAGGTGCCGGCGGGCGCAGCCGTCCAGTCGGCCCAGCTCCCGGCCTAGTCGCGTGCCGCTGTCCCGCGCCCGGGCCGCCGCTGCGGCCGTCCCGTCAAGCGCGTCCGCGCCTGACGGCAGCCCCTGGTGAGCGCAGGTGGCCTGATGAGTGGTCAGCTCGCCGGTCCAGGCGCTCCTCTTCTGGCGGGCTCGCTCGGTTTCCCGCACGGACCGGCTGGCACTGCGCATGGCCCGGCCCGCGCTCTCGGCCGCCACCCGGCGGGCCGCGAACAGCTCGGCGGTGCGCGGTGCGGCGCTGACTAGTGCGTCGAGCGCCGTCACGGTGTCGTCCAGGGCGGCCTGCTCCTGCTCCCGAAGCGCGGCCCGCGCGGCTAGCCCAGCCAGCTCACCGTCGATCCGCACGATCTGCTCCCGGCGGTGGGCGGCGCGGGCGGCCGCGCCGATGTGCCTGGCACGGGGCGCGATATGGCGGCCGCGGAGCGGGCCGTTCCGCCAGTGACCGTCGGCTGACACCGTCGTCAGCGCGCCCGGGTTGCTGAGGCCTGCGTCGTCGTAACCGACGGCGGCGAGCACCGAGGTGATCGTCGCCGCGGGCAAGGTGGCCGCCGGATCGGCCCGGAGCGCACGGGCCAGTGACTGCTCCGGCCGTGCGTTGCCCGGGCTGATCAGCAACTCACCGTCCGCCGCCAGCATCGTTCCGTCCGGCTGGATGACTGCGCTGAGCAGGCCGGCCGCCAGCAGCGCCCCTTCCAGCCCGGCCCGCTCCCCGTCGTCCAGATGGCCGGCGAAATCGACGCAGCGCCACAACGGTGCACCGTCACGCCCGGCGTCAAGCCAGGGCGGCTCGGCAGGCTTCGGGTCCCGCTCGGCGGCCAGCTCCGCGCGCTCGGCCCGGAGACCGGTTTCTCGCTCGCGGTCGTCCTGGGCTGCCCGGTCAAGGCGCGCCCGGGCCGCCGCCGCCGCCGCTCGCGCCGGACGGGCGGCCACGTCGGCCACCTCGTCTAGTCCGTCCAACGGCGGTCCGTCATCGCCGGCCAGCGCCGCGGCGTCCTGGATCAGCGGACCGAGCAGCGGATCGGCCTCCCATCCGGTCCTGCCGAGCAGCCAAGTGGTCCGCAGATCACGGCACCAGGTGCGCCAGGCTTCGGCGAGGTCAATGGCCGCGGTGTCCCGAGCGGCGGCGTGGCCGTCCGCCGTCTGCGCGTCCTCCTCGGCGGTGGCGCGCAGCTGGCTGGCCTCGGCTTCCATCTGCAGTACCTGCTGCTCGGCCTGCTGCAGCCGCCGCGCTTCCTGCAAGCGCCGCTGAGCCAGGCCCAGCCGCTCGGCGGCGCTGGCCGAAGCCGCCCGGGCGGTGTCCTGCGCCGCGCTCAGGTCCGCTGGTATGACGGTTACCCGCGCCGCCGCCGGCCGGGCCACCGGCTGCGGGTCGCCGTCACGCCGGACCCGCAGCAAGGCCGAACCCGTGTCTGCCGTGCACTCCACCGTGCGGATCTCGGGGGGCAGCCCGGCCACGGGAAGGCCAGCGTCAGTGAGGGCGGCCCTGGCCGCGGCCAGAGCCGCGGCGGTTTCGCTGGTCGCGGCCCGCAGATCGATCAGGACCCGCCCGACATCCTGGACCGCTCGCAGATGGTGGTCACGGTCCCGCCCGGCTTCGTCCAGCGCCCGGTCGGCCGAGCGGGCCAGCTCGGCTACCTTCTGATCCCGCTGCACCAGGTCGTCGGCGTTCTTGAAGATCTCACGCTTCTCGATGGCCCGCAGCACGGCCTCGATCTCCGACCGCTCCTCGGCCAGCTGCTGAACGTCTGCCTCCCGCCGGTCCGATTCAGCTTCCAACGTCGCCAGCTCGGCGGCGCGCTGCGTGGCCTGGTTCCTGGCTTCGGTCACGGCCGCCGCCGCGGCCAGCGTTTCCCGGGCCCGGGTGCGCAGCGTCTCGGCGGCGTAGCGCCGGTAAATGCCCAGGAACTTGTCCACCTCCCGCGCCGAGTCCTCAAGCCGCCGCTGGGCCAGCCGTGTCTCGGTGAGACCGTCAAGCTGCTCGCCTGCCCTGGTCAGGGCCTCCTCCTGCAGCGGCGGCAGCGATTCGAGCAGAATCTGCGGCAGCCGCCCCTCGTCGATGCGGTTCCCGACATCCGGCGCCCGCAGCGTGTGCACCAGCTGCAGCAGGCCTTCGAAGCGGTCCCGGCCCGCGTCACCGTGCAGCCCGAATACCAGCGCGCGAATACGGTCGCGGTGGGTGTGGGCCGACTCGGTGATGCGCTCCGCCCCGATCAGCCCGGTCAGCGCGTCGCGCGACAGCGGCTCCCTGCCACTGGACATCAAGGGCAAGCCCTCGCCGACACGCAGGGGGGTGGTGAAGTACCAGACTTTCGTGCTGCTTGCGGACTGGCTGTGCCGTACGAGCGCGCCGACTGTCAGGTGCTCCCCGGGCCTGGCCAGCTCCAGCCACAGGTAGCCGGTTCGATTCGACTGCCCCTGCGCGCCGGTGCGCATGAGCTCGTCCAGGCTGACGCGAGCCGCGCCGGTGGCGTCCATCCGGCGCCGGTCCGCGTCCAGCAGGAACGGCAGCAGCATCTCCAGCGCCCGCGACTTTCCTGAGCCGTTGGTGCCGCGCAGGATCATCCGGCCGCCACTGAGGCTGAACTCGTTGTCCAGGTAGAACCAGACGTTGACGATGCCCGCGCGGGTGAGCCGCCACCGTTCGTCGAACCGCCGGGGCGGTTGCGGTGGCCGTGGCCTGTTCATTGTTGGTCCCTCTCGGTCTGCCGGGCCGGGCGGGTGCTCACCTGCGGCTGGTACCGGGCGGCAAACGGAAAGACAGCCAGGCCGCCGTCCGTGGGCTGAGCCAGCCAGAGCGCGGACAGCAGCTCCACTACCTCAGTGCGCAGGACGCCGGGCGATTCGGTGTAGTCATTCCTCCAGGCGGTCCGGTACCGGCCGGCCAGCTCGCCGAGCACACCGTCGACCCGCGTCCAGGGGACGAGGAGGGCCGGGACGGCACGGCCAGCCACCACGACCATGCTGTCAGGGGGCGGGGTGGCCGCACTGAGCTCGTCGAGCAGCAGCAAGGCGGCCTGCTTGGCACTGCCGCTGCCGGGAAAGTCCAAGTCGGTGAGCCCGCCGGTTCCGCTGGCCGGGTCGTAAGCCAGGGCTCCCTCAGCCCGGACCTCTAGCACCAGGCCGAAATTCTCGTCCAGATGCCGGGCTAGTTCGGTGCGCTCACGGGACAGCACGTCCAGCTCGTCGTCAGGCAGTTCAGCCCGGAACACCGCCGGACTCTCGACCAGCCGCTGGCGGAGCCGCCGCCGGGGTGGCTCGGCGGCCGGGCGCAGCCAGGTTTCCTGCGCCGCATCGTACGCGTGCAGCGGGCTCGGCAGCAGGTGGACGAGCAGCGCCCGGTTGATGCTGAGCAGTGCCTCTTCTGCGGGGCGCTCGCCCCAGCCGGCCAGGGTGCCGTCGGTTTCGGTCACCACGCCCCAGGACGCCAGCAGTTTCAGCGCGGCGACCAGCTGCCGCCGGTCGCCGATGCCGTCGGTGACGGTGACCGACTGCTCCGCGGCGTCGGCGCGGACCTGGTCGACCAGCGCGGAGATGAGGATCTGCTCGCCCGTGCCCGGCGCGAGCAGCGCACCGCAGGCCAGCGTGAGCAGCACATAGGTGCGGGGCGTGAACGGCAAGTCGCCCGTACCGCGGCGGGCCGCGCGGACGGGGGCGGACGGGGGCAGCGGGGCCTTGACCAGCCGGGCGAACGTCGACTCGACGATGAGCGCATAGCCCAGCTGGGCGGCGAACATCGACTTCAGCGCCGGGGCATGCCGGCGGACCAGTTCCAGTTCGGCTGGGTTTCGCGCCGCTGTCATGATGGGGGAGGCAAGCAGGTGCCTGGCGGCGAGCCGCCGCTGGCCGGCGTCCATGCCTGCCGTCGATACCTGCGGCATCGTCACTGGGCGACGCTCCATTCCGGCTCCGGCCAGCTTTCGTCTGCGGCGGCGGACACCGTGAGGCTGAGCCCGACGAACGTGGTATCGCCGTCCGGGCTGCTGACCACGGTGTCCGGGCCGGCGACAGCCCGCAGCCGCAACCCGGCGTCGTGGTCGGTGACCTGCTCGCCCGCCTGGGCCAGCAGTGCTGCCAGCAGATCCAGCAGCAGGTCCCTGGCCGCGGGGGAGATGGTTGCGCCGTGCAGCGAGCCGGCCAGCGCCAGTTCGGCCGACGCGGCCTGCCGCTGCTCGGCTTCCCGCTCTGCCTCGGCCGTCAGTAGTAGCCGGTCCGCGGTCGGGTCTGGCACCCGGGACGTGCGGCCGCGCATGGTCCGGTCCCCGCGTTCGCGCAGCGAAACCGGGACCGGCACCGGCTCGGCGTGCCACCAGGAAGTCGTCGGACCGATACGGGGATCGGGCTCGTCCGGCCCGAACAGCAGGTGCCGGGCGGGATAGGCGCCGAATGCCGCGTCGAACAGCCGGTGCGCTTGCTCGTCGTCCGCGGCCGCGAACCACCGGGTCAGCCGCAAGAAGTCGGCCCGCCGCGAGAATCCCGTTCCCGAGGAGTCAAGCAGCCGCTTGGCATTGGTGATCAGCTGCCCTAGCGCCTGGCTCGCGGCACCGCGCAGCTGCTCCGGCCCTGATGCGCCGTGTGAAGCGTCGTACCAGGCGGTGAGCTCCGCCCAGTCTGTCCGCGTGCGCCCCTGCGCCCGTTCGATTTCCAGGCCGTCCGGTGACGTGAGCCCGGGAAGAGCGGCCAGTGCTTCCAGCAAGCGATCGGCTTGGGCGAGGACCCGTCCGGCGCGGTGGGCGACGGCCGGCGCGTGCCGGTTCACGTCGGCGGTGATCAGGTCGATGTAGACCAGCAGGAGCTCCTTGAACCGCGCGTACTCCTCACCTGCCAGGTCATACCGGCTGAGAATCCCCGCCAGGTAGGCGTAGAAGTCCCGCACGCTGTCGGTGAACAGCCGCTGGTTGGAGAACACGGTGGTTACCTCGCCTGCCAGCGCCTCCGCGTCGAGCGGATCACTGCCGCCGTGACCGCGCTCCAGCTGGTCAAGGATCCGGTCGAGCGATTGCACGATCTGCCCGAGCAGTTCCCTGGCCACTTCACGTGCCCCGTCGCTGGCGCGCAGGATCTCGGCGGCCTGCCGGTGCACCCGGCCGCCCAGCTTAGACACCTGATACCGCGACCGTGACCGGATGTACTCGGCGACAGTGGCTACCCGCGCATCCCGGATCGACGGCACCAGGTTTCCCCAGACTGCCAGCTGACGGCACCGGCTCTCCGCCGTGTCCCTTGACAGGTTGACACCCCGCCCGGCCAGCTGCCCCGCGACTTCTCCTGCGGACAAGTCCGTCAGCAACGTGGCGGAAAACAAATCCATAATCGCGAGGTAGTCCGCCGACTCCTCGGCGGTCAGATAGCGGAACAGATCACGCCGCGACCCGTCCACCGCCGCGGGGTCGACTGTAGGGGCCACGTCCCCAGGCTAGGGGAGCCTGCCGACATTCGCGTGCAGAAGCTTCAGGACCAGGTGCGGCAGTCATAGCCGGCGCCGACGGCCTTCCTGCGGGGAGCCGCGGAACTCTCCGCGCTGCTCGCGCAGCCCGGGCGGGGTGCCGCCCGTGCTGCGCAGCGCGTTGCGGATCCGGCCCATGGTGGTGCCGGCATCGTGTTTGTCATGTCTCGACTATCTCGGCCGGCCCTGTCACCGCCCCGCCATGCCGCTGACACGGCGACTGCCACGCCGTCTGGTGATCGCGCAGATCATCGGGACGGCCTGGTTCCACTGGCGCGATACAGAGAAACATCACAGGAAGGTCACGAATTCGTAGCGGCTGGAGAGGTCGGTCTCAGAATCGTTTAGCCCAGGCGGGGCAGTCTGAGTAGCGAGCCCGCGATCCCCCGACAAACGCGGGCCGAAGGAGATGAGACTGATGACGACGCTGTACCTGGTGTACGCGGTGGCGGCCATGGCGGTGTTCGGGATCTTCGCGGGCATCCCGATGTGGATGATCCACCGGCACCCTGACACCGCGCCGGACAACCAGCTGCCAGATTACCTGCGGGCTGACTGGAAGAACCTGCCGGCCCAGAACCTGGCCGAGGCAGGCCAGGCGACCGGTCGCTAACCCGGCGTCAGCCCTGGGATGCTGACCCTCGAGACCCGCTGTCGAACTAGGGAGCCGCGTTAGCCTCCGAGAGGAAGGGGCTCCCGTTCCGCGGGTCCGGGGTGCGGCCTTCTCACGTGCTGGCCGCGGTCAGCACGGCGAGAACGAACGTCCCGACTGCCGCGAACCCGTGCGCGACCGGGACGAGCACGGAAAGGTCGGGCCGGACGGGGCGGTGCCACGCCGCGTATTCACGCCGGGACCCGTCGATAAGGCGCTCGATCATCTCATCGGTGATCTGGTGCTCCGGTGAGTCGGCGGCCGTGCCCGCCGACTCGGCCTCGTGGACGCCCGGCGCCGGCTCCGCCCCGGTGGACGCCCGCGGCTCACCCGGTTTGCGCAGCGGGTACGGCGTCCACAGCGTCACGGTGCACAGTCCCAGCCCCACGGTTACCATCAGCACACCGACCGCCAACCACGCCAGCGCCCGGGTGCCGGAGGCCAGATAGCCGGCCCAGACGGCCAGACCGAGGACGCCGAGCCCGGCGTGTCCGGCGATGAGCTGCGGCGGTAGCCCGTCGGCGCGGGACCGCTCCCGCCGCGGGCCGCCGCGCACTAGCCAGGTCCTCAGCATGACGGCACCCAGGCTCACGGTCAGCAGCCAGCTGATGAATGTTGCGAACCGCATGACCGCGGCCGTAACTAGGGCACCAGGGAATCGGCGACCTGGGCGATGCCCTGACCCCAGGCCGTGATCTGTCCCGCCGGCAGGTAGGCGGCTCCCGAGGTCGTGTGGTCGTCCATCGGCATCGCGATGTACCGCTCGCGGCCGTCGGGGCCGATGAAGTACATGACCGAGGTGTGCACGATGTCCGCATCGGGGTCGGGCGCCACGACGGCGACGCCGTAGCCGTGCCAGGCTGCTTGCAGGGAGCTCACCGGCCCGGTGAAGAAATGCCAGCTGGGGATTGAGCTGAGCTGGTGCTCGTTTGAGAACGCCGCGATGTCGGAAACACGGTTGAAGAACTGATTGACATTGACAGCGGCGAAGACGACCTGCGCCGCCGACTTACCGAGGTCGTGCTCGGCGTCGATGAACTCCTGGGAGACCAGCGGGCAGATGTCGGTGCAGTGCGGGTCCATGAAGTTGAGGACGACGACTTTCCCGCGCAGGCTGGACAGTGCCAGCGTCCTGCCGTTCTGGTCGGTAAGCCGGAACCCCGGTGCCGCTTTGGCGGGGACGGGGGACAGGGCCATCAAGTTGATCGTGGGCAGCGAAACGCTCGCGGGGATATCGGCGGGCCGCTGCCCGGCGAGAGAGGCAGCCGCGTCCGGCCTGCCGGCGACGGCCACCGTGACGAGCCCGGCGACGAGGATCACGGCGGCCGCGCATGCCGCGGGGATCATCCACGCCCGCCGTTTCCCGGCGCCTCCAGCCCCCTGCGCGTCTGCGGCCAGGGCCGTCGGCGCTTGATCGGCGCTCTGCTGCGGCGGTACACGCTTGCTAGATCTCATCGGTTTCTCAATGTCTGTCTGGTGTTAGCTCGGCGGCCGGGCGGGGTTGCGGCCAGCGCGCCGACGCGCGCCTGAGCCCCCGGTCGAGGGTGGCGCTGAGGCCGCCTTCCCCGCCGGCGATCTGCCGGATGATGACGATCATGGTGGGCAGGGCCCAGAAGTCCCCGCAGACCCACAAGATCGACGCGCCGATCTGCTGGTCGGCGAACGGCGGCAAGGTTACGCCTGGCAGGTGCGCGTAGACCGGGTACAGCGAGGCCCTGCTGAAGATGCTCAAGGACATGGCCAGCAAGATCATCACCACGTTGGTGCCGAAGAGGGCGGCGGCGCGGCTGGTCAGCGGCATCCGGCGGCGAAACGGCGGCGAAGGGATGTACTGCAGCCAGAACAGCAGGCCCGCGGTGAAGAAGCTGCCGTGCATCAGCCAGATGTGCACGGCCTGGTTGTCTTCAGCCAGGTCGAACAGGGCGGGAACATGCCAGGCGATCATCACCCCGTTGAAGAGGGCCACGGACACCCAGGGTCGCAGCAAGAACCCGCTGACCGCGCGCAGCGGCCGCGACCACCCGCCGGCCAGGACGCCGCGGGTGGCGGAGCGGCCCAGGCGAGCGGGCAGCGCCGCCAGCAGTGGCTGCCACGGGGCGCCAGCGACGATCAAGGTGGGGGCGGCGAACATGAGCAGCAGGTGCTGGATCATGTGCACGAAGAAGTAATCGTCAGCCCAGTAGTCAATCGGCGACTCGACGGCCAGCAGCAGCACGGCGAGTCCGGCGTAGAACCAGGCCGACCGTAGCCGCCGCTGCCGGGTTCGTTCCGGCCGGGACCGCGGCGCGAGCCGCCGTAGCCCCGCCTCATGCCAGGTCGCGACGAAAACGGCGACGACGAGGAACGGGTCGAAGGACCAGTTGCTCAGCAGATAGCTCATTGCGGCCTGCCCAGGCGCTGCACGGAATGCGATCGCCGGTAAATGGCTGGCTGGTTTAGTACTGAGTTCATGCCAGACACGCCGCCGGCTCCTTTCTGTGCGCTGCGGACTTCCCGCGACAGTGGGCAACCGGACGACATTACTTAAGCATCCCTGTGCTCAGATAACAGAGGACGGTAGGAAAGATGAAAAAAAAATCATCCGCTGCGCTCGACTGCGCGCTAAGGTCCATTTCGGCGGGGTAGCCCACTCAGCTGGGCAGGCTAGGCGGTGCCACGTGGGCAGACAGCGCGGTGCTGGCCGAGGTGAAGAGCTGGTCGATCCGGGCACGTTGCGCGTCCAGCGCCCGCTGGTCTAGGCGGAGCTGTGCGGACGTGGCCGCGACCTCGGCTGGCGTCGTGGCGGCCACTCGGCTGGCCACGTCGCTCTGAACCCGTTGCGCGAGCGGGAACGACCAGGTGACAAGGTCGTTTACCGCCGCATCGAGGTGAAACGAGGCCAGTGACTCCGGTGCCTGGTACTGGACCAGATCCTCCATCTGCATGTTGTTGCCGGGCGCGCAGTTCGCCGCGGCGGTGTTGGCGATCGTTACCGCCGTCTTGACATCGTGGCTCGTGCCCGACTCGATGGCCTGCAGCGCCGTCAGCGAATCGGTGACCCCTCCCGCGCACGACTCAATGTCGGTGTTCAGGTCTGCCACCATGCCCCGCAGGTCGGCCGCTCGCTGCCCGGTAGACGGCCGGTGCGGTATCGCGACGATCACCAGTCCGGCGACGAGCACGGCCGCGGCCGCCAGCATCCATCTGGGGGTCCGCAGCACGGGCCAGCCGCTAGGCCGGTACGCAGCCGGTGTTGATTTCGCCATGGTCTCTCCTCCGACTCCCGGCCGAGCGGGTCCGGCCGGTGCCGGCATCCGAGGACCAGCGCCGTCTTGCGGCCGGCTCCGCATGCTCTGTGACGGCGCCATTCTTTTCTCTTCCGGGGTGTTTCGTCTAGTCTTTTCCTTTCCCGTTTCGTCCAGGATGGGTCAGGACGCGACCCGGAACGCCATGGCACTCGTCACGGCGTGCCGCCTTTCCCTGCCCTGTCGCTTTGATTGCGGTGTCGCGAGGTAGCCGCCCATCCAAACTCGCAATGAAAAAAATTTCATCTTTGCCACCGGAACTGTCGTTGTGTGGCGCGCGATGGAAATATAAGTGACAACTTACTCATAGATGCTCTCGCTCAACATCGACTGCCTGCTTACTGGCAGAATGCGAACCTGTTTTCGGTCAGTTTCGGCTCGTTGCTACGGCGGGCCTGAGAAGTGAGGTGGTACGTGTGTCTGTGGCGGCCCGGGCGGCGACGCTGATCGTCGCCTTCCTCGGTGTGGTGGGGCTAGGGATCTTCGTCGCCGTGTACTACGTCGGTGCGGCGACAACGCAGCTGCCGATCGTCCACTACGCGGCGTCCGGCGGCCAGGTCAACGTCGTGCTGCAGGAGGATGCGCAGAACGACTCCACCACCAGGCCGGACTGGGTGACTTACTACACCCAGGACCCGACGACGAAGCAGTGGCTGCACACCACACTGTTCTCGGTCCCGGCCAATACCAAGGTCAACGTGACCATCTACGGCTACGACGGCTGCACGCCGCTGCGGAACAACTACTTCAGTCAGGTGCAGGGGACGCTCGGCGGCACGGTGACCGTCTCGCAGTTCGATGAGCACGGCAAGGAGTACCTGACCAACAAGACCACGTCGCTCATCAACGCCTGGTCGGATTGCAACGTGGGGCACTCGTTCGCGATCCCCGAGCTGGGCGTGTTCGTGCCGGTGGCTTCCCCGAACGCCCAGCTCTCGGCCAACAACCTGTGCAGTTCCTCGCCCTGCACCACCAGTGGGAACCCCTATGCCGAGGAGACCTTTAGCTTCATGTCTCCCAAGGCGACAGGCACGTACCGCTGGCAGTGCTTCGTCCCCTGCGGCGGGGGATACCTCGACGGCAACGCCGGTCCTATGTCGACTCTCGGATGGATGATGGGTGAAATGGACGTGGTGTCCGCGTGAGCGCGGCCAGCACCCCGGCGGCTGGCACTCCGGCCGCCGGCGCGGACGAGCGGCCCGAGCCCAGGCACGGCTGGCGCCTGTTCGCGATCTGGCTCGTCTTGTCGGTTGCCGCCTGCCTCGTTATCTGGTTCGCCTGGTATCCGCACATGCCGCCAGGCCGGATGTCGACCTCCGCGACCCACCAGCAGTTTGACATCGCGGTGCTGGCGGTGACCGCGGCGCCGGTGATCATCGGAGTCCTGCTGTACTTCGGCTACGCGATCGTGGTCTGGCGGGCCAGGCCGGGGGACGAGAGCGACGGCCCCGCGATCTACGGCAACACCAAGGTCCAGGCGACCTGGATCATCGGCACGACGATGATCGTGCTCTGGCTGTTCGTGTTCGGGACCGTCGAGCTCGTCGGCCCGGCCGGCGCGGGGGGTGGCGAAGGCCCGTCGCCGATCTGGAAGCTGACCGGAGCGCAGACAACCGCGTGGACGCCCGGCGGGAAGGACATCCTCCAGGTTCAGGTGATCGGTCAGCAGTGGGAGTGGACCTACCGCTATCCGCAGTTCGGCGGTATGGAATCCACGGTGCTCGACCTCCCGGCGAACACGCCGATCGAGTTCCACGTGACCTCACTGGACGTGATTCACAGCTTCTGGGCCTACCAGCTCGGCGTCAAGGCAGACGCCAACCCGCAAGTGGACAACGTGGCATACACGACCGTGAAGACCATGGGCGGCTTCATCGTCCGCTGCAGCGAGCTGTGCGGCATCTGGCACGGCGCGATGACCACCAACGGCACCGTCCTCGCGCCGAGCGCGTTCCAGACGTGGGCGGCTGGAGTGCAGGGCAAGGAGCAGTCGGACGGGGTGCTCGCCGCGTTGCCCGCGTACGCCCTGACCTACGACCCCACCGTGGTCCCGCAGCTCGGCAAGAACATGGTCACGATCGACGGCATCACCGGTGCCGCGGGCTACTACTACGGGCCCGGCAACCCGGTGACGCCATGACCCGTCTCCTGCCGCTGGCCGCGGCACACGTTCTGACCCCCACGACGTCGGTGAAGGAGTAACGCATGGCCGTCGAGATTCAGCCGCGGCCCGCGGGGCCCGCGGGCACCGGTCCCGAGATCGTCGGGGCCAACCGATCATGGTGGCTGCGTCCCGGAGTGCTCACCGGGCTGATCGGGGCGGTGGCCGGGTACTTCATCGGTCACTGGCTCGGCAACTTCCTCGGCGGGGACTATGACCGCAGTTCCCTGGCGGACACCAACGATGTTGCCATCGTGCTCGGCTACGCCGGCTCGGTGATCGGCTGGCTGGCCGGCCTGGGCGTATTCAACGACCTGTTCCTGATGATGCTTGGCAAGCCGCTGCGCGAGGAGTCCCGGCTGCTCGGGACGCAAGAAGGCGGCCTGGCCAAGTACTTCAGGTTCACGCTCGACCACAAGGTCGTGGGCATCCAGTACCTGTTCGGGATGATCGTCTACTTCCTGACCGGCGGGCTGTTCGCCATGGCGATCAGGAGCGAGCTGCTGTCGCCGACGTACCACCTGATCGGCCCTCAGCAGTACCTGATGGTGGTCGGCGAGCACGGCACGATGATGATGATGATGATGTCGTCGGTCATCCTCGGCCCGTTCGGCCAGTACTTCGGCCCGCTGCTGATCGGCTCGAAGCGGGTCGCGTTCCCGCGGCTTGAGGCACTCGGGTTCTGGCTCACCGTGCCGGCCTACGTCATCTTGCTGTCCGCTGTGCTGATGGGCGGGTTCTCGACCGGCTGGACCGGTTACGAGCCGCTAGCCACCCAGGCGACGCAGGGAGAGGACGCCTACTTCTTCGCGTTCGGCCTGATGGGCATCTCGATGATCCTGGCCGGCTTCAACATGATCGTCACGATCATCAACTACCGGGCGCCCGGCATGCGCTGGAATCGCCTGCCGATGTTCGTCTGGTCGATGTTCACCGTGTCGTTCCTGCAGGTGCTGGCCGT
>DASYAD010000372.1:0-1592 GCA_036501515.1 Trebonia sp. | reverse complement strand
CAGCGCTGACCTCGGAACGAGTAACTCCGGATCGGCTACCGCGAGAAACTAGCGGGCCAGGGCCGCGCGGGCGCGGGCTGCGATGGCTTCCGCTTGGGTTTTCAGTTCGGCGATGCTTGCCAGGCCCTCGGCCGGGGTGGTCCGGCCGGTGCAGACGGCCCACGCGGTGAAGATCAGCGGCCGGGCCGCGATGAGGGCTGCCAGCCGGCCGAGCTCCGCGATGGTGAGCTCGACGTGACGGCGGTAGCCGTCGAGCACCAGGTCGACCCGGCGCAGGTCCTTCGCGCCCTCCGCGTACAGCAGGAACGCGAGCGACCAGGCGCGCGGACCGCGGCCCGCGCCCGCCCAGTCCACCAGCACCATGCCGTCGCTGGTGGCGACGACGTTGGCGAGCACGAAGTCCGGGTGGGTGAGCGCCTCGGGCAGGGCGTCGGCGGTGTCGATCGCATCGATCTCTGCCCGCAGTTCCCCGAACGCGGCCTGCTGCCCGCCGTCTGAGAACAGCGGCGCGGCGTGCACCAGCATCTGGCCGGCCGCCGCGACTTCGGCCGACGGCAGTCCGTCGGCCAGGTGATGCCAGGCGCCCCCAGGCCGCGCGGGCGCGCCGCCGCCCGCCGGGAAGGCGTGCAGCTGCCCGAGCAGCGCCCCGAGCTGCCTGAGGCCGCCCGCCGCCCGGATGGCCGCGCGCCGCTGGTCGCGCGGCACCGGGGGCGCCCATTCGGTGACCAGCACCTGGCGGGCGTCGAGGTCGGACACCGGGGCGGCCCCCGCGGGCGGACTGGCCAGGCGCTCGCAAGGGAAGTCGCGTCCGGCGAGGTAGCGCAGGATCTCCGCGTCGCCCGCAGCCGCCCCGGCCGCCCGGACGGCGGGGAACCAGCGGGCCACCCAGTCCGGGCCGTCGGCGCGGGCGACCCGCCATACGCCGGTGTCGAGCTCGTCCATCGTCTCGACCGTGATGCCGTACCAAGCTTCCAGGTGAGACCGCAGCCGCTGGGCGGGCTTGCCCGGCATCGGCGAGCCGAAGCGGATGATGTTGCCGTCAAGGTCGATGTGCGCGCCCTCGCGCAGGTTGTACGGCCTATCGCCGACATGCCTGGTCAGTCCGCCGATGCCCGGCCTGGCCCACTCGTCGTAGAGGGCGTCGGCGTCGTCGACGTACAGGTACGCGGAGCCGCCGTGCTGGTGACCGTGCTCGCCGTCGTGGCCGTGCTCGCCGTCGTGGTCGTGGCCGCCCTCGGCCGACAGGTGCAGGCTCACGCCGTCGCGGTCGGCGAACCCGTAGAAGTCGCCGTCGCTGTAGGGCTGCACCTCGAAGCCGAGCGACGCGTAATGGGCCAGGGCACGGCGCAGGTCGCGCACGGGAAAGATCGGGCTGAAGCTGCTCAGCCGGACCGGGGGCGCGGCGCCACCGCCCACAGGGACAGCATCCATGCGTCCAGCATGCCGCACTCCTCCGACAATCCCCGGTCAGACCACCATTGGCCGGCTGGCGTCACACACTTATCCTGTTCTTAACTACCGCATTTAACGTGAGGTCATGGAGCGCGAGCCTGCCGGTGTCAACGATGCCGGGTCAGACGCGCCCGGACCGG
>DASYAD010000371.1:0-28656 GCA_036501515.1 Trebonia sp. | reverse complement strand
GCCCTTGAGTCCCTCTTCGATCATGCGATTGACGGCGTTAACGCCGCCCCCGCCGATTCCGACGACCTTGATGACCGCCAGATAGTTCTGCGGTGCTGCCACGAGGAGGGTACCTTTCCGCTCGCTTGCTACCTTGCCCTGACGATCGCGCTCGCTGCTGGCGCTCGCGCGACGCCCTGACGCCGGCCCTGCTGGCTACCTCTGACCGCCCGTGCAGGCCGCCGTGCTTGCCCCGTCGCTAAGCCTACGGAATTCGCGGCCATTAGTGACGGCCTGCCGCCAACACCGTAATTGCAAACCGCAACTCGGGGGCCGTCAGGTTTCACCTTCAGGTTGAGATTTAGAGTTTTATCTTCCTTACGATTGATAGGGACAGTAGGGTGGTCAGGCATCGTGGTCAACTAGCCACGCGGCCCGTGCCCGCGTGTCGCGGCCCACATCTGCGAAAACCTTTGGCGCCACGCCCTGGCCGGGGCTTTCGGCCCGGCGGCGGGGCCGACTGGGTGCTGCTTTTACCCGCTTCACCCGGACGCCAGGTGCGAGTTACCGGGTGACGGCCGTGCCCGGCGTGCTCACGTCGATGTCACTGGCGCCGCCAGGCAGCAAGACGAAGAGCTCGCGGTTCTTTTCCGCGGCGCCGCCGGTGCCGCCCCACTCAACCGTTTTGCCGTCCCGCAGTCCCAGCGTCACCTGCGCGGTGCCGGCGGCAACCGTCGTCGGCTTGACCTCGGTGACCTGCTTCGCCAGCCACGGCTGCAGTTCGGCAAGCACCGCGGCGGCCGTGCTGACGGCGGGGCTGCCGCGCAGCGCGCTGCCCGGCAGCGAGGTCACGAGCCGCGGCAGCGCGGCAGGCTTGGTCTTCGTGTAGGACACGATCACGCCGTCCGGGTCTACCTGGTCGTAACCGCCGTCCGCCATCTTGACCGCCACCACTGGCACCCGTTCGGTGACGGCGATGACCAGGTGGTCAGGCCAGTCCTTGGACACGGTGGCCGACGCCACCTCGCGGACCGCCTCCACCCGGCGGGTCACGGCCCCGGCGTCGACGCTGAGCAGCGGCGTCCCGTCAGGAACGTCGGCGGCGTCGATTACCTGGGCCGGGGTCAGCAGGCGGGTTCCGGTGACGCTGACCGACCGGACGACGAGCAGCCGGTTGCCGAGCAGCGCCCAGCCCGCCCCCACCACGATCGCGATCCCGGCGAGCACGAAGAAGGCGGTGCGCCAGCGGTTACGCGGCCGCCGCCCGCGGGCGCGCGGCGGGCCTTGCGGGCGGCCCCGGCCCGGGTCGCTGCCGCCTGCCCGGTCATCGCGCGAGACGACGCCCGCGCCGGCGGCGTGGGCGGGCACGCTGCCGTCAGGGCCAGCGACCGCCAGCCCAGAGACGGCCGGGCCGGCGCCTTCCGGCCCGGGACCGTCCTGGCCAGCGTCTGCCGTGCCCGCGGGCGGCGGCGCCTCGCTCATGAGACGGACTCGCTGGCGCTCGCCGTCCGCATTCGCGGACGCACAGTGCTTACCGACTCGCTCGCAAGCTCCCTCATGAGACGGACTCGCTGGCGATCTCGGCCAGCACCAGGGGACCCATCCGGGTGATGTCGCCCGCTCCCATGGTCAGCACGAGGTCGCCGGGCGCGGCGAGCGCGGCGACGACCTTGGGCACGTCGCCGAACTCAGGGACATAGTGCGCGCCGGCCGAACCGGTTCCCGGTGGCACCGCGTCCGCGACGAGCCTGCCGGTCACCCCGGGCTCGGGGTCCTCGCGGGCGGCGTAGACATCGAGGACTACGGCCTCGTCCGCCAGTCCGAGCGCCGCCCCGAACTCGGCCGCGAAGATCCGGGTCCTGCTGTACAGGTGCGGCTGGAAGACAGCGATGACCCGGCCGCCGCCCGCGACGATCTCACGGGCGGCGCGCAGGTCCGCGGTCAGCTCGGTCGGATGGTGGGCGTAGGTGTCAAGGACCCGGACTCCGCCTGCCTCGCCCTTCGGCTCGAGCCGGCGGGCGGCGCCGCGGTAGCTGGCCAGGGCGAGGGCCGCGCGGGCCGGGTCGACGCCGAGCTCGATCGCGGCCGCGAACGCCGCGGCGGCGTTCAGTGCGTAGTGCTGCCCGGGGACTCCCAGGTTAATGTCAGCGTCGACCGCGTCAGGCGCGGGCGAGTCCGTGTCCGCCGCGCGGCGGATGGTCAGCGACGTCGTCATGCCGCTCACCGTCACCCCCGAGACCAGGTAGTCCGCGTCAGACGAGGCGCCGAAGGTGAGCACCCGGATGCCGCGGGCACGGGCCGTCGCGGCCAGGTCCCTGGCGCCCGGGTCGTCGGCCGCGGTGACCAGCACGCCGCCGGGGGTGATCCGCTCGAGAAACCGGCCGAACGACGCGCGATAGGCCTGCTCGGTGCCGTAGTTGTCCAGATGGTCGGCGTCGACGTTGGTGACGACGGCCACGTCGGGCGCGTACATGAGGAACGAGCCGTCGCTCTCGTCCGCCTCCGCCACGAAGTCCCGGCCCGGGCCGTCGGCCGCGCCTGTGCCGGTCGCGGCGAGCACGCCGCCGATCGCGTACGCGGGGCCGGCCCCGGTTTCAAGCAGCACGGTGGCGATCATCGACGTGGTGGTCGTCTTGCCGTGCGTTCCGGTAACCGCGGTCACCCGGCGGCCGGACATCAGCGACGCGAGCGCGGCCGCCCGGTGCAGTACCCGCAGCCCGCGCCGCCTGGCCTCGGCCAGTTCCGGGTTGCTGTCCCTGATCGCGCTCGACACCACCACCGTGTCCGCGTCACCAAGCTGCCCGGCCGCGTGGCCGGCGTTCACCCGGGCGCCGAGCGCCGCGAGGTCGTCAAGGGCGGCGGAGGAGGCGGCGTCGCTGCCGGACACCGCGGTGCCGCGGGCCAGCATGATGCGGGCGATCCCGGACATGCCCGCACCGCCGATGCCCACGAAGTGGACTCGCCCGAGCTCGCCGAGCGCCACCGGCTCGGTGGGCGTCACCAGGCCCATCGCCTTTCCTCCTCTTCCGCGGCCTGCTCGGCCTACTTCGCCTGCCGGTGGCGGCCGCCGGCCGCGGGCTGGTTCCCCGGACCGCCGCCGGGAGCTGAGTGCCGCGCGGTGCGCGGGGTGAACAGGTTTCCCGGCGGCTGCTGTGCCTGCTGCGACGATCCCTGCTGCGACGGTGCCTGCGGCGGGTAAGGCTGCGGCGGTGGCGCGCCCGGCCGGGACGGCTGACCCGACGCGGTGCCGGCCGAAGGATTCGCTGACCGGCCGGCCGCGGTGCCCGCGGCGGGTGCCTGGCCGCCAGCCGCGGCGGGCCGTCCGGCCAGTTCCGCGGCCACGATCTCGATCACCGCTTTCGCCAGCCAGCGGTCCACGTCCCTGCGGCCCAGCGCCGCCGCCGCCTCGGACATCCCGGCCACCTGGTCGATGTTGGTGAGCACGGGCAGCAGCGCGGTCTTGATCCAGTCCGCGGTCAGCTCCGCGTCCTCGACAAGCAGGCCGCCGCCGCGCTGCACGATCGGCAGCGCGTTGAGCCGCTGCTCGCCGTTGCCGATGGGCAGCGGGACGTAGGCGGCGGGCAGCCCGACGGCGGTGAGCTCGGCGCAGGTGTTCGCGCCCGCCCGGCAGAGGGCGAAGTCGGCCGCCGCGTACGCCAGCTCCATCCGGTCCACGTACGGCACGGCCACGTAGGGCACCGCGCCCGCGCTTCCGCCGACGGCCGTGAGCACGCCGTCGGACGGCGGGGCCTCGGCCGCGTTCTTCGGCCCGGTGACGTGCAGGATCTGTACTCCGGCGGCCCTGATCGCGCCGACCGCGCCTGCCAGCGCCCGGTTGAGCGACTTGGCGCCCTGCGAGCCGCCGAAGACGAGGAGCACCGGCAGGTCAGGACGGAGCCCGAAGTGCGCGCGGGCCTTGTCGCCGAGCGCGAACCGGTCAAGGTCGGCGATCTGCCGCCTGATCGGCAGCCCCAGGTACCTGGCGTTGCGCAGCTTGGTGTCCGGGTGCGCGGTGAACACGTGGGTGGTCAGGTGCGAGCCGAGCCGGTTGGCGATACCAGGCAGCGGGTTCGCCTCGTGCACCACGATCGGCACGTTGTGCCGTTTGGCGGCCAGGTACGCGGGCGTGGCGACGTAGCCGCCGAAGCCGACGAGCACGTCCGCCCCCACCTGGTCGAGGATCTTGCCCGTGGCGTGCACCGCGCCGGCCAGCCGCCCGGGGACGGTGAGCAGCTGCGGCGTCACCGAGCGGGGCAGGGGCACCGCCGGGATGAGCGCGAGCTCGTAGCCGCGCATCGGCACCAGGCGTGTCTCCAGCCCCCGCTGCGTGCCAAGGCAGGTCACCTGGATGCTGCTGTCTGCTTCCCGCAGAGCGTCCGCGAGCGCAAGTGCAGGCTCGACATGACCGGCTGACCCCCCGCCAGCTAGCACCACCCTCATTGCACGCTCCTCACTCGTCGCCCTGCCAGCCCGATGCGCCGGGACAGCCGAATGCCGTGGCAGCCCGCCTCGGCGCCGAGTACCCGGCCACGCTCCCTAGGTACCGCGCCGCGTCCCCTGGCGTAGCCAGCTTAGGGCGCGGTTCCCCTGAAGGTGGCCTCGTGCGGCCAAAGCCTGGCTCGCGCCGGGTTCCCGCCGCGCGAACGACATGAGCATACCCAGTCCGACCATCGTCACCAGCACCGATGACAAGCCCTTGGACACCAGGGGCAGCGGCACGCCAGTGATCGGCAGCACCCCGATGACCCCGCCGATGTTGATCGCCGCCTGGGCCACGATCCAGGCGGTGATCGCCGCGGCGAGCAGCCTGCTGAACGTGTCGGGGACGCGCCGCGCCACCCGCAGCCCCGCGTAGGCGAGCCCGCCGTAGAGGGCCGTGACGCACAGCGTGCCCACCAGGCCGAGCTCCTCGCCGATGATCGCGAAGATCATGTCGCTGGTCGACTCGGGCAGCCAGCCCCATTTCTCCCGGCTGGCGCCGAGGCCGACGCCGAACAGGCCGCCGGAGCCGAGGGCGTACTTGCCCTGGATCAGCTGCTGGTTGACTCCCGTCGGGTCAGTGTTGGACGGGGCCCAGAACTCCATCAGCCGCTCTGCCCGGTAACCCTTGGTCACCACCAGCAGCACGAGGACCAGACCCATCAGGATCAGCAGCACGGAGAAGACCCGGCCGGGCATCCCGCCGATCCACAGCAGCGCCATCAGGACCACGAGCAGGATGAACGTCGTGCCGAGGTCGTCGCCCGCCATCACCAGCATCGCGAGCACCCCGGCGCCTGGCAGCAGCGGAACCAGCATATGCCGCCAGTCGACCAGCATGCCGAGCTTTTCCTTGCGGGCCAGCAGGTCAGCCCCCCACACCGCGAGCGCGATCTTGGCCAGCTCTGACGGCTGGAAGGTGAGCGGCCCGAGCGCGATCCACCGGGTGGTGTCGTTCTGCGACTTGCCCACGCCGGGGATCAGCGTCAGGCAGAGCCCGATGGCCGAGACCGCCAGCAGCGGGTACGCCGCGGCCCTGAACAGCCGGGGCGACGAGCGGGCGGCCAGCCACATGATCGGGACGCCGACCACGATGCCGGCCAGCTGGACTTCGAAGTCGTGGTACGGCGACTCACTCTGGGTCAGGTCCGCCACCGACGCGGTCGACAGCACCATGACCAGGCCGAGGCACAGCAGCAGGGCGGTGATGCCCGCGATCAGGTAGTAGGAGGTGAGCGGCCGGTCGAACAGCGCCCTGGCCGCTCGCACCCGCTCGCCGACCTCTGTCAGCCCGCTGCCCTTGACCAGGCGGGCGACGCCAGCCGGGCCGCCGCCAAGCAGCCGGGCCCCGATCAGGGGGCCGGTGCCCGGGCCAGCCGGCGACCCGTCGTACTCCGCCTCTGGCGCGTCGTGGACCTGGCTGCTTCCCGGCACATACATGCCTCTAGTTTCGGCGTTCGACCCGCCCATACCCGGAACATCCGGCCGCGTGTCGTGGGTTTATTGCCCCTGCCGGACAATGGCTCGCATGGAATTTTCTGTCGAGTCGCAGCTGGTGCACGGCGGTACAGAACGGACGGCCGGCGCGCCGCTCGGCCCGCCGCTGCTGCCGACCAGCGTGTACGTGTCACAGGGGGCGCCTGGCGCCGGGCCGGGGAGCAGTCCAGGCTACGGGCGCAACGGCAACCCCGGCTGGGCCGGGCTTGAGGCGGCGCTCGCGGCGATGGAAGGACCCGGTGCCGTCGCCGTGACGTTCGCCTCGGGCCAGGCGGCGTCCACGGCGCTGATGCTGGCCCTCGCGGGCGGCCGCAAGTCGATCGTCTTCCCGTCTGACGGCTACTACAACACCCGGGCCCTGGCGGCCCGGCTGCGCCCGCACGGCGCCGATGCCGTCCCCGTTGACCTGCTCGACCTGGACGCGGTCGCCGCCGCGCTGCGCGACGGGCCGGCGGTGCTCTGGGCGGAGACGCCGACCAACCCGCTGCTGCGCGTCGCGGACCTGACGGCGCTCGCGGATCTGGCCGGGTCGGCGGGCGCGCCGCTCGTGGTCGACAACACGGTGGCGACGGGGCTGCTGCAGAAGCCGCTCGACTTCGGCGCCGCGGCGTCGGTGTACTCGCTGACCAAATCGGTCTCCGGCCACTCGGACGTGCTCGGCGGCGCGGTGGTGACCAGGGATGCCGCCCTGGCCGAGTCGGTGCGGTCCTGGCGGGCCGACGCCGGGTCGATCCTCGGCCCGTTCGAGTGCTGGCTGGTCCTGCGCGGCCTGAAGACACTGCCGCTGCGCATCGAGCGGACCTCGTCGAATGCCCTGGAGGTGGCGGCGTTCCTGGCCGCCCACCCGCGGGTGACGGCGGTGCACTACCCGGGACTGTCGCCCTCGGCCCTGGCCAGGAAGCAGCTACCGCGGGGCTTCGGCCCGCTGCTGTCGTTCGAGATCGCGGGAACGGCCGCCGACGCGGACGCGGTGGTCGCCGCCGCCCGGCTCATCGTGCCCGCGACCAGCTTCGGCGGCGTCGAGTCGTCCTGGGAGCGCCGCGCCCGCTGGCCGGCCGAGACCGCGCCCGCCACGCTGATCCGGATGTCCTGCGGCATCGAGCCGGCCGCCGACTTGATCGCCGACCTCACGTCCGCCCTGGAGGCCGGCGCCCGGTTACGACTTCGGGAACCAGCCCACGTAGAAGATGCCGAGGCCGAGGGCCACGAACATGCCGGCGATGAGCCAGAAGCGGACCACGATCGTCGTTTCCGCCCAGCCCGCCAGTTCGAAGTGATGCTGCAGCGGCGCCATCTTGAACACCCGTTTGCGGCGCAGCTTGTAGGAGCCGACCTGGATCACCACTGACATGGTGACGATGACGAACAGGCCGCACAAGATCAGCAGCAGCAGGTCGGTCCTGGTGACGATGGCCAGGCCGGCCAGCGCGCCGCCGAGGGCGAGTGAGCCGGTGTCGCCCATGAAGATCTTGGCGGGCGGCGCGTTCCACCACAGGAACCCGAAGCAGGCGCCCATCACGACCGCGGCGACCACCGCGGCGTCAAGCGGGTCGCGGACGTCGTAGCAGTTCTGGGCCAGGGCCGTGGTGCAGTCGTTGCGGTACTGCCAGTTACCGATGATCACGTAGGCGGCGAGCACCAGGATGGCCGCGCCGGACGCGAGCCCGTCGAGGCCGTCGGTCAGGTTCACCGCGTTGGACGTGGCGGTGACCATGACAAGCACCCAGAGGACGAACAGGCCCGCGCCGATGGAGATACCGAAGTCGGACAGGAACGACAGGTGGGTGGACGCCGGGGTCAGGTCGTAGCCGTCGGGAAAGTGGATCGCCAGGACCGCGAAGACCGCGCCGACCAGCACCTGGCCGAGTAGCTTGGCCCCGCTGCGCAGGCCGAGGCTGCGGCGCATGAACAGCTTGATGAAGTCGTCGAGGAAGCCGACGAAGCCGAGGCCGGTCATCAGGAACAGCACCAGCAGCCCGGAAGCGGTCATCGGGTCGCCGGTGAACCAGTGCCCGAGCACGTACCCGATCAGCGAGGCGATGATAATGACGATGCCGCCCATGGTCGGCGTCCCGCTCTTGCCCAGGTGGGCCTGCGGGCCGTCGCTCCTGATCTGCTGGCCGAGCTTGCGCTTACGCAGCACCGTGATCGTCGGCCTGGTGCCGAACAGCGCGACGATCAGCGAGATGGCGCCGGACAGCAGGATCGTCTTCACCGGGGAACCTCCGCGAGCAGGCCGTCAGCGACCAGCCACAGTCCGGCGCTCTTTGATGCCTTCACTAGTACCACGTCGCCTGGGCGCAGCCGGCCGCGCAGCGCCGTGACGGCCTCCTGCGCGTCAGCCGCGGCGACCGCCTCGCCGTGCCAGCCGTCGGTCGCCCGTGCCCCGTCGAGGACGGGGGCGGCGCCGTCGCCGACGGCGACGATAACGGCCGCGCCGGCCGTGGCCGCCAGCCGGCCCGCCTCTTCGTGGCTCCCGGCCGCGATGTCGCCGAGCTCGGCCATGTAGCCGAGGACCGCGATTCCGCGCCTGCCGCCGTTCGCGAGGTGCGCGAGCGCCTCGATCGCGGCCCTGGTGGAGTCCGGGTTGGCGTTGTAGGCGTCGTTCACCACCAGCACTCCGTCGGCGCGCCTGGTGAGCTCCATCCGCTTGCCGCTGCGGGCGGTCGCGGCGCTGAGCGCGTCCGCGATCGCCGCGGTGTCCAGGCCGAGCTCGGCCGCCACCGCCGCCGCGGCGAGCGCGTTGGACACGTGATGGCGGCCGTGCAGCCGCAGCGTGACCGGCGCCGTGGCGCCGCCCAGGTGCAGCGTGAACGAGGCGCGGCCGAGGTCGTCGAGTACGACTCCGGTCGCGCGGACGTCGGCCGGGCGGTCCTGCGTCGCGCTGGTGGTGACGACCCGGGCGCTGGTGCGCGCGGCCATCGCCGCCACCCTGGGGTCGTCGGCGTTGAGCACGGCAACGCCGCCGGCCGAGCCGGCCGGCCCCGGCGTCCCGGCGGGCAGGGCCTCCACAAGCTCGCCCTTGGCCCTGGCCACGGCCTCGACGGAGCCGAACTCGCCCGCGTGCGCGCGCCCCACGTTGAGTACCGCCCCGATCCGCGGCGGTGCGAGACGGGTGAGGTAGGAAATGTGCCCGATGCCCCGCGCGGACATCTCAAGCACCAGGTAGCGCGTCTTCTCGTCGGCGCGGAGCACGGTCAGCGGCAGGCCGATCTCGTTGTTGAGCGAGCCCTCAGGCGCGACCGTCGGCCCCAGCCGCTCGACGACCTGCGCGGTGAGGTCCTTGGTCGACGTCTTGCCCGACGAGCCGGTGATGCCCACCACGGTGGCATCGGGCAGCCGGTCAAGCACGGCCCTGGCCAGCAGCCCGAGCGCGAGGGTGACGTCGGAGACCACGATCACCGGCGCCGCTACGTCGGCCAGCGGCCTGGCGGCGAGCACCGCGGCGGCGCCGCCGCTGACGGCCGTGGCCGCGTAGTCATGGCCGTCGACGCGCTCGCCTGGAAGCGCGGCGAACAGCGCACCGGGCGCCGCCTGGCGCGAGTCGACCACGACCGGGCCGGTCACCAGCGTATCGCCCGGTCCCGAAGCCGCCGGTCCCGAAGCCGCCAGTCCCGAAGCCGGCAGCTCGCTGCCGCCGGTGCCGGTCCCGCCGGTGACGGTTCCCCCGGTGACGCGGGCTATCTCGGCGACCGACAGCGGGATCATGCGGCACCGCCAGCGCCCGCGTGGCGGGCCAGGGCCGCGCCCGTTACCTCGGTGTCGTCGAACGGAAGCACGGTTACCCCCACGTACTGGCCGGTCTCGTGCCCCTTGCCTGCCACGAGCACCACGTCCCCCTTCCCGGCCATGCCGACAGCGAGGTCGATCGCCGCGGCGCGGTCCGGCTCGATGATCACCCGGGCCCGCTCCCCCTGCGGAACCCCGAGCACTCCGTGCAGCATCTCGCCGAGGATCGCCAGCGGATCCTCGGAACGCGGGTTATCGCTGGTGAAGATGGCGACGTCCGCGAGCCTGGCGGCGGCGGCACCCATCAGCGGACGCTTGCCACGGTCCCGGTCGCCGCCGCAGCCGAGCACCACGATGAGTTCCCCGCTTGTCACCTGGCGAAGCGCGCCCAGGACGGCTTCGACCGCACCCGGCTTGTGCGAGTAGTCGACGAACGCGTCGGGCAGCTGGCCGGAGTAAGACCCGACTCGCTGCAGACGGCCGGGGACGCCGGGGCAGGACGCGACGCCCGTGACCGCGTCGGCCAGGTCCACGCCCGCCTCGACCAGCGCCACGATCGCGGCGAGGGCGTTGGCCACGTTGAACGCGCCTGGCAGGGTCACCGAAGCGTCTGCCTCGACGCCGCCGGGACCGACGACACGGAAGGTTGACCCGTCAGCGCCGCAGCGCACGTCGGCCGCGCGCCACTCCGCCTGCGGGTAGGCGCCGGAAGCGGGGTCGGCGCAGAACGTGACGACAGGGACCGACGCCTCGGCCACCAGGCGCCGTCCGTACCGGTCGGCCACGTTCACCACCCCCACAGCCGAGTACGCCGGGGTGAACAGCTTCGCCTTGGCCCGGAAATAGTCCTCGAACCCGTCGTGAAAATCCAGGTGGTCCTGGGAGAGGTTGGTGAACACGGCGACGCTGTAGCGGGTGCCCGCGACCCGGCTGAGCGCCAGCGAGTGGCTGGAGACCTCCATCGCGGCCGCGGTCACCCCGCGCTCCGCCATGACGGCGAGCAGCGCCTGCAGGTCGGGCGACTCCGGCGTGGTCAGCGACGCCCGGGCGATCTCGGACCCGACCTTGATCTCCACGCCGCCGACGAGGCCGGTGGTGTGCCCGGCGGCGCGCAGCCCGGCCTCGCACAGGTAGCTGGTGGTGGTCTTGCCGCTGGTCCCGGTCACGCCGATCATCGTCATACGGCGCGACGGGTCGCCGTAGATCCAGCAGGACACGTCGCCGAGCCGGTCACGCGGGTTCGACACGACGAACACGGGGACGCCGGTGCGGGCCGCCCGGTCGCGCCCGTCGGGGTCGGTCAGGATCGCGACCGCCCCGGCGGCCACCGCCTGGTCACTGTAGGCGGCGCCGTGCGTGCGCGCCCCGGGCAGCGCGGCGTACAGGTCACCAGGTCGGACGGCCCGCGAGTCGAGCGTGACGCCCGACAGGATGCCGATTCCGTTCTGAATACTCTCTGCTCTGCCCATGCCGAGGAGCTCGGCGAGCCCGGACAGCGGGCGCGGGGCGAGGCGGGCAGGACGGATCACGCCCGAAGGGTATCCAAAATCAGCGCGCATTGAGCCGAACATCGGGTGCGGCCAGCCCTGGTTGCGGCTGGATCTGCAGTGCCTGCAGGGCGGCGTTCATCACACTGTAGAAGACCGGGCCCGCCACCTCGTCGCCGAAGTAGTCGGTGTCCGTCTTGGGATCCTGCACGTTCACCGCGACCACGACGCCGGGATTGTTGCCTGGCGCCATGCCGATGTAGCTCGACCCGTGGATGCACAGCGGGTTGCCGGCCGGGCAGGCCTTTTCCCCTGGCAGCGTGGCACTCTCGCTCGACGTGCCGGTCTTGGCGGCGATGGCGTAGCCGGCGATGTCGCCCCAGCGCTGGTCGGCCCCGTCGTCCACGGCCGGCACCTGCTGCAAGATCGAGATGAGCTCGCTGGCCGTCTTGGCCTGGATGACCCGCTTGGACGGTGACGCCTTGGCCGCGCTGTACTGGCCGGCCGCGTTGTACGTCCCTTCGATCAGCGTGGGCTGCACCCGGACGCCGCCGTTGGCGATCGTCGCGTAGACACTGGCCATCTGCACCGCGTTGACGTCGACGCCCTGGCCGTAGGACAGCGTGTAGCGCTCGTCGGCCGCCCAGTTCGACACCGGCGGCAGGGCGGCCGGCCCGTACGCGACGCTCGGCGACTCACCCGGCAGGCCGAGGCCGGTCGGCTCGCCAAGGCCGAAGTTCTTCAGGTAGGCGTACTGCGTCTGCGGCGGGACACTCTCCACCACCTGCGACATGCCGATGTTGGAGGAGTTGGCGATGATGCCGGCGATCGTGTAGTGCTCGCCTGGCGACCATTCCGCGTCACGGATGTACTGCCCGCCGCGGTAGATCTGGGACGGGATGTGGTAAGTGCTCATCGGCGTCTTGCCGCCCTTTTCGAAGGCGGCCGCGGCGGTGATCACCTTGGCGGTGGACCCGGGCGCGAACAGGTTCTGGTCGGCGATGTCGGTGCCCGCCACGTTGGGCCACTGGGCCATGGCGAGGATCGCGCCGGTCTTCGGCTGCTCGATCACCACCGAGCAGTTCACCGCCTTGGACTTTTCGACTTCCGCCTCGCAGGCCTGCTGCGCCTGCAGCTGCAGCGCGGGGATGATCGTTGTCTTGATCGACTCGCCGTTCACGGCCGGCGTGTCCTGGGTGCCGGCGAGGGGTATCTGCTCGCCGGTGGACGAGATCTCGACCTGCTCCTTCCCGGCGGTGCCGGTCAGCAGCTTGTTGTAGGTCTCTTCAAGGCCCGAGTAGCCGCTGATCACGCCGCTGTCGGGGTTCGTGATGTGCGAGAGGCCGACCACGTCCTCGGTCGCGGTCCCGTTCGGGTAGGCGCGGGCGAACGAGCCGGCCGAGTAGATGCCCGGCAGGTCGAGCGCGGCGAGCGTGGTCTCGTTCTCGGCCGAGATTCCGGTCGCCAGCTTCACGTATTGCGGTGAGTGCGGGGCCGGGTGCTTGAGCGCGTACAGCACCTGGTCCGCGGTCATCCCGAGCGGTCCCGCGGCCTTGGCGGCGACGGACGCCAGCTGGTCCGCGGGAATCTGCGGCGGGTCGGCGGTGACCGTGTAGGTCTCGACCGTCATCGCCAGGATCTGACCGTTCGCGCCGTAAATCGTGCCGCGGTCCGCGGGAAGGTCGATCGTGGTCAGCTTTTCCTTGTTGGCCAGGGTCTTGTAGTACCCCGACTCCATCCCCTGCAGCTGCACCATCCGGCCCGCGAACAGGGTCAGCACGATCGCGATGGCCAGCAGCGTGATGCCGACGCGGCGGGTGGGCTCGCCCCGGTGCGCGATCAGCCAGCGCGGCGGACGGCGGCGCTTGCGGGGCGGCCGCGGCGCGCGCGCCGGGCGGACTGGGCGGACTGGGCGTCGCGGGCCGCCGTCAGCCGCAGGCCGGCCGCCGCCGGGAGCCGGCCGGCCCGCGGCGCGGGGAACACGGGCGTTGCCCGGCAGGCGCGGGCCCGGGCCGGTGCTCCGGTCTTCAGGACCGCGCGGGCCCGGGCGGCCTGCGCGGTCCGGCGGCAGCGCCGGGCCCGGCCCGGTCGTCGTCCGCGGGTCGGCTGGCCGCCTGGCGCCTGGCGGCGGGCTTTGCCCCTGTCCCGGCTGACGGCCTGGCGCGGGGCCCGGGCGGCCACGACCACCGGGGACCTTCCGCCCGCCGGGACCGCCGGGGCTGCCGGGACCGCCGGGGCTGCCTGGGCCGCCAGAACCACCCGGACCGCCTGGACCGCCACGGCCAGGGCCGCCCGTTCCAGGACCGCGGCCTCTCACGGGGCGTACCCGGGCGCGTCGTCGGCACCGGACCAGGTCGGCCCGTCATTGGCCGTCTTGCCGGTCTTCAGGTCGAGGAACAGCAGTTCCTGAGGCCGCCGCATGCCGAGCTTGGCAGCCCGCGACTCGATGACCTGCGGCGACTGCGCCTGCGCGACCTGTTCCTGCAGGACCTGCTGCTGGCGGGCGAGTGCGGTGGTGGAGTCCTGCAGCTTGGTGATCTGGAAGGAACCCTCGGCCAGCGTGGTGCTGATGACAAGCGCGCAGACCAGCGCGCCGCCGAGCAGGCCGCACAGCAGCAGCACGAACGGCATCCGGTGGGTGCTGTCGAGGGCGCCCTGGCTGTTCGCGGTGGTCAGCTTGACCGGGACCGGGGCCGCCTGGGACTCCTGGGCTGCCGCCCGGGCGGGCGACGGCGGCAGGACAGGCTGCGGCCCGGTGCGGCGCTCGGCGGGCGGCACCCGCCAGGGAGCGCTGCCCGGCCGGGGCCTGGCCGGGTCCGCGGTTCGCTGACCAGGGCGGCCAGCCACGGCGGGCTGCGGTCCGGTCGCAGGCCGGCCAGCCCTGACCTGGGCCGGCCGCGGCTTCGGCGGCTGCGGCTGTGCGAGCGGCGGCTGTGCGAGCGGCGGCTGTGCCCGCCTGGGCGGCGCCTGCCGCGGCTGCGCCGGCCGGAGCGTCGTCTGCGCGGACGGAGGCTGCCGGGTCTGGGCCTGCCGGGTCTCGGCCTGCCGGGTCTGGGCCTGCCGGGTCTCGGCCTGCCCAGTCTGGGCCTGCCGGGGCGGAACGGGCCGGGGCTTACGGCCGCGCCGCTGCGCCGGGGCGGGCACCACCGCGTCCGGCTCACGGTCCTGGACGGGCCGTCTGCCCGGCTTGACGACGGTGCCGGCGCCGGCGCGGGCGCCGTCTTCCTGCCGCTCGCTTCGTGCCATCGGCCAGCTCCTGTCCCTCGTGTTCCGCTCGTCGCTCACGCTTGTCGTTCTGCTGGTGGTCACGCGGCCTGCCTGATGCGCTCGACCGCGCGCAGGCGGGCGGAGGCCGATCTCGGGTTGGCGGTGAGTTCCTCGTCGCCCGGGCGCTCGGCGCCCCTGGTCAGCAGGCGGAACTCAGGGCTGCCAGGCAGCACCTCGCCTGCGCGCACCGGCACCCCCGGCGGGGTCTTGTCGGCCGTGTGCGCCGTCAGCTCGCGCTTGACCAGGCGGTCCTCGAGGGAGTGGTACGCCAGGACCGCGAGCCTGCCGCCTGGCGCGAGCAGGTCGAGCGCGGCCGGCAGTGACCGGCGCAGCGTGCCGAGCTCGTCGTTCACCTCGATGCGGAGCGCCTGGAAGGTTCGCTTGGCGGGGTTGCCGCCGGTGCGCCTGGCAGCCGCCGGTATGGCGTCCTTGACGACCGTGCTCAGCCGGAGCGTGCTCGTGAACGGCTCTTTCGCGCGCTCCCGGGCGATGGCCGCGGCGATACGGCGGGCGAACCGCTCCTCGCCGTACTCAGAAAGGACCCGCGCCAGCTGGGGCACCGGGTACTCGTTGACGATGACCGCGGCGGTGAGCTCGCCGCCCTGGTCCATGCGCATGTCGAGCGGCGCGTCCCTGGAGTAGGAGAACCCCCGGTCGGCGTCGTCGAGCTGCGGGGAGGAGACCCCGAGGTCGAACAGAACCGCCTGCACCCGCCGGTGGCCGGCGTCGGCCGCGATCCGCGCGATGTCGTCGTAGAACGCGTGCGCCACGGTCACCTGGCCCGGGTAGCGGGCCGACAGCGCGTTCCCCGCCGCGATGGCGGCGGCGTCGGCGTCGATGCCGATCAGCATCAGGCCGGGCACCGCGTCGAGGAAGGCCTGCGCGTGGCCTGCCCGGCCGAGCGTGGCGTCGATGAGGACCGGCGGGCGGCCGCCGGGCACGGGGGCGGTGAGCGCGGGCAGCAGCAGGTCGGTGATCCGGCCGGCCATCACTGGCACGTGCGCGTAGGCGTGCTCGCCCATGGACCCCTCCGCTTCGCACTGCTGAACCGCTGAGTTGCTGGACAATCGTCCGCGCCGTCCGTCCGGGGCGGGCCCGCTGAGCGGGACCGCCCCGGGCGGACAGCGGGCGTCCGTGGGCACCGTCCCGGGCGGTGATTCCGTCTGGCGCCGGGGAAGTGGCGTCAGACCTGCGCTCCGGGTGCGGCTTCGTGGCCCGCCGGACAGCCGGTGGCCGGCCGGGGATTCCCGGCGGCCGTCAGAGAATTCCGGTCAGAGAATTCCTGGCAGCACCTCCTCAGCAGCTTCGGAGAAGGAGTCTTCCTGGGCGGCCAGGTAGGTTTCCCATGCCTGGGCGTCCCAGATCTCGAGCCGGGTGTTGGCCCCGATCACCACGCAGTCCCTGTCAAGGCCCGCGTAGGTGCGCAGCGCGGCTGGCACGGTGATGCGGCCCTGCTTGTCAGGTTCCTCGTCGGAAGCGCTGGCGAAGAAGACCCGGCTGTAGTCGCGCACCGCCTTGGCGGTCACCGGCGCCGTGCGCAGCGCCTCGGTGATCCGGGCGAACTCATCGGTTGGAAAGACGTACAGGCAGCGTTCCTGCCCCTTCGTGATCACGACGCCCCCCGAGAGCTCGTCACGGTACTTGGCGGGAAGGAACAGCCGTCCTTTCTCGTCCAGCCGGGGCGCGTGAGTACCGAGAAACATCCGGTCCTCACCTCCACCCCAAGCGAGCCGAGTTTGATGGCCATCTCACTCCACCGCGCCCCACTGTACTCCACATTCCTCCACCAGCACCAGACCAAACCTGCCCGCCACGCCAATCTGGTGAAAGAAACCGCAGGTCAGAGTGGGTGGTGCAAAGTGGGGGGCGGATCAGCCCCCAGGCGGGCCGTGCCGCTTTCCCCCACCAGGGGTGAAATCAGCGATTCGATGAGGCTTCTGAGGCCCGTGCGTCCCGGGCCGCCCGGGCTGACGCGGGCGGTTTTCCGCCGGGTTTCCGCGGTGGCCTGTCCTGCGGCGTGGCACATTCTGGGCGGCACGACATACTGTCTGTAGACGACGCAGTCTCCGGCGCGGCCATCGCCCGGGGAAAGGTCTCCGTCCCCGGGGGCTTGCCTGACGAACGAGGTATCGGGCATGCAGGCGGCCGGGCCTTTTCGAGGAGGGCTTGTTTGGTACTCGACACGGGGCGCGGCCAGCCTCGGCAGATGGACGACCTGGTCGCGACCGCGCTGCAGGTCGGCACGGCCATCGAGTCAGTCATCGACGGCAAGGCGGAAACGGTCAGGCTAGCGCTGACCGTGCTGCTGGCCGAGGGGCACCTGCTCATCGAAGACGTGCCCGGCGTGGGCAAGACCATGCTCGCCAAGGCGCTGGCCCGGTCCATCGACTGCACGGTCCGGCGCGTCCAGTTCACCCCTGACCTGCTGCCGAGCGACATCACCGGGGTCAGCGCCTACAACCAGGAACGGCGCGAGTTCGAGTTCAAGCCGGGTCCGGTGTTCGCCAACATCGTCGTCGGCGACGAGATCAACCGGGCCTCGCCGAAGACTCAGTCCGCGCTGCTCGAGTGCATGGAAGAGCGCCAGGTCACAGTCGACGGCACCACGTACGGGCTGCAGGCGCCGTTCATGGTGATCGCGACCCAGAACCCGGTCGAGATGGAAGGGACGTACCCGCTGCCTGAGGCACAGCGGGACCGGTTCACCGCCCAGCTCTCGATCGGGTACCCGACCGCGGCGGCCGAGCTCGAGATGCTTGACACCCACGGGTCGTCGTCGCCGCTCGACCAGGTCAAGCCGGCCGCGTCCGCGGCCGACGTGCGCTCGCTGATCGAGGCCGTCCGCGGCGTGCTGGTGGCGACCCAGGTCAAGGAGTACATCATCGCGCTCTGCGCGGCGACGCGGACCGCGCCTGAGCTGCGGCTCGGCGCGTCGCCGAGGGCCGCGCTGCAGCTGCTGAGGACGGCGCGGGCACGGGCGGCGCTCGACGGGCGCAACTATGTCATACCCGACGACATCCAGGCCCTCGCGGGCCCGGTGCTCGCACACCGGCTGCTGCCGACGGCCGAGGCCCTCGTCGAGCGGAAACTGCCTGACCAGGTGGTTGCCAGGCTCGTCGAGCAGACGCCGCTGCCGCGGCCCTGACCCGGGCGGGCTGATGCGCGGGCTGCTTGGCGCGCTGACAGTACGCGGCCGTTCGTTCGCCGCCGCCGGCGCCGCGGCGGTGGTCTGCGGGCTGCTCATCCCCGAGCCCGACCTGGTGCGCATCGGGGCCCTGCTGCTCGCGCTGCCGCTGCTGTCCGCCTTTGGCGCCGGCCGGGCCAGGTACCGGCTGTCCTGCGCGCGCACGGTGTCGCCGGCCCGGCTGCCCGCCGGGCAGGAGGCGTCGCTGACGATCAGGCTCGCCAACGTGTCGCGGCTGCGCACCGGGCTGCTGCTCGCGGAGGACACCGTGCCCTACGCGCTCGGGTCACGGCCCCGGTTCGTCTTCGAGGGGATCGGCGCGGGCGGCTCGCGCTCGTACACCTACCAGCTCGGGTCCGACACGCGGGGCCGGTACACCGTCGGCCCCCTGCGGGTCCGGGTGGCCGACTCGTTCGGCCTGGTATCGATCACCCGGGCGTTCACCTCGACGTCGGTGCTGACCGTGACGCCGCGGATCGTCCCCCTGACGCGGCCGCCCGTCGGGGGGTACTGGCTCGGGGACAGCGAGCACGGGCGCCGCTCGATCGCGGCGTCAGGCGAGGACGACGTGGCGCCGCGCGCCTACCGGACCGGAGACAGCCTGCAGCGAGTCCACTGGCGGTCCACCGCGCGCTACGGCGAGCTGATGGTCAGGCGCGAGGAACAGTACTGGCGCAACACGGCCTCGCTGTTCCTCGACTCGCGGCGCTCCCCGTACTCGTCCGCCATGTTCGAGCTGGCGGTCACCGCGGCCGCGTCCATCGGGGTGCACCTGGCGGGCGAGGGATTCGAGGCCAGGCTCGTGACCGCGGAGGGCGAGGTCACGCGGCAGGGCACCTTCAGGGACACGCTGCTCGACACCCTGGCGGTGCTCCGGCCGTCACGGACCGTGTCCCTCGACGCCGGGGTGCAGGCCCTCGGCACCGGCGGCGGCCACGTCATCGCGGTACTCGGCGACCTGCCGCCGGCCCAGGCCAGGCAACTGGCCGCGGCCAGGCGCGGCACCGCGCCGGGGGTGGCGCTGATCCTGGCGGAGGGCGGCCGCGGCGCCGAGTCGGCGCAGGTGCTGGCGGGCGCCGGCTGGCGCGTCGCGGTCGTGCCTGACCCGGCCAGCCTGGCGCCCGCCTGGCAGGAGCTGTACCGTGCCGGAGCACAGGGAACGGGCGGAATGGTGGCCGGCCACGCGCCCGCGGCCAGCCCGGCGGCCGGCCAGGACGGTGCCGTCGTCGCCGGCCAGGAGGCGGGCGCATGACTAATCACCGGCGGACGGCGGCGGCGGCGCTCGCGGTCGTCCTCGCGTCGTTCTCCCTGTACCCGATCTTCACCGGGACGTTCTGGTTCTGGGCTGGCTGCGGTTCTGTCCTGGTCGTCGCGCTCACGGGCACCGCCACCCGGATACGCCGCCTGCCGGTCATCCTGGTCCTGGCCATCGGCCTGGTCGCGCTGCTGCTCTACCTGAACCTCGCGTTCTCCAACACCAGGTCGCTGTTTCACCTGCTGCCCACGCCCGCGTCGCTGGCCGACCTGTGGCACATCGCGGGCCAGGGCTTCGACGAGTCGTCGCGGTACGCTCCCCCGGTCCCCGGGCTGCGCGGCATGGTGCTGCTCGCGGCGGCCGGCATCGGGATCACGGCCGTGCTGACCGACCTGATCGCGGTGCGGCTGCGCAGCGCCGCACTGGCCGGGCTGCCGCTGCTGCTGCTGTTCACCGAGCCGTTCACGCTCAGCGTGTCCCGCGGCTTCCTCGGCACGGCGATCGCGTTCTGCGCTGGCGTGGCCGGGTACCTGGCGCTGCTGTCGAGCGAGGCCAGGGACCGGATCAGGGAATGGGAACACCAGGATCCGGCCGGCCGCGACGAGCCCGACACCCGGCCGCTGGCCGCCGCGGGCCGGCGAGTGGGGTTCGCGTCCGTCGTCCTGGCGCTGGCGGTGCCGTTGTTCGTCCCCGGGCTGCACACCACCCGGCTGTTCGGCGCCGGGCAGCCGGGCATCGGCGGCACGGGCGGGAACGGCGGAGCCGCCGTCGTCGGGTTCCCCAACCCCAACGTGCAGCTGTCCAACGAGCTGCACACCACCCAGGCGACGCCCGTGCTGGTCTACAAGACGACCGCGGCGCAGCCCGACTACCTGCAGATCTACGCGCTCGGTGACCTCACGGACAAAGGCTGGTCGCTCGCACCGGAGTCGCTGGTTCCCGTCGGCCCCCGGCTGCCCGCGCCCCCTGGCCTCACCAGGACGGCCGACACCACCACGACGACCACGCAGGTCAGCGTCGCGGCCGGCGTTAACGACGACGCCCAGGGCGCGCTGCCGGTGCCCTATCCGGCCACCACCGTCTCCGCGGCGGACGGGGCCCTGCGGGCCGACCGCTCCACCCTGATGGTCTTCGACCAGGGCGCGCCCCTGGGCGGCCTGTCGTACAAGGTCACCAGCGTGGCCGAGAGCCCGTCGGCGACGTCGCTCGACGACGCCCCGGCCCCGCCAGCGGACATCACCGCGAACTACCAGTCCGTGCCCGCCTCCTACGATTCGCTGCGCTCCCTCGCGGCCAGCATCACCAAGGGCGCCACGACCCCCTACCAGAAGGCCGCCGCTCTGCAGAACTACCTGGCCAACGGCGTGTTCGCCTACACGCTCGGCGCGCAGTCGGTGGTCAGCGCGGCCGGGCTGACGCGGTTCCTCGAGGTCACCAAGACGGGGTACTGCCAGCAGTTCTCCTTCGCGATGGCGGTGCTCGCCCGGCTGGTCGGCATACCGTCGCGGATCGCCTACGGGTTCACCGCCGGGACCCTGGAAAGCCCGAACGTCTGGATGGTCACCACCCACGACGCGCACGCCTGGCCGGAACTCTACTTTCAGGGCTACGGCTGGCTGCGGTTCGAGCCCACGCCGGCCGGCGGCGAAGCCGGGCAGGCGACGGCCCTGACACCGGGTTACGCGAACCCCGGCGGACAGCAGGGCACCAGCGCGGCCCAGACCGGGTCGGGCGCGACCCCCACCCCGACCGCTTCCGGCGCGGCCAACCAGCAGGTTCAGCAGAACCTGCACCGCCTGAACGGTCTCGGCGCGGGCAGCGGCGGCGCGGCCGCAAGCGGCGGAGCGCTCAACCCGTGGGAGGTTCTCGGCCTGGTCGCCGCCGGGCTGGTGATCCTCGGCGCGATCGCACCCTGGTGCGCGCGGCGGGTCATCAGGCGGCGGCGCTGGCGGCGCGGGCGGCCGGGAACCGGGCCAGCGGACGGCAGGCCCGGCAGGCCCGCCGGCCCCGGAGCACCGGACCGGGCCGACCAGGTGCGGGCCAGGGACGTCCAGTGGGCGCACGCCGCCTGGCAGGAACTGCGCGACGACCTGGTGGACTACGGCGCCGGCTACCAGGCGAGCGAGTCGCCCCGCGCGGTGGCGGCCCGGGCCAGCCAGCGGCTGCGCCTGGCCGAGCCGGCCAGGGAGGCGCTCGGCCGCATCGCGATGGCCGAGGAGCGCGCCACGTACGCGCCGGCGCCGTCCGACGGGTCGCGGCTGCCGGCTGACAGCGCTGTCGTCCGGCAGGCGATCGCGGCGGCGGTGCCGCGCGGTGACCGCTGGCGCGCCCGGCTGCTGCCGTCTTCCGTCGTCGGCCCGGCGCTGGCCGCGGTCATGTCGCTAGGCGAGCGGTACCGGTGGGCCCGCGGCGCGGGGACGGGCGGGGGCGGCCGCCGCTGGCGGCACCGTCCGTGACGGGGGGACGGAGCGGCCAGTCGCGGTCAAGCGGGGCGTGACCGGGGGGGTGGCGCCGGGCGTGATCCGGCGGGTTCCTGCTGCTGAGGGTTCCTGCTAAGGCGGCCCAGGGAGGCGGGACGCCTTAGCGCTCCCCCTCCTGCCGTCTGCGCCAGCGCTCGTCGAGCCGCTCACCGAAGGAAGAGGGGCGTGCCGGCCCCTTCCGCCGGCCGCGGCGGGAACGCCGGACGCCCGGTTGCCCGGGCGGAGCGGTGCCCAGCGCCACCGTGGCCATCTGCCGCCAGCTGTTCAGCGCCCAGATACCGCAGAGCAGCATGACGACAAACCCCGCGACCGCCAGGCCGATTATGGTCAAGACAATGCCGGCGGCGATCATGGCCGCACCGAGAACCAGGCCCACGAGGGCCTCTGCCACCCGACGCTTGTAATGCACGCGCGGATCGCTGGAGCGAACTAGCCGGGCTAGCCTCCGATCCTCCCTGTAGAGCGCCTGCTCGATCTGCTCGAGCTGGCGCTGCTCATGCTCAGAGAGCGGCACGACGCCTCCCATGGAACCCGGGGGGTGGGGTGACTTTCACCTCACTTTAGATACCTGGTTCATTTCCCAGAATACGAGGCTCATCACGCGCCTTGGAAGGGGCGTCCGCCGGGGGGTCTTGAGAAGATCTAAAAAGTGCCGCCGGACGCACCGCGCCGGTGCCGAATCGCCTGGCGATCTGGTCCACGGCCTGCTCAGCTTCCCGCCAGCCAGCAGGGCGGTCGTCAAATGCCAGCTGGCGGGCCGCGCCGGCCGCCGGGCGGAGCCCGGTCGCCCGGACGCCGACCAGCCGCAGCCGGGCTTTGCCGTCCAGTCCTGACCCCTCGTAGAGCGCGCACGCTGTGGCGTAAATCTCCATGGCCACGTCCGTCGGCTCGCCCAGCGTCCGTGACCTGGTGATGGTCTTGAAGCTGGCTAGCCTGAGCTTGACGGTCACCGTCCGCGCGACGCACCCGGCGGCGCGCAGCGCCTGCGCGGTCCGGCCGGACAGCCGCAGCAGCTCGTTCTTGATGACTTCCCTGTCATCGACGTCCACCGGGAACGTCTCCTCGGCGCCGACGCTCTTCTCTTCCCGTCGCGGTGTGACCCGCCGCTCGTCCCGGCCCCAGGCGAGGGCGTGCAGGTGCTCGCCGCCGGCGCCGAGCTCACGGCGCAAGGTGGCGGCAGGCACGCTGGCCAGGTCCCCGACGGTCCGCAGGCCGAGCCGCGTCAGCACCTCCTCGGCGTGGTCCCCCACCCCCCACAGCGCGCTGACCGGCAGCGGGTGCAGGAAGGCGAGCAGTCCGGTCTCCGGCACCACCAGCAGGCCATCGGGCTTGCAGCGGGCCGAAGCGATCTTGGCGACGAACTTGACCGACGCCACGCCGACCGAGCAGGTGATGGACTGCTGCTCGCGGACCTGCCGCCTGATCAGCTCCGCGATCGCCCGCGGCGAGCCGAGCCTGCGCCTGGCGCCTGACACGTCGAGAAACGCCTCGTCGAGCGAGAGCGGCTCTACCTCAGGGGTGACGGACCTGAAGATGGCCATGACTTCCCTGGACACCTCGCCGTAAAGGTGGTGCCTGGGCGGGATGAAGACGGCCTGCGGGCACAGCCGCCGCGCCCGGCCGACCGGCATCGCGCTCCTGACGCCGAACGCGCGGGCCTCGTAGGTCGCGGAAAGGACCACGCCCCGGCCGCCGAGCCCGCCGACCACCACCGGCCGGCCCCGCAGCTCGGGCCGGTCGCGGAGCTCCACGCTCGCGTAGAAGGCGTCCATGTCGACGTGCAGGATGCGGCAGCCCTCGTCGTCACCGGACATAAAGGCCGATAGGCAAGCACGTGAAGCCTGGTGGCGATGTCGCGCAGCGGCGGAAGGCTGGCCGCCGCCTGCTCAAGCTCGCGCAGCGCCTCGGCCGCGGCCGGGTCGGCGCCCGCTCCCGGCAGCAGGCTGGCGAAGATCCGGATGCCGTGCGCGTCACCCGGCCGCAGCCCGGCCTCCTCGAGCAGCGCGGTCAGCTCGGGCAGGGTGAAGCGCCGCTGCCCCGACCCGGACCCGGGGGCCGCCGCGGATCCGGAGGCGGCCCCCGTCGCGGCGCCCGGCAGCAGGGCCCGTGCCTCGGCGTACTTCCCGGCCAGCGCGCGCTGCAGCACCGCCGCCACGCTGTTGGCGGCGAGCACGGAGACCGTGCCGCCTGGGCGCAGCACCCGGGCGACCGCGGCGAGCGCGGCCGCCGGCGAGTCCACGTACTCGAGCACGCTATGGCAGATCACCAGGTCAGCGCCCGCCCCGCCGGCCGCTGGCGCGCCGACCAGGGCGGGCAGGTCGCCGGCCTCGCCCTGCACGTCGACCAGGGTCACGCCCGCCTCGGCCGCGCGCCAGCGCGCGGCGGCGAGGGCGTCGGGGCTCGGGTCGACCACGGTGACCCGGTGGCCGCGGCTGGCGATGCTCACCGCGAACCCGCCGGTCCCCGCGCCCACGTCAACGATGTCAAGCGCGGTCCGGCCGGTCGCGGCCACGCGCTCGGCGATCGCCTGCGCCAGAACGTCCCAGACGAGCGACGACCGCGAGCCGTCGCGCTTGCGTTCTGCGTCCGGGCCACGCATACCGGGCACGGCCCTCGCGGGAACCTCTGCGGTCACTCTTAACCACTCCCCAGGTTGCCCGGGCATTGTTGCCAGTGCAGTCTCACAGTAGTTCGGGCTCACTGTAGTGCGGACGGCCAAGCCAGGGTGAAGCCGTGCTACGAACAGAGAGCAGAGCCTAACTACCTGCCGTGTTCGCCACATTACCAATTGTTGATAAAGGGGCTGAACCTGGGACGTCTTCGTCCCGTTCTCATCATCGTGGAGACCTCACCGGGCAATTTCGCCAAGCGGGCGAAAGCGACACGCCGCCATCAGCGAATGACCACACCTGAGCCAGCGCGGACACGTATGCTCAACCGCATGCCAGCCGCCCCCGAGCACCTGGAGCTCCCCCATCCACGGCGCCTTATCTGGTCGTCGGCGTGGAGCATGGCCGAGTCCGTCGGACTGCCGTTCGGCACCTACGTGGCGGTCACCGACCTGATCAGCCCGGACGCCGGGCTGCTGGCGGGCACGGCGGTCGTCTGGCTGCTGATCGTGGCCCGCAAGCTGGTCACCGGGTCGGTCACCTCGCTGCTGTGGATTTCCGCGCTGGTGCTCACCGTTCAGGCCGTGGTCGCGATCAGCACCGGCTACACCTGGATGTTCGAGTTCCAGTTCCCGGTGGGCAACCTGGCGATGTGCGTGATGTTCGCCCGCACCGCGCCCACCCGCAAGCCGCTCATCGCGCAGCTGGCCGAGGAAGTCGTAGCGCTCAAGAGCCCGCACCCGGGGCTGCACCGGTTCTTCCAGGGGGCGACCTGGCTCTGGGCCGGCTTGTTCCTGCTGGCCACGCTCGGCCTCGGGGTCATGATGATCACCGAGCCGTACCAGCTCTTCCTGCTGCTGTCCACGCTCGTCACCGTGGGCCTGACGGTGGTCGGGGCCGCCATCTGCGCCCTGTGGTTCTTCGCGGTCATCCGCCGCCTGGGCCTGCGCCTGCACTTCACCGGCGCCTGAGCGGCCCTGTACAACCTCGTACAACGAGAAATGCCCCGCCGCGGCGGGGCATTTCTCGTTGCGGAACGACCGGCTACGGGCGCGGGTGCTGTTCCCGCGCCAGCGCGGGCTCGTCATCGTCCGCGTACGGGTCGTCGTCCTCGTCCTCGTCGTCGTCCTCGTCGGAGAATGCCGACGCCTCGGGGTCGAGGGAGAGCGTCGGCTTCTCGGCCTTGATCCTGGCAAGCACGCCGTTCACGAACGACGGCGACTTGTCGGTGGACAGGTCCTGCGCCAGCGCGACGGCTTCGCTGATCGCCACCCCGTCGGGCACGCCGTCGGCCCACAGCAGCTCGTAGACGCCGATCCGCAGGATATTCCTGTCAACCGCGGGCATCCGCTCGAGCGTCCAGTCGACCAGGTTCCACGAGATCAGCTCGTCAATGCGCTCGCTGTGCGACGCCACCCCGCGGACCAGGTCGGCGGCGTACGGCTGCACGGGCACGTCGCCGAGCGACTGGCGCTCGCTCAGCAGCTGAAGGGTCGGCAGGCCGCGCAGCTCGGCTTCGAAGAGGATGTCGAGCGCCCGCTTGCGCGCCTTGCTGCGTGCAGCCATTACGCGCGGCCGAGATAGGCGCCGGAGCGGGTGTCGACCTTGACCTTCTCGCCGGTGGTGATGAACAGCGGCACCTGGATCGTCGCGCCGGTCTCGAGCGTGGCAGGCTTGGTGCCGCCGGTCGAGCGGTCGCCCTGCAGGCCAGGGTCGGTCTGCGCGATCACGAGCTCGACCGCGGCGGGCAGGTCCACGTACAGCGGCGTGCCGTCGTTGAACGCGATCGTCACCATCTGCTCTTCCAGCAGGTAGCCAGCCGCGTCGCCGACCACCGCGGCCGGGATGTGCGGCTGGTCGTAGTCGGACAGGTCCATGAAGACGAAGTCGTCGCCCTCGCGGTACAGGTACTGCATGTCGCGCTTGTCGACGTTGGCGACTTCCACCTTGATGCCGGCGTTGAAGGTCTTGTCGACGACCTTGCCCGACATGACGTTCTTCAGCTTGGTGCGCACGAAAGCCGGCCCCTTGCCGGGCTTGACGTGCTGGAACTCCACGACATTCCAGAGCTGCCCCTCAAGGTTCAGCGTCATGCCGTTCTTCAGGTCATTAGTGCTTGCCACGCGTCGTCTCCAGTCACAGCACCAGCAGTTCCCTGGTGGTCGAAGTCAGGAATCGGGCTCGGTCTCCCGCCGTCACGACCAGTACGTCCTCGATCCGGACGCCGCCCTCTCCGGGCAGGTAGACACCAGGCTCGACGGTGACAGGAACCCGGTCAGTCAGCTTACCCGTTCTTCCGTACCCCAGCATCGGTGCCTCGTGGATCTCGAGGCCGACACCGTGCCCGAGCCCGTGCTTGAAGTGCGCGGCGTGCCCGGCCGCCTCGATCACGTCGCGGGCGGCCGCGTCGACCGAGCCGGCCTCCACCCCGTCGGCGAGCATCGCGATGCCCGCCTGCTGTGCCAGCGCGACCAGGTCGTAGATCTCCCGCTGCCAGCCGGCGGGCGGGCCGACCGCCACCGTGCGGGTCATGTCCGCGTGGTAGCCGTCGTAGAGCGCACCGAAGTCCATCGTCACCAGGTCGCCGCGCCGCAGTTCCCTGGCCGTCGGCGCGTGGTGCGGGATCGCCCCGTTAGGGCCCGCGGCGACGATGGTGTCGAACGCCGGGCGCTCGGCGCCGAGGAGGGCCATCGTGTGGTCGAGGAGGGTCGCCAGCATCCGTTCGGAAATACCGGGCCGGATCTGGGGCAGAACCTCGGCGAAGGCGGCGTCGCTCAGCCCGCAGGCGACCTGGATCTTCTCGATCTCTTCCGGGTCCTTGACCGTACGCAGACTCTCGATTTTCCTGCCGAACGGGACCGTGACGATGCCCGCCACCTTCGCCAGCAGCTCTCCGTGGCGTTCGACGGTCATCTCGTGGGCCTCGAACGCCAGCTGCCTGACCCCGCGCCGCGCGGCCGTCGTCGCCAGCTTCGCCTCGATGAACCGCTCCTCGATCACCTCGAGGTCGGGGGCGTCGCGGCGGGCCGCTCCTGTGTACCTGGAGTCGGTCGCCAGCACCGCCCCGTCGCCGTCGGCCGGCAGCAGCAAGGCGGCGTTGGAGCTGGCCAGCCCGGTGAGGTAGCGGACGTTAGGCCCGGCGGTGATGAGGGCGGCGTCGGCCGCGCACTCGCGGACGAGCTGCTGGGCCCGGCGGCGCCGGGCGGCGTGGATCTCCGGCATGCACCGACTCTAACCGGCCGGCGCCGCTGACCGCCGCGACCGCGGCGCGCATGAGCCGCGGCAGCTCCGGGTCGGCGGCCCGGCCGACGGCGCCGGTTTCCAGCTCCTCGGGCCGCAGCCAGCCGTGCTTGTCGATCGTCGCCCGCTCCAGGCTCTCCTGGCCGTCGAAGCTGACCTCGGCGTCGGCCACTGAAACGGCGAAGAACGTCTGATCCTGGTCGAACCGCATCCCCGCCCAGGTGAAGACGATCGGGGCGATCTCGAACGGCTCGCCGAGCCGCTGCACCGCCACCGTGATCCCCGCCTCTTCCTGCAGTTCGCGGACCGCCGCGTCGCGCAGCGTCTCACCGTGCTCGACCGCGCCGCCAATGGTGAACCAGAATGGATCTTCCGGGGTCGAGGGGTCCCAGCCGTGCAGCAGAAGCACGCGTCCTTCCGGGTCCACCGGAAGGACGCGGGCCGTATTACGCCTGAATGTCGTCACTCGACGATCCTAGAGAAAGTCCGCGGCACGTCAGGCCCCGCGACCCGGAACAGGCGTCAGGCCCCGCCGCGAGGCAGCTTCCCGGCCGCGGCCGCTTCCGCGGCGCCCCGTGTCGCCCGTGTTGTCCGTTGACGGGTCTTGTTGTCCTTTGCGGAAGGAACGGCGGCGCTGATCTTCAGCGGCGTTACCGCGCCGACATTTATTAACGGATTTTTACATTCCGCTCAGAAGGAGCCGCGTTTAGACTGATGCGCGGGCTATTTAGGCTGGACAATCGGGAGGTACGGAAGTGACTGAGCTGATCTCAGCCGAACTCCCGTTTTCCGAGGTTGACATGACCAGGCCGCACCCGGCGCGGATGTACGACTATTACATCGGCGGCAAGAATCACTTCGCCGCCGACCGCGCGGTGGCCGACGCCGCCCTCGCCTGCTGGCCGTCGGGCCGTACCGGGCTGCGCGAGAACCGGCGCTTTCTCGGCCGGGCGGTCAGGTACCTGGCGGCCGAGGCCGGGATCAGGCAGTTCCTCGACATCGGCTCCGGGCTGCCCGCCGCGTCGAACGTGCATGAGATCGCACAGCAGGCCGACCCGTCCTGCCGGGTGGTCTACGTTGACAACGATCCCATGGTGCTGACGCACGCCCGGGCGCTGCTCACCTCCGCGCCGGCCGGGCGCACGGCCTACATCCAGGCTGACTTGAAGTCGCCGGCCGAGATCCTGTCCTCGCCCGCGGTCCGTTCGGTGCTCGATTTCACCCAGCCGGTCGCGCTGATGCTGATCGCCGTGCTGCACTTCCTCGTGGACGAGGACAAGCCGGAAGCCGTGCTGACGGCCCTGCTCGACGCGCTGCCGCCCGGGTCGTACCTGGCCGCGTCGCACATGACGCTCGAGCACGACCCAGAAGGGGTGGGCGGCGGCCAGCGCGCTTACCTGGACGCGGGGATCACCATGCACGCGCGGGACGCGGACGAGTTCGCCTCGCT
>DASYAD010000370.1:0-30594 GCA_036501515.1 Trebonia sp. | reverse complement strand
TGGCCAGGCTTCTGGTGGAGTTGCTGACGCGCCGCTCCCCCGGGCCGACGGTGTAGCCGCGGACCCGGCGGGCCAGCGCGCCGAGGACCGCCTGTGCCTCCAGGCTGGCCAGGCCGCGGCCCGCGCAGCTGTGGATGCCGTACCCGAAGCCCAGGTGGTCGACCGGGTTGCGCTCGACCAGGAACCGGTCGGGGTCCTGATAGTGGCGCGGGTCCCGGTTCCCCGCGGCGAACAGCAGCGCGGCCTGCGCGCCGGCCGGGATCACGGTGCCGTCGACCTCGGTGCCCGCGGTGACCAGCCGTCCGAACAGCGGGACGGGGGCGTCGTACCGCAGCACCTCGTTGAACGCGGCGGGTATCAGCGACGGGTCGGCGCGGATCAGCGCGTACTGATCGGGATGGGCCGCGAACAGCGCGATCGCGTTGCCGAGGCCGGCGATCGTGGAGTCAAGCCCCGCCGCGACGTACTGGTGGATGATCCCGTTGCAGCTCGCGGCCGGGATCACGCCGCGCTCGGCGGCGGCGAAGACCGCCCGGCCGATGCTGCCCTCGGCCAGGTCCGCCGCCTTGATGCCGGACACCCAGTCGAAGAGCTCGCCCGCGGCCGGCAGGTTCGCGATCGTGCGGGCGTTCATCGGGCCGAGGGTGTTGAAGGCGGCGAAGCCCCAGCCGAGCATCTTGTCGCGGATCTCGCCCTGGACACCGATCAGGTCCATGACCACGGCGACCGGCAGCGCCTGGGCGAGGTCCTCGATCGCGTCGAACGTGCCCCGCTCAACCAGGCCGGCCACCATCGCGTCGGCCTTGGCCTCGACGTCGTCCCGCAGCGTGCGCAGCGCCCGCGGCGTGAGGTTCTCCATCAGCGCGGCCCGCAGCGCCCGGTGATCAGGCGGGTCGGCGGCGAGCGAGGTCCCGGCCAGGGCCTGGTTCATCACGTCGTTGAACGCGACCGCCCGCGAGGAAAACGCCTGCGGGTTGCCAAGGGCCGCCCGGACCGCCTCGTACCTGGTCACGGCCCATACACCGGTCTTGGGCAGGTACACGGCCGCGGCCTGCTCGCGGAGCGCGGCGTAGCACGGGTAGGGGTCGGCCAGGATCTCGTCGGAGAACAGGTCGAGGTCGTCGAGTGACGTCATGCGGCTCATCTCCCCCTGCTCAAGCGGCCGCGGCGGTGTCGCGGACCGAGCCGGACAGCGCCTCGGCGGCGGGCGCGACCTTGCCGGTGCCGAGCATGCCGGCGACGGTCAGCACCGCCGCGGCCAGGCCCGCCACCGCGCAGACGGCGAACATGACGCCGAACCCAGTGCCGAGGGACTGCAGGGCGACCAGGTGGGCGCCCGCGCCGGGGGTGCCAGGGGACAGGCTGTTGACGGCGATCGGGCCGGCCGCCCGGCCGATGCCGAGGGCCGGACCGAGCTGGCTGGCGGGCAGGCCCGCCTTGGGCAGGGCCGCGAGGAACGACGAGCCCGCGTGGGACAAGGCGACCGCGCCCGCGATGACGGGGCCGAGCGCGAAGCCCAGGTCACGGAACATGTTGGTGGTCGCGCTGGCCATGCCGGCCAGCGGCAGCGGCACGGTGTTCAGCGCGACGGCGGTGAAGGAGTTCACCGCGAGCCCGAAGCCGATGCCGGTGAGCAGGTCAGGCAGGACGAACGGGGTCAGCGCGGTGTCGGTGATGTCCAGCCGCGTGCACAGGAACGCGCCGGCCGCCATCAGCAGGCAGCCGGCCGCGAGCAGCCACTGCGGCGCGACCTTGGTCAGCAGCTTGCCGATTACCGCGAACAAGACGAACGCCGGGCCCTGCAGCAGCAGGAACAGCAGGCCCGTCCGGGTGGCGGACTGGTGCTGCACCGGGCCGATCCACATGCTGGTCGAGAAGCAGGTGCCGAGGAAGGTGAACATCGAGACGACCGCGACCAGGTTGGTGACCGAGAAGGCCCGGTTCCTGAACAGGTCCAGCTTGAGGATCGGCGACCTGGCCTTCCGCTCGACCGCCACGAAGGCCGTCAGGAAGATCACCCCGACGATGTAGCCCGTCAGGACGTTGCCGTGCGTCCAGCCGTCTTCCGGCCCCTGGATGGTCGCGTACATGACGGCGATCAGGCCGATCGCGAACGTGACCTGGCCGGGGACGTCCAGGCCGCGGCCCGCGGGGGCGGACGACTCGGCCGCCAGCACCAGGGTCAGCGCGAGGCTCACCAGGGCGACGGCGGCCAGCAGCCAGAACGAGGCGCGCCAGCCGCCGTGGCTGGCGAGGATGCCGCCGATCAGCGGGGAGACCGCGGCGCCGGCCGACAGCGAGCCGGCCCAGACCGCGACCGCGTTGGCCCGGGTCCGCGCGGTGTGCGTCATCGTGGCGACCATCGCCAGCGAACCGGGGAACATCGCCCCCGCGCCGAGTCCGTCGATGCCCGCGCCGATCCACAGGAAGTGCAGGTCCGGCGCCACCGCCATGACGATCGCGCCGATCACGGTGAGGACGGCGCCGGCGGCGACCAGCTTCTTGCGGCCGAAGAGGTCGCCGAGCACGCCGAAGGTGAACTCGAAGACCACCACGGTGACCATGAAGGCGGCGGTGATCCAGGTGAGCGCGGAGCCCTGGGTGTTGAACTCCTGCTGGAACAGCCCGTTGAGCGACGCCGGCAGGGCGTTGGCGACTTGCGCGACGAAGACCGCGAGACAGGCGGCGAGCAGCGTGCCCGCGTTGCCCTTGCTGGCGCGCCCCGTGACGGGGCTGGCGGCGCTGAGCGCCGCCGGGTTATCAAGCGACATTGCGATACTCCCGGAGTGGGCTGTGCTTACCCGGGACTATGCGCCTTAGCTTTACAAGATGTCAATAGAAAGTTCGTAATGTAAATCTACCCCGAGCAGGGCGCACCAGCTGCCGGTCAGCACCGCCAGCTCTACGTCCGCGGACTCGACCTGCCACCCCCGGCGCAGCCAGCTGGTCGCCATATGGTGCAGCTGCGCGAAGGCGAGCTCGGCCCGGGTGCGCCGGCTGGCCGGGTCGAAGCGGCCCGCCTGGTCCAGGCCCGTCTCGAGATCCCGGTAGGCCTCGTCCCACCACTGATCGACCAGCGCGCGGATGTCCTGGTCGGTGATGGCCGCCTCGTCAGCGACCCGCAGGTAGGGCTGGACTTTCGGCCAGCGGCTGGCGGACTGGCCGATCCACGCCTCGATCGCCGCGCGCGAGCCGGAGCGGACGGCGGCGACCAGCGTAGTGTCCGACGGCACCCCCGCGTCCTCGTCGCGCTGCAGGAACGCGTTCAGGTCCGCGAACAGCGCCTTGATCAGGTCGATCCTGGCCGGGAAGTGGGCGTAGAAGGTCACCCGGGTGGTGCCCGCCGCGTTGGCGATGTCGTCGATCGTCGTCGCCGGGTAGCCCTTGGCCTCGAACAGCTCAAGCGCCGTGGTGAGCAGCAGCCGCCGGGTCATCTCTTTTTGCGCGACCCGCAAGCTCGGCTTGCGGCGCGTCACGCCACTGGTCATGGCGCTCACGATACCCGTTTACTCATCACATGATGTCTTGTCATTGTGTCCATTTAATTGACATGACGTAAACCCAATGGCTACCGTGTCGTGCATGACCGCCAAGAGCAGCACCGTCAGTACTGTCCTCGGCCCTGTCCCCGCGGCCGATCTCGGGGTTGTCTCGGTGCACGAGGCGCTGCTGTCGGTGCTGCCCGGCGCCCAGTACGCGTTCGACATCGTCATCGACCGGGCCGGGATCTTCCAGATCCTCGCGGCTAAGCTGACGGACTTTCGCGCGGCGGGCGGCGGGACGATCGTCGACCGCACCGGCATGTTCCACGGCCGCGACCTGCCGCTGTACGAGGCCCTGGCCCGGTCGACCGGCGTGCACATCGTCGCGTCGACTGGCCTTGGCCCGGAAGAGCTGCTCGGCGGCTACTTCCTGACTCCGCAGACCAACCCCCCGGTGCCGTGGCCCGCCGAGAAGTTCGCCGACCTGTTCACCAGGGAGGTCAGCGAAGGGATGGTTGTCCCCCGGCTGGAACGGCGCGCCGCCGCGGGCCTGGTGGCCACCGCCGTGAACCGCGCCGGCCGGACTGCGACCGAGGAGAGCCTGCTGCGCGGGGCGGCGCGGGCCGCGCGGAGCACCGGCGTGCCCGTCTCGGTCCGTTACGGCAACGACGCCGCCGGCGACCTGCGGGTCATCCTCGACGAACGGCTGCCCGCCGGCCGCGTCGTCGTCGGCGGCCTCGACCGCCGGGACGCGGTGGAAAGCGGCGCGCCGGCGGAGATTGCCCGCCGGGGCGCCTACGTCGCGCTCGACCACGTAGGCACAGAAGAGGGCGGCTACATCACCGACCACGAGCGCGCCGGCCTGGTGGCGAAGCTGGCCGGAGAAGGCCACGCCGACCGGATCCTGCTCTCGGCCAGCGCGGCCGGCGTTTCCAAGGGACAGCCCGGATGCGACGTGCCCTACAGCCACGTCTTGTCGACGTTCGTCCCGCTGCTGCACGCGGCGGGCGTTGGCGACGCGGATGTCCAGCGCATCCTGGCCGGCAACCCGTGTGACCTGCTGACGCCGCGCTGACGAGGCGGTCGCGTGCCCCACCGAGAGCTGAAATAGCTGAGGAGAGTGTTGTGTCGAGAGTGAACACCGTGCTCGGGCCGGTCCCGGCCGAAGCGCTCGGGGTCGTGGCGATCCACGAGCACATCGGGTACGGCATGCCCGGCTCGGAGCTTGACTCCGGGTGGTGGAAAACCCCGGAGCAGCGGTACGCGGAGACCGTCCCCAAACTGCGCGATTTTCATCTGAACGGGGGCGGGACCTTCGTGGACGTCACCGGGATATGCAACGGCCGGGACGTCGACTACTACAAGTCGCTGTCGGCCAAGACCGGCGTGCACATCGTCGCCTGCACCGGGTTCGTCGGAGGAGACACCGCGCTGCCGTTCTTCGCCCGGGCCAGCGTGGAGTACCTGACCGCGCAGTTCACTCATGAGATCACCGCCGGCATCGGGGACACCGGCAGCCGGGCCGGCGTCATCAAGGTCGGGGTGAGCCGCGGCGGCCGGATGACCAGCCTGGACAAGCGCATCTACCGCGCCGGGGCCCGGGCCGCCCTGGCCACCGGCGTGCCGGTCCTGACCCACCTGGCGATCGACGCCGAGAACGCGATCGCGATCTTCGGCGAGGAGGGCCTGCCGCTCGACCGGGTGCTGTTCGGGCACGCCGACGACGGCGTGAACGCGGACAAGACGCGGGACACCTGGATCGCCGCGCGCGGCGGCCGGGTCGGCTTCGACACGTTCGGCTACGAGACCGAGCTCGAGGACCCGCCGTTCTGGGCCCGGCCGCGTAAGGAGCGGCTTGATCACTTCCTCCGCTTCATCGGCCAGGGCTACCTGGGCCAGGCGCTGGCATCGGCCGACGCCAACTGCAGCCCGCTGGGCTGGCCGGGGGTGAAAGGTCACACGGTGAACTACCTCTTCGACGACCTCATCCCCGATCTGCGGGCGGCCGGCGTGGACGAGGCCGCGATCAGGACGCTCTTCGTCGACAACCCCGCCGGCTTCCTCACCATCGCGGACTGAACCGCACGCAGCTCAGCAACCCCCACGCCGGCTCCGGCGCGGGGACGGGCCCTCTCAGAAGGATGTAAGACCATGCAGTCCTCAGACCTCAGGGACCTGAACGTCGCGGTGGTCGGCGCCGGGTACGGCGGCGCGGCCGCGGCCAAGGCGCTCAGCCTGCTCGGCGCTAACGTGCACATCTACGAGCAGGCGGTCCGGGTCCGCGAAGTCGGGGCCGGCATCGGCCTGCGCCCGCCGACGCTCGACCTGTTCAGGACGTGGGGCATCTTCGAGGCGATGGCCGCGGTCAGCTCACCAAGCGACTACTTCGAGATCCTCACCGCCGCCGGCGAGCCCATCATGCGGGAAGAGTGGCCCGGTATCCACGACTACGCCCAGGAGACCAAGACCCGCCTCATCCACCGGGGCGACTTCATCGAGACGTTCTTCAAGGTCCTCCCCCCGGACGCGGTACACCTCGGCTACCGGACGCAGAGCGTCACCGACGAGGGCGGCCGGGCGGTCATCGCCTTCGCCAACGGCGCCACGGTGACGGCCGACCTGGTGATCGGCGCCGACGGCATCCGGTCGGTCGTCCGCCAGCAGCTGTTCAGCGACAAGGGCCCGGTGTTCTCCGGCGAGCACGCGTTCCGGGCGGTGATCCCGGCCGGTGACGTCTACGGGCTGCCGCTCGACGCGAACCTGCGGATGTACATCGGCGAGAACGGCACCAAGATCTACGTGCTGCCGCTGCTGCACCGCAACCAGGTCTCCTACGACATCACCGCCCTGTCCAGCGACGACACCTGGGCTCCGGCCGTTACCAGGGACGACCTGGTCGCGATGGTCGGCGGTTTCGACGAGCGGCTGGTCAAGATCACCCGCGACCTCGACCTGAGCACGCTCAGCGGCCGCGCGGTCTACGACATCGACCCGCTCGAGACGTGGCACACCGACGCGGTGGCGCTGCTCGGCGATGCCGCCCACGCGATGCTGCATCATCAGGGGCAGGGCGCGAACCAGGCCATCCAGGACGCCGGCGGCCTGGCGGACGCGCTGCTCGCGGCGGACTCGGTCAAGAGCGCGCTCGCGCTGTACCAGGCGACCAGGAAGCCGGTCACCGACAACCTGCAGCGCGTGTCCAGGCAGTCGTGGGACTCAGGCGCGGTCGACACCGCCTTCCCCGGGCAGAAGCCCGCCGCGACCAGCCCGGCCGGGGTGACGCCGTGACGCTGCACCCGAAGATCGCCGAGGTACTGCGTCACCTGCCGCCCCTGCCCGCGGGTCCGCCCGACCCGGCCGTCCTGCGCGCGGCCGAAGAGGACCAGGTTCTCCCCGCCGGCGAGCGCCTGCCGCTGCACGCGGTCGAGGACACCGTCGCGGTGACCGCGCCCGTCGACGTGCCGGTGCGGATCTACACGCCGGCCGCCGCCGGCGCCTACGGGCTGCTGGTGTACTTCCACGGCGGCGCGTTCTTCCTCGGCAGCCTGAACACCCACGACCATGTCGCGCGGTCCCTCGCGCGGGAGACAGGCCTCAAGGTCGTCTCCGCCGGCTACCGCCGCGCGCCCGAGGCCGCGTACCCGGCGGGCCTGCACGACTGCTACGGCGTCGTCCGCTGGGCGGCGGAAAACGCCGGGCCGCTGCGCTGGAACGGCACCACGCTCGCGGTCGCCGGCGACAGCTCGGGCGGCACGCTGGCCGCCGCCGTCACGGCGCTCGCGCACGACGACGGCTTCGACCGCATCAGCCACCAGGTGCTCTACTACCCGTCGCTCGACCTGGACTTCGATCCCGGCCGTTACCGGTCACTGCGGGAGAACGCGCACGGGTACGGGCTCGAGACGGCCGGGCTCAAGCCGTTCAACGCCTTCTACCTCGGCAGCGGCGCGGACCCGGCCGACCCGCTGGTGTCCCCCGTCAAGCGCGCGGACCTCACCGGGCTACCGCACGCCCTGGTCATCACCGCCGGGCACGACCCGCTGCGCGACGAGGGCGAGCTGTACGGGGAGCGGCTGCGCGCGGCCGGGGTCGAGGCCACCGTCACCCGCTACCCGGGCGCCGGGCACGGGTTCGTGCAGCACTTCGGCTGGATCCCGGAGTACCACCGCGCGTTCGCGGAGACCGCCGCGTTCCTGGCCGGGCGCTGACCCGTGGCCCGCGACGTGACGGTGCACCCGCTGGCCTCGCCCTGGGGCCGGTTCTCGCTCTACAGCTTCTTCATCGACGCGCCCGAGCCGGCCATCGTCGACACCGGAATCGCCTCATCGCCCGCCGAGGGCATGGCCCCTGCGCTGCGCGCCCTCGGGCGCCGGATCGAGGACGTGCGCTGGATCCTGCTGACCCACGGGCACATCGACCACGTCGGCGGGGCGTACGCGCTGTGGGAGCTCACCGGCCGCCGCGCGCAGCTGGTCATCCACGAAGCCGACGCGCCGCTGCTCCGCTCGCGCCAGGCGCATGTCACCGAGTACACGGCGGGGCGGGGCCGGTACCTGCGTGATCCCGGCGGGGTGGCCAAGCAGACGGCGGCGGCCGCGGCCGTCATCTCCGGCGAGGCGGAACCGACGGTGCTGCTGCACGGCGGCGAGACGCTTTCGCTGGGCGGGCACGTGACCGTGTCGGTGCACTCGATTCCCGGTCACACGGCCGGGTCGGTCGCCTACGTCATCGACGGCCAGGACGCCGTCTTCGCCGGCGACTCGGTCCAGGTGCACGGGGCCGCCAACGGCTTCCCCGGCTACGCGGACCCCGACGCCTACCGTGCCAGCCTGCGGTACCTGCGGGACGACGTCCGGCCGCGGCACCTGTACCTGGGGCATCCGTACCTGACGACGGCCGGGGTGCCCTACGGCGTTGAGCTCGACAGCGGCCAGGCCACCGCCGCGTTGCGGGAAAGCCTGGACATCGAGGCCCGCGTGCGGGACGCGGCCCAGCTGACCCCGTCGTACGGCGATCCTGCGGCCGGCTCGCCCTACGCCCCGTTCGGCTGCGCGGCCGAGGCGCTCGGCTACACCGGGGACCCGGCGCTTGAGCCGTCCCCGTTCTTCACCACCCTGGACGGGTACCGCGCCCGGTCCGCCCCCACGTCCTGACGGAGGAAGCACGCCCATGGCCGACTACCGAACGCTCGACGCCGGCGGGCAGGCGATCGCCGTCCGCCGCGATCTCCAGGTCCCGATGCGAGACGGTGTCTGCCTCGCGGCCGACGCCTACCACGAGGCGGACGACACGCCGCGGCCCGCGCTGGTGGCGCTGAGTCCCTACGGCAAGGAGCTGCAGGCCCTCGCCCTGACCATGCCGCCGCAGCGCCGGCCGAGTCCGATGTGGGACGGGTGCATCGAGGCGGGCGACATCGCCCGCGTCGTGCGCGAGGGATACGTGCACGTGATCGGGGACCTGCGCGGGTCGGGGGCCTCTGGCGGCGAGCACATCGGCAACTACAACGCGGGCGGGGTGCCGCTCGGCCAGGACGCGTACGACTTCATCGAGTGGGTCGCGGCCCAGCCGTGGTGCGACGGCAACGTCGGCATGACCGGCATCTCCTACTTCGGCTCGATGCAGGTGATCGCCGCCGCCGAGCGGCCGCCGCACCTGAAGGCGATCTTCGTCAGCGGCGGCCACTACGACTTCTACGAGACCACCTACCACGGCGGCGTCATGTGGTTCATGCCGCGGGCCGCGCGTGAGGGCCGTGGCGGCGACTCCGGCTGGGCGTTCACCGGCCGCGTCAAGTCCCGGGTGCTCGAGACGTTCTCCCCGGCGGAGGTCAAGGAGCTGGTGGCCAGGCGCCTAGCCGATCCTGACGTGGCCGCGTGGCCCAACCTGGTCCACGTGCTGAACTACCCGGCCCACCACGAGGCCTGGTTCGACATCGTGCTGAACGACCTCGACGGCGACTGGTACGAGGAGCGCAACCCGGTCAACCTGGCCGCGGCCATCGACATCCCCGTCTACCTGCAGATCGACCAGGGCCGGGGCTGGACGGTCGACGGCACGATCGAGCTGTTCAACGCCCTGAAGGGGCCGAAGAAGCTGGATATCGGCCCCTACCCGCCGATGCAGTCACGGCCGTGGGTGGAAGAGCACGACGCGATGTTCCGCTGGTACGACTACTGGATCAAGGGCATCGACAACGGGGTGATGGACTCGCCCGCGGTCTCCGTTTTCGTCGAAGGCTCGCGGGAGCGGGTGACAGGCAGCCAGTGGCCGCCGCGGCCGGCCGCGTACAAGTCCCTGTACCTGCGAACGAGGGGCAAGCTCTCGTTCGGGCCGGAGATTATGGGTTCTGAACACGCCGCTCCCGATGGCTTCTACCAGGCGCCGCTCACCGTCACCGACAAAGTCGAGATGCTGAGCTGGAGCACCGAGCCGTTCGAGGAGCCGACGGAGCTGATCGGCCCGGGCGCCGCGCACCTGTTCGCGGAGATCGACGCCGACGACACGAACTTCATCCTGCGGCTGTGGGACGCGGCGCCGGGCGGCAAGCGCCAGCTGCTCACCACCGGGTACCTGAAGGCCTCGCACCGCGAGCTCAGCGAATACAGCACCGAAGGCGACCCGCGCCACCCGCACACCCGCGCGGTCCCGGTCAAGCCGGGGACGGTCGAGGAGTACGTGCTGCGCCTCTACCCGTTCGCGGCGACGCTGCTGCCCGGTCACCGCTTGGTCGCCGAACTGTCGAACGACGAGCCGCTGACCGACGAGCACAACTCGCTGCTGCCGCCTGACGCTTTCCACCTGCCGGTCGGCCGTCCGGTCACCCACAAGATCTACCGTGACGCCGTCCACCACTCCCGGCTGGTGCTGCCGTTTACGCGCTAGTTCTCCGCTGCGCCGGCTCCGGGCTGCGGCAGGCACGTCGCGGGGTCCGGGGAGCGGGCGTCGCCGGCGAAGTCGACGTGGATCAAGGTCAGGTACAGCCGGCCGCAGCGGTCGAAGGCCTCGCGGTAGATGGCGGCACCGCCGCCGATGAAGATCTCTTCGCCGTCGTGAGCGCTAGCGCGGTCAATGGCTTCTGTGCAACATCGCGACCGAGAAGCAGGTCAGCGCGTCGGTGAGCGCGTTGACCGTGATCTGGTTGGCCTCTCCCCAGCTGACCAGCGGCGCTGAACAGGTGGACGGAGCCGCAGGCGAAGAACAGCCGGGCCGCGACGAGGGCCCGCCGCGCGGGTCAGCGGAATTGGTCGTGGCCGGTCCCGGGAGCAGGTCCCCGGCCCGTTCCCGGGACCGGCCACGATGACTGATTAGTGAGCGTTGTGCGTAGTGCGAAGCACGACCGGGCGAATCACGACCTGGCGGACGGGACCATCCCGACGGCGACTCCGCGGCCCGGCCGCCGGTGCTGGTCGTATCCCCAGTCGGGCTTGCTGACGGCAGGACGCATGAACAGCCCGTCGAGTTCCACCATCCGCAAGCCGTCAGACGACTCGAAGAGCGGCTCGAACGCCACCGCGGTGAACCCGTCGTTCATGATCAGGTCCATGACCTCGGTCATCGCGGGCTGACCACGGTAGACCGGCTGCGCCGCCAGCTCGACGAGCACGGCCAGTACCGCCTTGTCCAGTCCCTTGTCGCCCGCGCCGCGCAGCACTTCCACGTCGTGACCCTGGGTGTCGGACTTGAGCAGGACGCGCGGCTCGGCAATCCCCGAGGTAATCCACGGGAATTCCGCCGCCAGGGTCGACAGCCTGACCGTGGCGGTGCCGATCAATTCCATTTTCGGAATCTGCTCGATCACCCCCGGCAGGTCGTCGAGCAGTGAGTTGAGTTGCGGCTCTTTATGCAGCCGCAGTTCGGCGTGGCCGGCCTGGCCGGAAAGCCCGACGGGCCGCACCGTCCAGTCAGGGTCCCGCGCCGCCGCTGCGCTGATATCAGGCAGCACGGTCGGCGAAGGCTCGAATGAGACGATACGGCCGGCATACCCGAGTGTGCGCAGCCGCTGCGCGAACTGCCCCCGGTTACCGCCCACGTCAATGACACAGTTGATATCGCGCGAACGAATTACCTCTGCGAGCGCCCAGTCGATCACGCCGGATTCTGGCCGGTGCGGCCAGCGAACGACGTCGATCCCCGTGCGGCGCAACAGGCGTCGCGCATCTGTCAAAACCCCCATAGCCACGGGACTTTAACAGGATTTCCAGATATGCGAGGTGCACACGCTTAAACCAATTCCTAAGACACGGTTGAAATAAGCTCTCAATTTTCTCTCAAACCCGCCAAATATACCGCCCGGCCCCGCTTGTCCTGTTGAATCCTGACCGGTCAGGATTTGACCTAATTCGAGGGGTTCGACTACCGCGCACGATGAGCGCCTGCCGCCCGGGCGGCCCCCCGGGCGTGCGCGAAACCAGGCGGTAACTAGCATTGACTCATGCCGCGATGGAGTCCTCTTGAGTGGCCGGTCGTCCGGCAGGTGCGCTCGGGCGACCTGCTCGGCCGCGGGCCGGCGGTTACCTCTGGGCACACCCGCGCGCTGGCGTCGCGTACGTCGACCGCGGACCGCGTCGTGCAGAGCGTCTGCCCGTACTGCGCGGTCGGCTGCGGGCAGCGGATCTACGTCAAGGACGAGAAGGTCGTCCAGATCGAGGGCGACCCCGACTCGCCGGTCTCCCGCGGCCGGCTGTGCCCGAAGGGGTCGGCAAGCGAGCAGCTGGTGAACTCCCCCGGCCGCCAGACGAGGGTGCTGTACCGGGCACCGCATGCGCCCGTTTGGCAGAATCTTGATCGGCAGACCGCCATCGAGATGGTGGCCGACCGCTTCATCGAATCGCGCCGCCGGGGATGGCAGGAGCAGGACGACGAGGGCCGGCTGCTGCGCCGCACGATGAGCATCGCCGCGCTGGGCGGCGCGACCCTGGACAACGAAGAGAACTACCTCATCAAGAAGCTCTTCACCGCCGCGGGCGCGGTCCAGATCGAGAACCAGGCGCGTATTTGACACTCCTCCACCGTTCCCGGTCTGGGAACTTCGTTCGGGCGCGGCGGCGCGACGCAGAGCCTGCAGGACATGGCCAACGCCGACTGCATCGTCATCCAGGGTTCCAACATGGCCGAGTGCCATCCGGTTGGTTTCCAGTGGGTGGAGGAGGCACGGGCGCGCGGGGCTAAGGTCATCCACGTGGACCCGCGGTTCACCAGGACCTCGGCGGTCGCCGACAGGCACATCCCGATCCGGGCCGGCTCCGACGTGGTGCTGCTCGGCGCGCTGATCAACTACGTGCTGGCCACCGACGGGTGGTTCAAGGAGTACGTCGTCGCCTACACGAACGCGGCGACGCTGGTCAACGAGGACTTCGCCGACACTGAGGAACTCGGTGGCCTGTTCTCCGGCTTCGACCCGGAAAGAGGTCACTACGACCCGACCACGTGGGCCTACGCGGAGGAGGGCGGCAAGCACGCCGAGCACTTCCACGAGCACGGCGCCAGCGCCTCGGGCCGCGCGGCCGGCGACCAGCTCGGCAGCGGCGGGCCGCCGCTGCCGCACGCCCGGGTGCTGCGGGACGAGACGCTGCAGGACCCGCGCACGGTCTTCCAGATCCTCAAGCGGCACTATGCCCGCTACACGCCCGCGATGGTCCGCGACGTGTGCGGCATCAGCGAGGACGACTTCGGCTACCTCGCCCGGGCCGTCACCGAGAACTCCGGCCGCGAGCGCACTACCTGCTTCGCCTACGCGGTCGGCTGGACCCAGCACACCCTCGGCGCGCAGTTCATCCGCACCGCGGCGATCCTGCAGCTGCTGCTGGGCAACGTGGGACGCCCCGGCGGCGGCATCATGGCCTTGCGCGGGCACGCCAGCATCCAGGGCTCGACCGACATTCCGACCTTGTTCAACCTGCTGCCCGGCTACCTGCCGATGCCGAGCGCGGGACTGCACGACACCTTCGCCGATTACATCGAGACGGTCGGGCCGAAGAAGCAGAAGGGCTTCTGGGCCGCTTCCGACACCTATATGGTCAGCCTGCTCAAGGCCTGGTGGGGCGACGCCGCCCAGGCTGGCAACGACTGGGCCTACGACTACCTCCCCCGGCTGACCGGACCGCACGGCACCTACCAGACGGTGACCGCCATGCTGGCGGATGAGGTGGAGGGGTACTTCCTGCTCGGCCAGAACCCGGCCGTCGGGTCGGCCAACGGCCGCCAGCAACGGCTTGCCATGTCCCACCTGAAGTGGCTGGTGGTGCGGGACCTCAACATGATCGAGTCGGCGACCTGGTGGCAGGACTCCCCTGAGATCGCCTCAGGCGAGCTGCGGACCGAGGACATCGCGACCGAGGTGTTCTTCTTCCCCGCGGCGAGCCACGCGGAGAAGGCCGGATCGTTCACCCAGACGCAGCGGATGCTGCAGTGGCGCCACAAGGCCCTCGACGCGCCCGGGGAGTGCCAGAGCGAGCTGGACTTCTTCTATCTGCTCGGCCAGCGGATCCGGGCCAAGCTCGCTGACTCGACCGATCCGCGGGACCGGCCGTTGCTGGACCTCACCTGGGACTACGGGGCCGGCGAGGCCGATCCGGAGGCGGTGCTCGCGGAGATCAACGGCTCCGGTCCCGACGGCAAACCGCTTTCGTCGTACACCGAGCTGCGGTCCGACGGGTCGACGACCTCGGGGTGCTGGATCTACACCGGGGTATACGCCGGCGGCGTGAACCACGCGGCCGACCGCGTGCCCCGCGGCGGTCAGGGACCGAGCCAGGCGGAGTGGGGCTGGGCCTGGCCGGCCAACCGGCGGATCCTCTACAACCGGGCCTCGGCCGCGCCGGACGGGACGCCGTGGAGCGAGCGGAAGAAACTGGTCTGGTGGGACGAGGAGCAGGGCCGCTGGACCGGTGGCGACGTGCCCGACTTCGTGCCCGACCGTGCCCCCGGCAGCCGTCCCGACCCCGATCTGGGCGGCGCGGCGGCGCTCGCGGGCGACGACCCGTTCATCATGCAGGCCGACGGCAAGGGCTGGCTGTTCGCGCCGAAGGGCATGGTCGACGGGCCGCTGCCGACGCACTACGAGCCGCAGGAATCGCCAGTCGCCAACGCCCTGTACCCGCAGCAGCAGAGCCCGGCCCGTATCCTGTTCCCGCGGTCGGACAACCTGAGCGCGCCCAGTGCGGGCGCGCCAGGGGCGGACGTGTACCCGTACGTGTTCACCACCTACCGGCTGACCGAGCACCACACCGCCGGCGGGATGAGCCGCTGGCTGCCGTACCTCTCGGAACTGCAGCCGGAGATGTTCTGCGAGGTGTCGCCCGCGCTGGCGGCGGAGCGGAGCCTCGAACCGTACGGCTGGGCCACGATCATCTCCCCGCGCACCGCGATCGAGGCGCGGGTGCTGGTCACCGCCCGGATGACCCCGCTGGTCCTCGGCGGCCAGACCGTGCACCAGATCGGGCTGCCGTTCCACTGGGGCGTGGGCAAGGACGCCATCGTGACCGGCGACGCGGCCAACGACCTGCTCGGCGTCACGCTCGATCCCAACGTGCAGATTCAGGAGTCCAAGGCCGGGTCCTGCGACATCAGGCCGGGCCGCCGGCCGCGCGGCGAGCAGCTGCTCCGGCTCGTCGCGGAGTACCAGACTCGTTCGGGCGCCACCACCGACACCGACAACATCCGGATCACCGTCCCCGCCCGCGAGGTCGTCGATCCGCCGTCTCCGCCGCCCGGGAAGGGGAGTTAATGCCTCAGCTGGCCGGACCGACCGACCCCGCCGCCGACGCGCGCTGGCCGGACGTCAAACCGCGCAAGGGCTTCTTCACCGACACCTCGATCTGCATCGGGTGCAAGGCCTGCGAGGTGGCCTGCAAGGAGTGGAACCGCAACCCGCGCGACGGCGACCTGGAACTGCTCGGATCGTCCTACGACAACACCGGCGCGCTCGGCGCCAGCACCTGGCGGCACGTCGCCTTCGTCGAGCAGGGACGCGAGCGCATCGACGAGGCGCGGGCGGGCGGGCGCGCGCTGATCGATCTGGGCATGCCGGGCATGCGCCCGGCGGAGTCCGGCGGCGGGGTGCCTGGTGATCCTGTGCCTGGTGATCCGGTGCCTGCCACCACCCCTGAGCCGACGGGGAACGCGCTGCTTGACACGCCCGAGTTCCGCTGGCTCATGTCGTCTGACGTGTGCAAGCACTGCACGCACGCCGGCTGCCTTGACGTGTGCCCGACCGGGGCGCTGTTCCGGACCGAATTCGGCACGGTCGTCGTGCAAGCCGACGTCTGCAACGGGTGCGGGACATGCGTCGCCGGCTGTCCGTTCGGCGTGATCGAGAGGCGCACTGACGGCACCGCCGCACCGAAAACCAAGCGGGACGAACGGGGCGAGCGGAAGGGCGAGCAGCCCGAGGTGCCCAACCTCGGGGTCGCGCAGAAGTGCACGCTGTGTTACGACCGTCTCGTCGACGACGAGACCCCGGCCTGCGCGAAGACCTGCCCCACGACGTCGATCAAGTTCGGCGACCACGCGGACATGGTGGCGCTGGCTAAGGAACGGGTCGCCGAGCTGCACGAACAGGGCAGGACCGAGGCGCGCCTGTACGGCGCCAACGAACTGGACGGGGTCGGCGGCACCGGCTCGGTCTTCCTGCTCCTCGACGAGCCCGAGGTGTACGGGCTCCCGCCGGACCCGCGGGTGTCCACGGCCGACCTGCCGCGGATGTACAAGCAGGCCGGGTTCGCGGCGGCCGGGATGGCGGCCGCCGTGCTGCTCTCGTTCATCGGAGGACGCCGGTGAGCACGTCCGAATACGACCGGCTGCGCCCGCCTGACCAGCCCCGTCGCCGGCGCGGCAACGGCGGGCGGCGGCGCACTGGCAATGGGCCTGGTTCTGGTTCTGGTTCTAGCGGCGACGGCTCGCGCGAGATGCCGGTGGTTCCCGAGCCGGAGTTCACGTCTTACTACGGCCGCCCGGTGGTCAAGGCGGCGCCGTGGGGTCACGACGTCGCGGCGTACCTGTTCCTCGGCGGCGTCGCGGGCGGATCTGCCCTGCTCGGGGCCGGCGCGCAGCTGACGGGCCGGCCTGCCCTCTGCCGCAACTCCCGGCTGGCCGCGCTGGCCTCGGTCAGCCTCGGGGCGTTCTTCCTGGTGCGCGATCTCGGGCGGCCTGAGCGCTTCGTGAACATGCTCCGGGTGATCAAGCTGACCTCCCCGATGAGCGTGGGCTCGTGGATCCTCAGCGCGTTCAGCGCGGGCGCCGGCATGGCCGCGGTGGCCGAGATCGACCGGCTGACCGGGCAGCGGCTGCCGCTCGGACCGCTGCGCCGGGTGCTGCACGCGGTCGAGGGGCCGGCGGGGCTCGAGGCCGCCGCCTTCGGCCCGCCGCTGGCGGTGTACACGGCGGTCCTGCTGGCCGACACGGCCACGCCGACCTGGAACCACGCGCGCGACGAGCTGCCGTTCGTGTTCGTCAGCTCGGCCTCACTGGCCTCGGCCGGCCTGGCGATGATCACCACCCCCGTGGCGGAGACCGCGCCGGCCCGCACACTGGCCGTGCTGGGGGTCGTCGGCGACCTGGTCGCCACCCGGGTGATGCGCCGGCGGATGGACCCGGTCGCGGCCGAGCCGCTGCACGAGGGCCGGGCGGGCCAGCTGCTCCGGCTCAGTGAGGCGCTGGCGGTCGCGGGCGGTGTCGGGACCTTGCTCGGCGGCCGGCACCGCGGCGCCGCGGCGGCGGCCGGGCTGGCGCTGGTGGCCTCGTCGGCGCTGACCAGGTTCGGGGTATTCGAGGCGGGCATCCACTCGGCTAAGGACCCCCGCTACACGATCGAACCGCAGAAACGGCGGCTCGCCGCACGGCGTGCGGCTGGTGTCACCGGCGACTCGATCACGACGGCAGGCTGAGCCCGGCGGGCGCGGCGGGCGCGGCCGCCGCCGGCTGGTGCGGCGGGCGCCAGCGGCGGGCGCCGCGGGCGTCACCGGCGTTTTGGCGGTGCGAACACGTTCTTGATCGCCCTGCCCGCCAGCATGGCCAGCACCAGCGCGGTCGCCATCCGGTTCCCGGCCGACGCCGGAGCGGCAGGCGGCGGGCCGGGAGCGGCCGGCTCGAGCTGCGCGGCCAGCCGCAGTTCGGCGTCCGTGTCGGCGGCGGTCAGCAGGTGCCGCTGCTGCAGCAGGTAGAGAAAGGCGAACCCGGGCACGACGAGCAGCACCGCGAGGCCCGCCACGACGAATTCCGCGTCCAAGGTCGCGGTCGGCGCGCTGCCCGCGCCGAGCGCCAGCGAGGTGGGAATGAGGTACGGGTACTGGGCCAGTCCCCAGCCCCACACGACGGCTGCCACCGCGATCGCGGCCGTTCCCCGCAGCACCAGCGGCTGGTACCAGCGCAGCCACAGCATGACGAGCACGGCGATGCCGGCCGCGATCGAGACCGCCACCAGCGGCAGCGCGATGCCGGTCAGGCGGTCGAAGACGCGGGGAGCGCTGTTCGACAGCTCCGCGAACGTGGCGCCCGCGAGGCCGCCGGTGACCACGCCGGCCGCGGTGGCGCGGAGCGAGAAGTAGCGCACCAGGTCCTGCTGCCCGCGGCGCCGCGCCTCCAGGACGAGGAACACCGCGCTGATGTACCCGCAGGCCGCGACGAACAGCAGCCCGGTGAGCACGGCGGTGGGCGACGTCCAGGCGGCAAGCACGTTCCCGGCCGGGTGTACCGGCACCTGCCCGGTGACGACGGCCCCGACGACCGTGCCCATGAAGAACGGCGTGATGAGCGACGCGGCGGCGAACACGGCGCCGGTGAGCTGCTGGATGTGCAGCCGCTGGGCGGTGTGCCTGAAGGCGAACCCGACGCCGCGCAAGACGATGCCGAACAGTGACAGGCTGAGCGGTACGAACAGCGCGGTCATGATGGCGGCGAACGCGGGCGGGAACGCGGTCCACAGCAGCACCAGGACGAAGACCAGCCATACGTGGTTGGCCTCCCAGACCGGGGTGATGGACTCGTCGATGAGTTCCCTGGGGGCGGCGCCGCGATCGGTGCCGCCTGCCAGCAGGTCCCAGATGCCGCCGCCGAAGTCGGCCCCGCCGAACAGCGCGTACGCGGCGATGACGACGAACAGGATCGCGGCGACGGCGATCGTCTCTGGTGACGGGTTCACGGCGCCGCCCCGCCCGCGGAGTCCCGGTGTACGCCCGGTGCCGCGGGGCCGGCCGCTGGCACCTCCGCCGGCGCGTCAGCCGGGGCGGGGCCGTACGGCACCTGCTCGGCCGCCTCTTCCGTGGGCGTTTCCCGCCGCCATCGCCTCGACATGATCATCGGTGCGCCGATCGAGGCCACCGTCAAGACCGCGTACAAGGCGAGGATCACCCCCAGGGTGACGGGAACCCCGCTGGACGGGGTGACCGCCTGGGTGACCAGCAGGACGCGGTAGACGATCCACGGCTGGCGGCCCACCTCGGTGACGATCCACCCCGACTCCATCGCGGCGACCGCGGCCACCCCGCTGAGGGCGGCCGGGACCAGGAACCACGGGGTCAGCAGCAGCCGGCGGTGGAACCAGCTCCACCAGGCCTGCCACGCAGCCAGCGCGAACAGGAGCGTGCCGATGCCTACCATCAGGTCGAAGCTCAGGTGGATGAGCGTGACCAGCGGCGGCCGCTGGTCCGGCGGAACGCTGTTCCAGCCGATGACCTGGGTGTGCGGCGAGAACCCGACCAGGATCGAGTCGAACGCGGGGATGGACGTGCCGAAGTAGACGTGGCCGTTGATGAAGATGCCGCCCAGCCACTCGGGGGCGTCGCGCGTGGTGTTAGAGACGTACTCCATCGCGGCGAACTTGACCGGCTGCTGGGCCGCGGTGAACCGGGCGATGACGTCCCCCATCATCACCTGCAGCGGTGCGGCGATCCCGGCGATCGCGAACGGGACCGCGAAGCCAAGCCGGTGGTAGCGGTCCCGCCGGCCGCGCAACAGCCCGACCGCGTAGACGCCGGCCACCATGAACCCCGTCACCATGTAGGCGGCCAGCACCATGTGCGTGGTCTCGTACGGGGTCGAGGCGTTGAAGAACACCGACACCGGGTCGATGCTGGTGATCTTGCCGTTGGTCATCGTGTACCCGGCGGGCGAGTTCATCCACGAGTTGGCCGCGACCACCGACACGGCGCCGAGCAAGCCGGCCACCACGATCGGCATACCACTCCACCAGTGCACCCAGGGCGGCAGCCGCTGCCACCCGTACAGGTACACCCCGACGAAGATCGCTTCCAGGAAGAAGAAGATCCCCTCGAGCGAGAACGGGATGCCGAGCGCGGCCCCGTACCGGCCCATCAGGCCCGGCCACAGCAGGCCCATCTCGTACGACAGCACCGTCCCCGACACGGCGCCGACCGCCACCAGCACCGCCATGACCTTCGACCAGCGGCGTGCCAGCAGCAGCGCCGCGGGGTCGCCGCGCTTGATGCCGATCCACTCGGCGGTCATGATGACGGCCGGGAACGCGATGCCGAAGCAGGCGAGGATGATGTGGAAACCCAGCGACGATCCCATCTGCGACCGGGCCGGGACCGGACTCGCGGCTAGCACGTGCGCCATCGCACCCATCGCCTGCTCCCGTCCGTCGCCCGTCGGCATCGACATGCAAAGTTGTCACGGCGTGTGTACCACGCGCACACTGCGGGTAATCGTCGAAGAGCCGTCCAACCTTCCTCGTCGAGGTGTACCGCCCTATGAGCCCCCGCAACGCCGCCGCGGTAACCCTCGTCATCCTGCTCGGACTGGGCGTGGGCACGCTCGGACTGGTCGCCGCCGACCTCTATACCGTCGGGGTGCTGCTGCTCCTCCTGGGCGGCGTGGGTGCCGCCGTCCTCGGCGGCGAGTACCTCATCCGCCGTCTGCAGAGGGCTGGGTCAGGTAAGACCTGACTTGCCCGAGTGCGAGGTCAAGGGCGATCTCCATCGGCCGCACGTTATGCGCGGTGCTAGCGAGCAGGTAGCCGCCCCGCATGGACCCGAGTGCGCATCCGCAGGCACCGTCCCGATGAACGTGTGCGTGAAGACGTAGCGGTTGCCGGCCGCCCCGTAGACAACCATTCCCGCGTGCTGTCCGTCGACTAGCAACTCGTAGAAACGGCTGTCCGTGTCGTGCACGACCTCGACGGACCGGCCGGACCGGTTCTCGGCGGCAGGGGTTTCCGTGCTCATCTCAGGTTCCTCAGCGGCGCGATCTTGAAGGGACCAAACGGTCCCTTTTTGTATGCGATCGCAACGCTGCTGACTCGCAGGTATTCCGAACGGATACGAGGTTCCGAACTTTCTAGTCCCTTTACTCGACCCCGGGCCAGCCTAGTAAGCGATGCCGGGGAACTGCGCGCGAGCGCGGTCTAGCTGCTCGGTCCACTCGCGGGGCCAGCCGAAGGCGCGGGCCGCCTGCGTGCTCAGGTCGCCGCCGGCCGCGCCGCTGGTGAAGTGGATGTACTCGCCCCAGTTCATCCGCCGGGTGTAGGTACCGTCCTGCTCTTGCGGGAAGTGCCCGGCCAGCAGCCGGAAGAACCGGTCCATCACCGCGGCCTGCCCGCAGTCCCGCCACAGCGGATCGAACCAGTCACGGAACCAGCGGGTGCCCCGGCGCGGGAAGTCGTCCCGGTTGCCGGTGAACTGGCGGTGAACCCGCCGGGCGTCGCGCCGCATGCCAAGCGCGGTGTAGACGTCGTAGATGTAGAACTCGGCCCACTTGCTGTCGCCCCAGATCTCGTAGGCCGGCGACCCGTGGGTTCCGTTGTTGGCGCTCTCGACGGTGTGCCCGATCTCGTGCGCGGGCAGCTCGGGAGCCAGGGGATTGCTTTCCCGCCAGGTGTCGAGGCCGCAGTCGCTGACATTGTGGTGGTCGTGGACGGGGCTGACGTAGTAGCCGGCGTGACCGCCGCCGTGCCGCCCGGCGTGGTGGATGGAGTAGATGCGCGGGTCGGGGCCGAACGCCTGGCCGTACGTCGCCTTGGAGTACTGCCACACCTGGGCGATGTATCCGGGCAGCCAGCGAACCTCGTCCCGGCGGACGTCGGGATCCAGGTAGATCGCGCAGTCCGCGTCACTGTGGTACAGCCGGAGCAGTTGCCGGTGGTCGAACCAGTGCTCCTGCCAGGTGTCCGGCGGGCTCGCCGCCGGCCGCTCAGTCGTCATCGAGGCGGAAGCCGACCTTCAGCCCGACCTGCCAGTGCGCGACCTCGCTGCCTTCGATCTGGCCGCGGACCTGGGTGATCTCGAACCAGTCGAGGTTGCGCAGGGTCTCGCCCGCCCGCGCGACCGCGTTGCGGATCGCCGTCTCGATGCCCTCGGGCGACGTGCCGACGATCTCGGTCACCCGGTACGTGTGGTTAGTCATGGGTCCTCCGCAGGTGACAGTCGCACTGATGGAACGAGCCTGGCAGCCAGATACCCAGGAAGGCACGGGCTTAACGAAGACGGCCGCACGGCTATCCCAAGTGAGGTTAGAGCAGCGGGCCGCTCCCGGCCACCCCCGGACAGCTTCGGGCCGCCCCTGCGCGGTTAGGAGACCTCGACGATGCTGGCCTCGACGAGGGCGCCGTCCGCCACGCGCAGCACGCCCAGCGTGCCGTGCGGCTGACGGCGCCGGTCGGTTGGCGAACCGGGATTGAAGATCCGCAGTTCCCCGTCGGCGGCGTCGAGCGGGATATGCGAGTGACCGAAGACGACGAGCTCCGCCTCGGGGAACCTGGCTCGCATCCGGCGCAGCCGCCCGGCGGCCGGGCCGCTGTCGTGGATCATCGCGACCCGCAGGCCTTCCGGGGTCAGCGCGGCTGTCTCGCCGGCGCCCCAGGCGGTGACGTCCGGGCCGTCGTTGTTGCCGGCGACCACGGTCACCGGGGCGTACTGCGCGAGTTCGTCGAGCACCGCCGCGGTGCACACGTCCCCGGCGTGCAGGATCAGGTCCGCGCCGCGCAACTGGGCCGCGACCGCCGCCGGGCAGGACTTCCAGTGCCGGGGAGCGTGCGTGTCGGACAGGACGACTATCCGCATCGTGATCGGTGGCCTCTCTCTTTTCCTGCTCCCTGCTACGGGATGCTATGCACGCACGCGCTGCACACGCCAGTCCGGCTCGGACGCCGCTCGCATACTCGGACGAGTGACGGGACTCGACGCGAAAGCGGCATTGCTTGAATACCTTCAGGGCGCCCGTGAGGTGCTGGTGTGGAAACTGGACGGTCTCAGCGAGTACGACATCCGACGGCCGCTCACGCCGACCGGCACCAACCTCCTAGGGCTTGTCAAGCACTCGGCGGGGGCCGAACTCGGCTACTTCGGCCCGGTGTTCGGGCGGCCGCACGGGGTGCCGCTGCCGTGGCTGGCCGACGACGCCGCGCCCAACTCGGACATGCGGGCCACGCCGGAGCAGAGCCGCGAGGAGATCGTCGGCTTGTACCAGCAGGCGTGGCTGCACGCCGACGAGACGATCGCCGCGCTCCCGCTCGACGCGATCGGCCGGGTGCCCTGGCGGGGCGAGAGCGGCGCGGTGACGTTGCCGCAGATCCTCGTCCACGTCACCGCGGAGACGCAGCGGCACGCGGGACACGCGGATATCGTCCGCGAACTGATCGACGGATCGGCCGGGCTGCTCAAGAAAGCCGGCAACCTGCCGGCCGTCACCCGGGACTGGTGGCGCGACTACCGGGAACGGGTGGACGAGGCCGCCCGTGCCGCCGCGGCTGACTGAGCGACCGGGCCCGGTTTAGCCTGCTCCGGATCAGCGGGTCGGCGGGCGCTTACCGGGGAGATGGCCGTAGTTCACCCGTGGCGGATGTGGTGACCTGCCCGCCGGCCGGCGTCAATACCTGTATGACGAGCATCATCGAGCTGGAACAGGGGTTCCCGGCGCAGCGCAGCGCCTCGGAGGCGCACGCCGCCCAGGACCTGCGGCGGGCGCTTGAGGCGTATCACTTCTTCTACCCGACAGTGTCGATGGAAGCGATCGTCCGCGGCATCAGGGCGTCGGGCTCGGCTGACAACCGGGCCGCGTGGCTGGTGATGGCCCAGCCCCGGCACACGGGGTTCACGCTGAACTCCGATACCCCCTACGCAGGCGGCATCCTGGACCTGAGCCAGTCCGGGCCGATGGTGGTGGAACTGCCGCCGGGACCGCTTGTCGGGCTGGTCGATGACCACCACCAGCGCTGGGTTACCGACCTGGGACTGGCGGGCGCGGACGCCGGCCAGGGCGGCCGTCACCTGCTCCTGCCGCCCGGCTGGGACGGCACGGTACCCGAGGGGTACCTGCCCGCGCGCTCGGAGACCTGGCTGGCCCTGCTGGCGCTGCGGGCGCTGCCACTCGGCGGGGACATCGACGCCGCGATCAGGCTGCTGACCTCGGTCCAGGTCTACCCGCTCGACGGGCGCGCCAGCCGCTACAGCTACCACGACAGCACCGACAAGCCCGCCGACACCACCCCGCTGTCCTGGGAAGACAATCTTGATTTCTGGCAGGTGCTGCACGAGGTCATCTCGGCCGAGCCCGCGCTTGAGGAAATGCGGCCGATGCTCGGCACGCTGGCCGAACTCGGCATCGAGGCGGGGCAGCCGTTCCGGCCGTCGGCCAACACCGTCCGGCTGCTTACCCGCGCCGCCCAGCTGGGGCGGGACGAGATGCTTGTCGCCGCGTTCGCGTCCCGTCGCCCCGACCGGATGGTCTGGCCGGACCGCCAGTGGGAGTGGGTGGGCCTGCGGCCGGAGAACGGCAGCTTCGAGCGCGACGGGTCACTCGATGTCGAGGCCAGGGACCGCTGGTTCGCCCAGGCCATCGTCGCCTCGCCTGCCATGTTCCGGCGTGCCGCCGGCCAGGGTTCTGTCTACTGGCTCTCATGCCGCGACGAGTCTGGTGCCTATCTCGACGGCAGCCGGCTGTACAAGGTCACCGTCCCGCTGCCGGCGCCGGCCAGCCTGTTCTGGTCAGTCACCGCGTACGACGCGCTCACCAGGTCGGAGGTCATCACCCCGCAGGGAAAGGCCGCGCTGCGGTCGCTGTTCGAGGACATCGAACCGGACGGCGCCGGCCAGGTGGACCTCTACTTCGGCCCGGCCGAGCCGGCCGCGACGAACGGCCGGTGGATCAGGACCGCACCCGGGCGCGGCTGGTTCTGCTATTTCCGCATCTACGGACCCGAAGCGGGCGCCCTGGACGGCAGCTGGCGGCCGGGAGATTTCATCCTCCAGTCCTGACTCTCCCGCCCGCGGCCGGACCTCGGGGCCGCAGGCGCGGGGCCGGTTCCTACCGGGTCCTGAACGGTTCCCGGCTCGCGGGTTACGCCACCGGCTCCAGGGCCAGGACGGGGATGTCCCTGGCACCAGCTGACGTTCGGTACTTCGCGTAGTTCGGGTTGAGTGCGTCGGCGACCTCCCACCAGGCCTCCTTCTCTGCCCCTGACAGCTCGCGGGCGCGAACGCGGGTCACCTCAGGACCGTCCTGCAGCGTGGCTTCCGGGTGGGCGAGCAGGTTGTAGTACCACTGCGGGTTGTTCGGGTTGCCGGCGTACGAGGCGATCGCCGCGTACGTCCCGTCCCGCTCGACCCGCATGACCGGGTTCTTGCGGACGGAGCCGCTCCTGGCGCCCCGGGTGGTGAGGATGACGACCGGCAGGCCGCCGAGCTCGCCTCCTTCGGCGCCGCCGGTGGCCTCGTAACGGGCCACCTGGTCGCGGACCCGCTCACTGGGGCTGGGCACGTAGTCGGGCACCGCACTGTCGCTCACAGCGGTTATCTCCTGTCGGGTTTCCCTGGGTGTTCCGGTAGCGCCGTTCAGACGGCGGTGCGGCCGCCATCGGCGGCGATCACCGCTCCAGTGATATACCCGGACTTGGGCGAGGCGAGGAAGGCGATCACGTCAGCGATCTCCTCTGGCTGAGCGGCGCGCGCGAGCAGCGTGGTGCCGCCGAGCGCGGTGATCCGCTCGGGAGCCGCGCCGTCGGTATAGGCGGGGCCGGGGGCGACGGCGTTTACCCGCACCCCCCGCGGGCTGAACTCGGCCGCCCAGGACCGGGTCAGCGCGGCCAGCGCGGCCTTGCTCGCGCCGTACGCCGCTCCCCCGGCCAGGCCGATCTGGCCGGCCATGCTGCCCAGGTTCACGATGCTGCCAGAGCCGCGCTTGGCCATCCGCGGCGCCACGGCGGCGACCAGGTAGTAAGCGGACCTGACGTTCGCCGCGAACAGCTGGTCAAAGGTCACGGGGTCCAGGTCGGCGGTCGGGCCGAACCAGGAAAAGCCCGCGTTGTTGACAAGCACGTCCACGTCGCCCGCGGCGTCGGCCAGGTGCTCAATGGCGGACACGTCGGTCAGGTCGGCCGCGATGAACCGCGCCTGGCCGCCGCTGGCGGTGATCTCGTCCACCACCGCCGCGCCGCGGGCCGTGTCGCGGCCGTGCACCTGGACGGAGAAGCCATCCTGAGCGAGCCTGCGGGCCACCGCCCGGCCGATCCCGCTAGTCGCGCCCGTCACCAGTGCGACGGGAGGCTGGGACTGCTGGCTAGCGCGCATGGCCGCTCCTTAGATTAGTTAGACCGATCTGTCTAACTAGAGAGAACTATAGACAGACAGGTCTGTATAGCGCAAGTCGAGGCGGGCGCGGCGGTTACCCGGGAGGCGGTAATTCGCGGGCGCACCGCGATTACGCGCGCAGGATGCTCACCACCAGGACGGCGACCGCGAACGCGGTGAACAGCAGGTAGGCGCCGAGCGCCCGGCCCCGGTCGCCGTGGCGGAGCTGCCGGGAGAGGACCCAGCCGAACACGCACGCCTCAAGGGCGCCGCCGACGATGCCCGCGGCGGGAATGAACAGGCCGACGATGACCGCCGCGCTGCCGACCAGGTTCAGGACGCCGAGCAGCGACAGTACCCGCAGGTTGCGCCCTTCGAGCAGGCCGAGCCTGGCGAGTTCGTCGAGCCGGGTCCGGCCGGCCTGGGCCCGCGGCAGCTGCACGGCCGCCGACGGCAGCGTCTCGAGCAGCAGCAGCACGCTGAGGACCACGGCGAGGACGAACAACGGAACTCCTTCGGCGCCGGGTCAGTTGACGGCGCGCAGCGCGGCAAGAGTACCGCGGGCAAGACGGCTCAGGGCATCGGCGGTGGCCTGGTCGGCGGGCAGGAAGACGACCAGCTGCTGGGCATCGGCTGGCGGCAGTTCGAGCACCTCGCGCGACAGCCGCAGTTCGCCGGCCTCAGGGTGACGCCACCGCTGCGGGGCGGCCGGCGGGAGGTCGGGCCGGGAGACCCGCCGGGTGAACTCTGGCCCCGCGAGCGGCGCGAGGGCCGCGATGAACTGCGCCGAACGCTCGGCGGACGGGCCAAGCCGCAGGTCGAACGCCCGTTCATCGGCCACCTGGCCCCAGTCGGGGAACACGTCACGGGCCCGCGGGTCGGTGAAGACGAAACGGGTCAGGTTCGGCGTTCCCGCGTCGAGCAGCCCCGAAGGCCGCGCCAGCCGGTCGAAGCCGGAGGTGCGGGCCAGGATGTCGCCGAGACGGTTGGTGACGATGGCCGTACCCGGCTCGAGCTGGTCGAGCAGCGCCAGCACGGTGGGCCTGACGTCCCGCCTGGGCTGGGCCAGCGGCCCCCGGCAGGTGCCCGAGCTGACCTTGGTGAGGTAGCGGAGGTGCTCGCGCCGGGTGACGTCCAGGCGCAGCGCGTCGGCGAGGGCGTTGACGATGCCCGGCGACGGATTACGGTCTCGCCCCTGCTCGATGCGGGTCAGGTACTCAACGCTGATCCCCGCCAGGCTCGCGAGTTCCGACCGCCGCAGCCCCGGCGCCCGGCGGCGCGCGCCCGCCGCCAGTCCTACGGTCTCAGGCTCGGTGGCGTCGCGCAGCGAGCGGAGGAAGTCACCAAGCGGCGTGCTCATGTCCTCTACGGTATGCCGTCCGGGCGGCCTGGACCGTAGGTCATGGTGGCCCTGTCCAGGCCACCCTGGACCCGGTCTGGCTGACGCGGCCCAGAGGCCGGACAGTGAGCTCCATGAGCACACAAGACATAACGGAACCCAGCAAGCTGGCGGTCATCATCGGCAGTGTCCGCGAGGGCCGCTTCGGCCCGGTGATCGCGTCGTGGGTCGCTGAGCTGGCGCGTGCGCACGGCGGCTTCAGCGTCGACGTCATCGACCTGGCCGAGTTCGACATCCCGGTGGCACTGCCGGCCGACTCCCCCAAGTACGCCGGCGACGCCTACCCGCGACCGGCCCGCCTGCGGCCGCTGACCGCCCGGCTCGAGGCGGCCGACGCGTTCATCGTCGTCACCCCGGAGTACAACCACAGCTACCCGGCCGGGCTGAAAGCCGCGATCGACTGGCATTTCACCCAGTGGACGGCCAAGCCGGTCGCCTTCGTCAGCTACGGCGGCCCGGCCGGCGGCCGGCACGCGGTGCTGCACCTGGAGAACGTCTTCAGCGAGTTGCACGCCGTCACCATGCGCGACGGTCTCTCGTTTCCTCTCTACATGCTCCACTGGCAGGACGGCAAGCCGGACGACCCGCAGGCGGCGGCCGTCGCGAAGATCATGCTCGACCAGCTCACCTGGTGGGCGACCGCGCTCAGCAGGGCACGGGCTCAGGTTCCGTACCCAGTCTGATGACCCGTCCCGCCTCAGGGCAGCAGGGCGGCCAGGTCGAGACGCGCGAGCCGGGCCGGGTCGGCGAGGATGTCGAGCTCGGTGATCCTGTCGTCCTGGACGGTGACGGCGATCAGCGCGAGCGGCTCGCCGCCGGGCGCGACCAGGAAACCCGGGGCGCCGTTGACCAGCACCAGGTGAGCGTTCTGGCCGAACTGGGCGAAACGGCGCGCCTGCGCCAGCACCGCGTCGGCCCCGCGGACCAGCTGGGACGGGCCCATCGCGCTCGTCCCCGCGTCCGCGCGGAGCACCACGTCCGGGTCGAGCAGCGCGAGCAGCGCCTCGAAGTCGCCGTTGCGGGAGGCCGACCTGAACGCGGTGACGATCTGCCGCTGCCTGGCCCGTTCCGCGCCGGCGAACGGCGCGGCGGCCGGCGCCACCGACGGCGCGCCGGTACCGCGCAGCCGCTGCCTGGCCCGGCTGGCGAGCTGCTTGGCGGCGGCGGACGAGCGGTCAAGTACCGGCCCGATCTCATCGAAAGGGACGGCGAAGATGTCGTGCAGTACGAACGCGAGCCGCTCGGCCGGCGGCAAGGTGTCAAGCACGATGAGCAGCGCCATGCCGACCGAGTCGGCGATGAGCGCGTGCTCCTGCGGGTCGTCGTCCGCTCTGGTGACGACCGGGTCGGGCAGGTGCACGTCAAGGGAGTCCTCACGCCGGGCCACCCGGGAGCGCAGCAGGTCAAGGCAGACCCGGGAGACGACCGTGGTCAGCCACGCCCGCAGGTTCTGCACGCCGTCCGCGTCCGCGCGGGCCAGCCGCAGCCAGGTCTCCTGAACCGCGTCGTCCGCTTCGGTCAGCGATCCAAGCATCCGGTAGGCCACCGCCCGCAGGTGCTCCCGGTGTTCCTGGAAGCTGACGGCTGTCCAGTCCGCCGCAGTGCCGTCCTTCCGCGCTGTCCCGTCATTTCCCGTCGTGATGTCCACTGTCACCTTTCTCCGTTCTCCTCCGTCATACCCCATGACGATCCGAACGAGGTCGAGGTAACAACCGGAAGGAAACCATCTGATGACCGAGCAGCCGATGACGGGCAGCGCACGGGCCGTGCCGGAGCAGCAGGCGCAGACCCTCGGGGCGCAGAAGCTGGCCAACCGCGTCGTGCGCGGCCTGCTGCGCACGCCGCTGCTGTGCCGGGTAGCGGGCGGCAGGCTGGTCACGCTGTACGTGGTGGGCCGCAAGTCCGGGCGGCGTTACGTCGTGCCCGTCGCCTACACCAAGGCCGACGGTGACCTGCTGATCGGCACGCCGTTCGGCTGGGGACGCAACCTGCGCACGGGCGAGCCGCTGACGATCCGCCTCAAGGGACGGCTGCGCGAGGCCGACGTTCAGGTGTACAGCACCGAGGCGGACGTCACCCGCGCGTACTCCGCCATGGTGCGCGACAACGGCACGTTCGCCAAGTTCAACAAGATCTCCATCGACGCCGCCGGCCAGCCGAACCCGTCCGACCTCCACCGGGTGTGGGCCGGCGGAGCCCGCGCCTTCCGGCTGACGCCGCGGTGAGTGTGTCAGGCGGGTCGCGGGCAGTGTGAGATACGGGCGGTAAGCCGGAGGTCATCGCGTTTGCGAGTGAGGTGCGTTCTCACGGCCGCGGGCGGCGAGGCGGAAGCCCAGCGTGGCTGGCGAGTCAGGAGCCCTCTCGCGGCCGCGGGCGGCGGGGCGGAAGCCCATCGTGGCTGGCGAGTCAGGAGCCCCTCTCGCGGCCGCGGGCGACGAGGCGGAAGCCCGGTGTGGTTGGCGAGTCAGGAGCCCTCTCGTGGCCGCGGGCGACGAGGCGGAAGCCCGGTGTGGTTGGCGGGCGAATGACATCTTCGCGGCAGCGGCCGCCCCAGCTCGGCAGATCACGACCCAATGGCCGATAGCGCGGAAACTTTTGGCAAATCGGTAATTTTTATGTACCCCAGCCCGATTTCTTTCCTAGATCTTCTGCGGGCTGGGGTGCCTGTTACTGGCCGGGAAGGCGGGACGGACGGGAACGCGGCCTGGACTAAGGAGCTGGTACGGACCGGGGATCCTGCTGCCGGCCGGGGAGATGGGGCAGACGGGAAACGCGGCCCGGACTAGCGAGATGATGCGCGCCGGGGAACCAGGTGCCGGCCGGGGAGATGGGGCAGACGGGAAACGCGGTCCGGACTAGCGGGATGATGCGGATCGCGGGCCAGGTGCTTGCTGGGGGTAGGCCGGGCTAGGGAGGTGGCCGGGCCGGGGTTGGTGCCCCTGGCGCCGGCCCCCGCTGTGGCTGAAGGCCGCAGGCGGTGGTGCCTGGAAGCGGCTGCGGCGGTCTTCCGGGGGACGCCGCGTTGGCTGGTGCCCCGCTAGCCGAGCAGGGGCATGCCGACCCGGTCGCGGAGTTCTGCCAGGCTGATGCCGTAGGTGGCCAGCACGCGCACGCCGTCGGGCTGGAGGTCGAAGACGGCGTAGTCGGTGTAGACCCGGCTGACGCAGGCGACCCCGGTGAGCGGGTAGCTGCACTC
>DASYAD010000369.1:0-1869 GCA_036501515.1 Trebonia sp. | reverse complement strand
GCGATCTCCCCGGCGAGCAGCCGCGCGGACCGCTGCAGCGTGACGGCCTCGCTGAACGTGCTGTTGTCGAGCAGGACCCTGGTCACCGCGGTGACCGCGTCAAGCCGCCGCGTCATGGCCGCGATGGCCGGGTCGCCCTTCGCCTTCGCCGCCGGCCGCTTCGCCGGCTTGTCCTCCCGCTCCGCGGCCATCGCGCCGGACGGGCCGCCGGGTGCCACGGTGACGATCCGCACGGGCGGGTCGCCGGGCAGGTCGGCCGCGGCCGCGGTCAGCGTGACGTCGACAGGACCCTCGGAGGTCAGGATCCGGCAGCCGACCGTGCGCGGCTTGCCTGTCCGCGCGACGGCGGCGAGCAGCGTCTGGACGGCCGCCCTGAAGGGCAGGTCCACGAACGCGGTCAGCGGCTTGCCCGTCGCGTACCCGGACGGCGATCCGAGCAGCGCCGCCGCCTGGTTGTTGGCCCGCCTGATCGTCCCGTCCTGCTCGAGCAGGAACAACGGGACCGGGGCCTGCTGGAACACGGCGTGCAGCAGCCGCCGCTCTGTCCGCACCGCCTCGGGCAGGACCTCGCCCGCCGGGCCGTCTGCGTCGGCGGCCGTCACCGGCGAGGCCGCGCCGAGCGCCTCGATCGCGGCGTCGAGCTCGGTGAGCGCCGCGTCGATCAGCGCCCGCGGCTCGGCACCGGGCAGGCTGGCCGACTGGCGGAGCGCGTCCCGTCGCGCGGCGATGTCCGCCACTGCCTCATCCGGCCATCCGCCTCGCGGCATCTCCCCGCCATCCTGCACTTTGCTCTTGGTCATAGGCACCCTATGCCACGTTTAGTGCCCCGGGTATGGGTAGCCGTACACCGCACAGATCCACAATCGAGGAGCACCACTCATGGCTCTGATTCTGCTAGTGCTGATCCTAGCCATCCTGTTTGGCGGGCTGGGATTCCTGCTGCACGCCCTTTGGTGGGTGGCCGCGATCGTACTGGTCCTCTGGCTGGTTGGATTCGCCGTCCGCGCGGGTGAGGGACGCCGCTGGTACCGCTGGTAGTCCTCTACCCCATAAACCTTCACCCGGCCCCCCTTCACCCGGCCCGACGGGGCCTCTGACCAGGCCCCAGCGGGCTATTCTCGTGTCGTGGTCACTCGTCACCTGCGAGCCGCCGTGGCAAGCCGAATGAGCAGGCCGGCGCCGCTCCGATGAAGCAGAGGTTCACCAGCGGCGCGATCCCCGCGTGATGCACCTGGGAGGGCGTCACGGTCGAGTCCGCCCAGAGTCGCTGCGCCGTCACGAGGGCCCCGCCCGCCGTCCCGGCCTGGGTGCGCGGCACGTCCGCCAGCACGAAGTCCTGGTTCGGCGCGATGACAAGCCCGTACGAAAGATCAGCTGCCAGGAACGGAGGGCGGTGCCTCTCCTGGACATGTGCCTGAACCGCCAGCCTGGTGAGGAACTCAGGTCCCTGACGTGTCCGCGCGGGAGGTGCCGGCGTCGGGTTCGCCGCGTACGTTAGACCTCGAAGAAGAGCGGGAGGAACGGCGCGCGCTCGGGCGATCTGGCGGCCCAACATGCTGCGGCGGTGGCCAGTGTGGCGCTGGTCCTCGCCTTCCCGTGCCTGGCCCATCCCTACCGAGCGTCAGTCGCGATGGTGCTGGCCGGCGGCCGGATCCCGCTCTCCGCGGCTGCCCACTCTCTGCCCGGTCACTGAGCTGTTCTGCTTGCCGTCACCGGCCAGTGCGAACATGGATCATGGCGTTGACGGGGAAGAGGACGCGCTCGGTGAGGGCTGGGTAGCGGACGGCGACACCGACGGCGACACCGACACCGTCGGCGAAGACGTGGTTGGTGATACGGATGTCGGCGGGGGAGAGGTGCTCGGCGACC
>DASYAD010000368.1:0-5184 GCA_036501515.1 Trebonia sp. | reverse complement strand
GGCCCTGGCGCTGGTGCCGCTGATCATCTACGGCGACCAGCCCGGCCAGGAGATCGAGTACCCGATGGCCATCGTCATCCTGGGCGGCCTGGCGACCTCCACCCTGCTCAACCTGTTCGTGCTGCCGTCGCTGTACTTGATCGTCGCCGGCTGGCGCAGGACCACGCCGCCCGCCCCGCCCACCCGGGTGCTTGAGACCGTGGCCTAACTCAGCTTCTTGCTGTTATCTGGTGCGGAACTGGCGGATCATCACCTGGCGCCGCATGCCTTGCGGGCGGGCCGGACCGCGGACGGCGTCAGCGGCCGAACCGCTGCCCGGGGTGCTCCCGCACCACTCTCCGGCGCGCCGAGCGCGATCGGCCATGCCGAACCCGTCGCCGTCGCTCCCGTCGAACATGTCAAGCAGCCTGCCAGCGTCGTCACCGAACAGCAGCCGCGCGATGTCTCGCATCCTCGCCACCTCCTCGTCCTGAAGTCACGATATAACGCAAATACCTTTTGCCGCTACCCGGCTGGGCCAGGCAATCGCCGCCCGGTAGCCCACGTGGCGGCAGGAGGAGGTCAGCCGATCCGCTCAGGTCCTGGCGCAGTAGCCGCCAAGGGACGGCTCAAGCAGGTCGAAGGCCCGGCGGGCATCCGCCGCGAGCGCCCGGCTGATCTCGTCGCGCGGCTGGCCGGCCAGGACGCGCCTAGCGCCTTCCGCGAAAAGTACCCGGTAAACCGAGGCGAGCTGTGCGGCCACGATCCGCTGCTGCGGGTCGTCCGCGCCGGTCTCGGCGGCGATGGCGCCGGCGAGGGCCTGCTCGGTGAGGTCGGCGATCTCCCGGCGCCGGCTGGTGAGCGCGTGGCTGCCGCCGACCATCCGTGCGAACGCCGGGGTGGGCACGCCAAGGGTGACGTCGCCCGCGGCGATCCGCTCGGCGTAGTCACGGCGGACCGCCGCGAGCAGGCTCTCGCCGGGAGCGCGCGCGGCGACGGCGACGGCCAGGCTGCTGATGATCTCATCGGCCCGGTCGAAGACCAGGTCCTCCTTGCGCGGGAAGTAGTTCGTCACGGTCATCTTCGATACCCCGGCCGCCTCGGCGACCTGGGAGATCGTCACCTCATCGAAGCCACGGGCCTCGAACATCGCCATCGCGACGCCGGAGATGGCCTGCCGGGCCTCCTGCTTCCTGCGCTCGCGCAGTCCTGTGGTCACGGTGCCACACTAGCAATTGATTATGACGAACACAAGATTAGGTTTGACATAAATTTATGTCCGACCTAGCATGAGTCATGACCGCGATCAGCGGCGCCGGACGCGGATACCGCAACCCGCTGAACCGCCAAGAGCCGCTAAGACACCTGGAGGTAGCCCGTGTTCGACGAGCCCGCTCAGCGCACGGCGATCTTTGCGCTCGGCAAGGCCCTGCAAGACGCATGGAACCGTGGCGACGCCGCGGGCTACGCGTCGCTATTCACCGACGACGCCGACTTCGTCGCCTGGAACGGGTCGTACGGGCGCGGCCGGCAGGCCATCGAAGATGGTCACCGGCGGCTCTTCGACGGACCTCTGGCCGGCTCCCGCATGACCCTGGTCGACGACGCCGAATCCGCGCCGCCCGAGTCGCTGCGGTTCGTCCGCCCGGATGTGGCGATCATGGTCATCTCGGGGGTGGTGACGCTCGCGGACCAGAGCGCAACAGCCCCAGACCACCAGTCTGTGCAGACCTTCGTGCTGACTAAGAATGTCAACCGCTGGCGGGTCGCGGCCTTCCACAACACCCGCCGGCAGGTGCAGGCGTGATCGTTCGGGGCCGGATCGGCGCTGCAGCCGGTGCCGGTAAGATCAATAAGGCCAGATGACGCCCTGGCGTGGACCCGCAGCTTCACGAACCGCCGCGGGAGCGGCTGATGGCTTCTGCTCCGATCTCGCGTGACCGAGGAGTGGTTTTCCGCGTGCCTGAGCCAGTTGCCTCCAGTGCCGCCTCCGCGCCCGGCCTCGCCGGCGGCGCTGCCGCCGGCGTCTCCGGTGCTCCCCCGCCGGGCAGACGGCTCGCGCTGCCACGGGCGGACGGGCGGACGATCGCGGCGATCTTCGTCGGCGGAGCACTCGGGACCCTGGCCCGCGCCGCGCTCGCCGAGGCGTTCCCGCACGCCGCCACCGCCTGGCCATGGCCGACGTTCGCAGTGAACATCGTGGCGGCGCTCCTGCTCGGGTACTTCGTGACGCGACTGCAGGAGCGGCTGCCGCTGTCGAGCTACCGGCGGCCGCTGCTCGGCACCGGGGTGTGCGGCGGCCTTTCCACGTTCTCCACGATGCAGGTGGAGATACTGAAGATGCTCAGCGCCCACGCGTACGGGCTCGCGGCCGGGTACGCCGCGGCAAGCATCGCGGCCGGGTACGCCGCGATCCACCTCGCGACCGCGATCGTGCGAAGGGTGCGGGTGCGGCGATGAGCGTGCTGGTCTGGGCCGGGGTCATCGTGATCGGCGGCGCGGGCTCCGTGCTGCGGTTCTACGTCGACGGCATCGTGGCCGCGGCCTCCGGGCGTGACTTCCCGTACGGCACGCTGGCGGTCAACCTGTCTGGCGCGGTCATCCTCGGGCTGATCACCGGGCTGGCCCTGGCTGGCTCTGCCGCGCTGCTCGCGGGCACGGCGGCCGTCGGTTCTTACACGACGTTCTCCACCTGGATGCTTGAGACGCAGCGGCTGACGGAGGAGCGGCAGTACCGCAAGGCGGCGCTGAACGTCATCGTGAGCCTGGTGCTCGGAGTCGCCGCCGCGGAACTCGGGCGGCTGATCGGTACGCATCTATGAACGGCCCGCCGAAGTGAACGAGGACGCCGTCAAGCTCACCAGCTACTTCGGCGAGCGGCACCGGACCACAGAAGGGCGGTTCTCCGCCGACGCGCTGCTTGACCTGTACGGGCGGCACGAGGTCGCGACGAGCATCCTGCTGCGCGGCGCGGAAGGATTCGGCGCGAACCGCCATCCCCGCACCGACATGTCCCTCACCTTGTCCGAGGACCTGCCGGTGATCGCCGTCGCGGTTGACAGCCGGGCGCGGATCGAGCCGCTCGTCGCGCCGGCCGCGCGGCTGACCGGGACCGGGCTAGTCACCCTGGACGGGGCGCGGCTGCTGCGCGGTGACATCGAGACCGCTGACATCGAGGCGGTGACGCTGCGCGAGGGGATGAACGAGGAGACCAAGCTGACCATCTACGTGGGCCGCCAGGAACGCGTGTACCGGATGCCCGCCTTCATGGCCGTCTGCGACCTGCTGTACCGGCGCGGCGTCGCGGGGGCGACCGCGCTACTCGGCGTCGACGGCACCGCACACGGCAACCGGGAGCGGGCTTCCTTCTTCAGCCGCAATGCGGCGACACCGATGATGGTCATCGCGGTCGGCTCGGGGAAGAGAATCGCCCGGGTGCTGCCCGAGCTTGGCGGCCTGCTGCGCCGGCCCCTGCTGACGCTGGAGCGCGTCCAGATCTGCAAGCGGGACGGGAAGCTGCTGTGCCCGCCCGCCGCCTTGCCCGGCACGGACCAGGCCGGCCTGCCGCTGTGGCACAAGCTCATGATCTACACGTCTGAGGCCGCGATGCACGACGGCCAGCCGGTCCACCGGGCGATCGTCCGCCGGCTGCGCGGAGCCGGGGTCAGCGGCGCGACCACTCAGCGCGGCGTCTGGGGCTTCCACGGTGACCACGCGCCGCACGGCGACCACCTGCTGCAGCTCGGCAGGCACGTCCCCGTCGTCACGATCGTGATCGATTCACCGGAGCGCATCGCCACGGCGTTCGCCATCGTCGACGAGCTCACTGCCGAGCAGGGACTCGTGACCAGCGAGACCGTCCCCGCGTTGCGGCCGGCCGGCGGCAGCCTGCCGCGTAGGTAAGCCAAGTGGCGAGTGACGCGGGGTGACGACATCGGCGGCCGGGGTGAGGGGCCTGTCTTCTTCCAGCCAGGCGCCGAGCCGGTAGTAGAGGTCTTCGCCGAAGCTGGTCGGAAGGGGATCCTTGACGGTGAGCTTGTAGTCGCGACGCCCGTCGGCCTGGCGGTCGGCGCGCAAGAACAGTGTGGCCGAGGGGTGCTGGCGACGGAAGCGGTCGGCGAGGCTGAACCTGTGAGTGACGAAGAGGACCTTGACCGGTGCCTCAAGCAGTGCACGGACGACCTGGTAGCCGATCTCGGACCCTTCGCGCTCGTTGGTTCCGGCGAAGGACTCGTTGAACAGGACGAGGCAGTGCGGGCCGGTCTGGTCGGCGATGGTGCTCATGCGCCTGAGCTCGTCGTCCAGGCGGCCGCTGGTCATGCCGGAGTCCTCTTCACGGATGAAGTGGGTAAAGATGCCGCGGGCGACGTCCGCCCGGTAGGACTTCGCGGTGACGAAGAGGCCGCACTGCATCATGAGCTGGGCCACCCCGACACTGCGCAAGAAGGTGGACTTGCCCCCTGAGTTGGCGCCGGTAATGATGAACAGCGTCTTCCCGCTTGCCTGCACGTCGTTGCCCACGACGGGGCCGGGCGACTGGAGTTCCAGGCAGGCGTCGCGCAGGTCGGTGCACGAGAACGTGAGCGATGACGGCCCCGCGGGATCGGGGACCGCGACCGGGACGCCCTTGGCAGCGAGCCGGCTGGCGAGGTTGAGGCAGCTGACATAGAAGCCGAGCTCCGCTTTGAGCATGATGAAGTAGCTGCCGATGTGGTCGGCGGACTGGGCGGCCGCGTTGGCGACGAGGTTAATGCCGCGGCTGGTGAGGTCGGAAAGGATTCGGCCGCCGGCCTCGTCGCGGGGCGGGACCGTGAACGAGTAGGTGGTGCGCGGCCCGATCCCAAGCCGCTCGGTCCACCGCCGGCGGGCGCGGGCGGTGGCGCGGAGCACAAAGCCGGTCCCGCTGTTGTCCCGGTCAAGCCCGGCGCTGATCAGCACTCCGGAACGGAACCGAAGCTGCTTGAGGTGGTAGCTGACTTCCTCGAAGTACTCGCCGTCCAACTCGCACTGCAAGGTGGCGAATAGTGCCCGCAGCCCGTCGGAGTTGAACTTACCGGCGTGCTCGTCGGCGATCTGCCGAAGCTGCCGCAGCCGGGCGACATAGGCTTCCAGGTGACTGACCGCGCCGGACAGGTTGGACGACGCGTCCTGGTAACTGCCGCCGTAGCTCCCCAGCCACAGGTGCCGCTTGTCTTCCAGGGCACC
>DASYAD010000367.1:0-39600 GCA_036501515.1 Trebonia sp. | reverse complement strand
CCGCGGCGCAGTACGGCCGCGGCATGATCTCCGACGTCTCCGCCATCTTGATCCGCGACTTCTCCGCGACCATGCAGGACCGGATCGAGCGGCTGGAACGCGGCGAGAGCGCGGAGCAGATCGCCGCCGCCGCGGCAGGCGGCTCGGTCGGCGGCTTCACGATCGCGATGCGGGCCGCCCGGATGGCGCTGATGCGCGTCTTCGCCCGCTTCTTCCTGCCGTACCAGCCCGCGGCCAACTGAAGGGAGGCCCGTCATGGTCCTGTGGTGGATTGGCAACGCGGTCCTGCTGGTGGTGATCTTGCCGGTGGTGATCTACCTGCTCAACCGGGTGCTCGCCGCGCTTGAGCGGATCCGGGCGGCCAGCGACGACATCCTGGCCGGCGGCGTCGCCCTGATCGGCCAGCTGGAAGCGGTACCCGACGGCCTGGCCGTCACCGACAAGACCATCGAGGCAGTCAAGGTCGGCGCGGTCCGCTACGCGGGCTCGGTCGCGAAACTGCTCGGCTAGCGAAGGAGGAGACAACCATGCCAGCAGCCGCCTGGATGACAATCGCCGTCGCCGGCCTGATCATCGTGGTCACCGCCGTCGGCCTGATCAGGATCGTCGGCCACCTGTACGCGATCCGCCGCACGCTGAAAGCGTTGACTGGCGGTGTGCAGGTCGTCGACCAGCTCACGTCGACCGTGCCGGACCGGCTGACCTCGGTCAACGCGAACCTCAAGCCCGTCCGCGACTTCCTCGAGACGGTGTAGCCGTGACCACCGACTGGACCATCGGCTACGTGATCGGCGGCGTTGTCGTGCTCGCCGTCGTCGTGCTGGTGACGGCGATCCTGCTGCTCGCGAAGCAGATCGGCGACGAGGCGCCCAGGATCAACACCGCGCTCGAAGGCGCCGTCCGCAACACCGCGCCGCTGGCCGCGCTGCAGACAACGATCGAGCATGCCACGATCATCATCGGCGGGCTGCGGCGCGGCCGGGCCCGGCTGGGAGGCTGAGGATGAACCCCACCGAGCACACCCTGTGGGTATCGGCCATCATCGTCGGCTTCGTCGTCGTGGTCGCCGTCGCGGCACTGCTCGGCCTGCTGATCTACCTGATCAAGCGGATCGATCACCGGGTGGACACGATCGGCGCGACGCTGACCGCGGCCAAGGCGAACACCGCCAGCACCGTGCTGATCCCGCAGGTGGCCGCCGGCGTCGACGCGGTGCTCGCCGAGGGCCTTGAGCACCACCTGTTCCTCGGCCGGGTTCTCGGAAAGGTCAAGTCATGACCGTGCTCGTTGTCCTGACGGTGCTTGTCATCGTCGCGCTTATCGCGGGCCTGGCCGTGTACCTGTACTGGGCGGGCACGCTCCTCGACCGGATCGGCGCGAAGCTGGAGAGCGCGGCAGAGATCGTCCGCGGCATCGTGGCCGACGCGGAGCTCATCGGGCCGGGCGTGGAGCACATCAACCAGACGGGCGGCGTGGTGGCCGGGGCGCTGCCGCTGCTGTACGGGATGGCCGAGGGCATCGTCACCGGCGTGACACCGCGCGCGCCGCTGCCCGAAGTCCCGGAGGTGGCGCGTCCCGCGTCCGGCACCCGCCGCTCCCGGCTGCTGTCGGCGGTCGGTTTCGGCGAGCAGCCGCACCAGCCTTAAGACCACTCGCCAGAACGGGAGCGGCTTACCCTGCCGGGGACAGCCGCTTCCGTTCTGGATGACGGCCTTAGGTCTTGGGCCTCTGGTCGGGGCCGCGGCGGGTGACCGGGGCGGTGGTCGGCGCGGCCGAGTACTCGCCGATCCACTCGTCCTTCCAGGCGTGGTCGTACTGCTGCGGGTTGCAGCCGGGCCGGTAGACGGCGGTCAGCTCGCGGGCGATCTGCTCCCGGTGCGCCGCGGTCCCGCCGGGCACTTCGTAAGTGCCGATGTAGACCTTCCATTTCGAGCCGGCCCGTTCGATCCAGCAGGCGGCCCGCGGGTGCCGGAACGGGAACCGCTCGGCGGTCAGGTCGTCGGCGTGACCCACGTAGATGACCGCGAAGTTCTCTTTGGCGGGCTCGGGCTTGTACATGACCGCGTACACGGCGGCGACCGGCGGCGGCGTCCAGCCGCCGAGCAGCCGCGGGCCCTCGAACGGGTAGCCGGCGAGCGAGCCGAGCCTGATCATCGCCGCTCCTGACGTCTTCGTGCGGTTCCGTTAGTGCAGCGCCGGCAATGCCGTGGCCAGCTGTTCCAGGCTGGCTAGGTCGTGCCCTGACAGCAGCAGGTCGATATGCGGCGCCGCCACCATCATGCCCAGCGTGCTCGGCCGGAAATCGCGGTCGTCGCCCTTGTGCGGGTTGAGCCAGACGATCCGGTGGCACAGCCGCGCCAGGCGCTCCATCGCCAGGGCGAGCACCTCGGGGTCACCGCGGTCGAGCCCGTCCGAGCAGATCACCACGACTCCCCCGCGCAGCAGGCCGCCGCGGCCCCAGGTGCGCACCAGTTCGTCCAGGGAGCGGCCGATCCGGGTGCCGCCGTCCCAGTCCGCGACGGCGCGCGCGGCTCCCTCCAGGGCCGCGTCCACCCGCTGGTGGGTCAGTTCCCTGGTGATGCGGGTGAGCCTGCTGCCGAAGCAGAACACCTCGACGCGCCCGCCTGAGGGACCGGCGCCGGCGTGCCGCGCGGTGTGCGCGAACTGGAGCAGGTGCCTTGAGTAGGCCGCCATCGAGCCGGACACGTCGAGGACCAGGATCAGCGGCCGCAGCTTGGTCTTGCGGCGCCGGAAGAACAGCCGGCCGGGCGGCTCGCCGCCCGTGCGCATCGACGCCCTGATCGTCGCGCGCAGGTCAGGCTCGGTGCCCGTCCGGGCGGGCCTGGTCCGCCGGGTACGGCGGCGCGGCGGCGTCAGCCGCATCCTGGTCATGATCCGGCGCAGGGCGGCCAGCTCGTCCGGGGTGCAGGCGGTGAACGAACGGTGCTTGAGCGCGTCGACGTCGGACGCCATCCAGCCCAGGACGGGCCGTTCCGCGTCTTCCGCAGGTCCCGGCTCGGTGTCGGGCATCACCAGCGTCGCCTCGGCCTCGGCGACCGAATCGGCGCTGAACGTCAGCGTGCCCTGGGCGACCGCGTCCTCGCCGAGGAAGTAGTCCCTGAACACCCGGTCGTACACGCCCTCGTCCTCGTGCCGGGTGAGCAGCGTGGCCCGCCCGGCCCAGTACAGGTCGACCAGGTCGGTGACGTCGAGCGCGGTCATCGCGCCGACGTAGCTGAGCACGTCACCGGTGCCCGTTCGCAGCCCGGCGGCCCGCAGCTCACGGGCGAACCCGAGCAGCACGCTGGAGAACGGGTCAGCGGGCTCAGCCACCGGAAATGATCTCCGCCAGGTTGTCCCGCACCAGGTCGAGGTCGTCACGGTCCTTGACCACCGCGCCGAGCGTGTCGCCGGCGGAGTCCGGGGTCAGCTCGGTCTCGCCAAGCACGCCGAGCGTGCGCACCCAGTCGATCGTCTCGGCGACCCCGGGCGGCTTGGCCATGTCCAGTGCCCGCAGCCGCTGCACCGCCGCCACGACCTGCCGGGTGAGCTGCGCGGCGGCCTCGGGCGCGCGGACGGCGACGATCTGGGCCTCGCGGTCCGCCGTCGGGTAGCCGATCCAGTGGTACAGGCAGCGGCGGCGCAGCGCGTCGTGCAGTTCCCTGGTCCGGTTGGAGGTCAAGATGACGACCGGGTTCGAGTCGGCTTTGACCGTGCCGAGTTCCGGGATGCTGATCTGGAAGTCGGACAGCACCTCGAGCAGGAACGCCTCGAACTCGTCGTCGGCCCGGTCCACCTCGTCGATCAGCAGCACCGCCCGGTCGCCCTGCCTGACCGCTTCGAGCAGCGGCCGTTCCAGCAGGAATTTGGGACCGAAGAGCTGGTCGACCGACTGCTCGTCGGTCGCCTCGGCCGCCGACAGCGCCCTGATCTGCAGCATCTGCCTGGCGTAGTCCCATTCGTACAGCGCCTGGCTGGCGCTGATGCCCTCGTAGCACTGCAGCCGGATGAGGTTGCGCCCGAACGCGGCGGCGAGGACTTTCGCCACCTCCGTCTTGCCGACGCCGACCTCGCCTTCGAGCAGCACCGGCCTGCGCAGCGAAAGCGCGACCAGCAAGGTGGTGGCGAGCCCCCGGTCGGCCAGGTAGCCGCCGTCCTGCAGGTGGCGCGTGAGGTCAGCGACGGTCCCCGGGTAGTCCCCCGGCCGGTCTCGGTGCGCGTCCGTGGTCAGCGGGCGGTGTCGGCGGCGGACCCGGCCGGCCGCAGCACGAGGTCGCGCAGACTGCCGGCCGAGCCGAGCTTGCCTTCGCGCTCGAGCCTGGCCTTCCAGGCCGCCTGGCGGTCGCTCTCGTCGCCGGCCGCGTAGTCGTCAAAGCCGACCCCGGCGTCGGTCATCTTCTTGCAGTGCGACTCGCAGCTGTCGTCGAGGTCGGCGACGTCCTGCCCCTGGGCGCGCCACACGTCCCTCAGCACTTCCAGCGCGTCCGCGCGCTCTGCGTCCATGACAAGCCTCCTGCCCCTGCCGCGTACCCGCGACTCTAACCGGGGACGCCGGCGGGCACGACCCGGGATTAAGTCATCTCTTAATCCGCCCGCCGCTCACTCCGTGCGGACGGGAGCCGGCCGCACTCCGCCGCGCGGCGGCCGGCTGTTGCGAAAGTCACATTGCGACTTCCGCAATAGCCGGCAGGAAATGGCCCCGAGTAGTCCCATTGTGACTTCTGAAAGGCTGTTCGCTGCAATCCTCAATTGCCCGGGGCAAGCAGTAGTTGCGCCTGCTGCTTTGCGGTTTCACGCGACCGGACTGCCCAATTCGGACTTACACGCGGTGCATGAAATTGAGACCCGCTTTGGTACTGGCGCGAGGTTGCCTAGGAGTCCTAGGTTTGCCAATAAGTACGTCCTGGCCGCCAGGGAAGGAAATCGCGTGGCAGAGATTACCGTCAGCGTCGATGGGGTCAAGTACGCGGATCACGTCGAGGCCCGCATGCTGCTTGTCCACTATCTCAGAGAAACTCTGGGCAAGACGGGCACGCCCGTCGGATGCGACACGTCCAACTGCGGCGCGTGCACCGTGCTGCTGAACGGCGAGTCGGTGAAAAGCTGCGCGGTCCTGGCCGTCCAGGCCGACGGCGCCGAGATCACCACGATCGAGGGCATGGCGGAGGGCGGCCTGCACCCGCTGCAACGGGCCTTTCACGAAGAGCACGCACTCCAGTGCGGCTACTGCACCCCGGGGATGATCATCGCCGCCTCCGACCTGCTGCGGGAGAACCCGCACCCGACCGACCAGGAAATCCGCGAGGGACTCGAAGGCAACCTCTGCCGCTGCACTGGCTACGAGAACATCGTCCGCGCCGTGCGGCGCGCGGCCCAGGCGGGAGCGAGCGCATGACCGCGGAAACTGAGACCGCCCAGGCGCCGGCCGCCGAATTCGGGCGGGCACGGCTGCGGAAGGAAGACGAGCGCCTGATCACCGGCCAGACCAACTGGACCGACAACATCAGGCTGCCTGGCATGCTGCACGTGGCCTTCCTGCGCAGCCCGTACGCGCATGCCCGGATCACCTCGGTGGACGTCAGCGCGGCCCGGTCCGAGCCCGGGGTGATCGCGGCCTACTCCGGCGCGGACTTCGCGGCCGAGCAGGGCAGCCTGCCGTGCGCCTGGCCGGTCACGCCGGACATCGTGATCCCGCCGCACCCGCCGATGGCGGTCGACGAGGTGCGCTACGTCGGGGAAGCCGTCGCCTGCGTGGTGGCCCGCGACCGCTACGCCGCGGCCGACGCCCTGGCCGCCATCGAGATCGACTACGAGCCGCTCCCGCCGGTGCTCGACATCAGGACCGCCCTCGACCCGGACTCGCCCAAGGTCCACGAGGCCGGCAACAAGAGCTTCGTGTGGCCGTTCGCCAGCGGTGACCTGGAGGCCGCGTTCCGCGACGCGCCGGTGGTGCTCGAACGCGTCTACCGGCAGCAGCGGCTGATCCCGGCCGCGATGGAGCCGCGCTCGGTGGTCTGCTCCTGCGTGGGCGGGGAGTTCACCCTCTGGTCGGCGACCCAGATCCCGCACATCCTGCGGGTGATGCTCGCCCTGGTGACCGGCATACCGGAGCAGAACCTGCGGGTCATCGCGCCCGACGTCGGGGGCGGGTTCGGGTCCAAGCTGCAGGTCACGGCCGAAGAGGTGCTGGCGGTGCTGATCGCCCGCAAGCTCGGCCGCCCGGTCAAGTGGACCGAGACCCGCAGCGAGGGCAACATGACCGTGCACCACGGCCGCGACCAGTGGCAGCGGATCACAATCGCGGCCGACCGCGACGGCCGCATCCGCGGGCTCGACGTCGACCTGCTGGCCGACATGGGCGCCTACCTCATGCTGGTCACGCCCGGGGTGCCGCTGCTCGGGGCGTTCATGTTCCCGTCCATCTACAAGATGGACGCCTACTCCTTCAAGTGCACCGGCGTCTTCACCACCAAGATGCCGACCGACGCCTACCGCGGCGCGGGGCGGCCCGAGGCGACGTTCGCGATCGAGCGGATCATGGACGCGCTCGCCACCGAGCTGGAGATGGACCCGCTCGAACTGCGTGAGCGCAACTGGATCAGGCACGAGGAATTCCCCTACACGACGATCGCCGGCCTGACGTACGACTCGGGCAACTACGAGGCGGCCACGGCCAAGGCGAAGGACCTGTTCGACTACGACGGGCTCCGCGAGGAACAGGAAATGCGGCGGGCGAGCAAGGACCCGGTGCAGCTCGGTATCGGCGTGTCGACCTTCACCGAGATGTGCGGCCTGGCGCCCTCCCGGGTGCTCGGCTCGCTGGCCTACGGGGCCGGAGGCTGGGAGCAGGCGTCGATCAGGATGCTGCCCACGGGCAAGGTCGAGGTCGTCACCGGGTCAAGCGCGCACGGCCAGGGACACGAGACGGCCTGGAGCCAGATCGTCGCCGACCAGCTCGGCGTCCCGTTCGAGGACATCCGCGTGCTGCACGGCGACACTCAGGTCTCGCCCAAGGGCATGGACACCTACGGCTCGCGGTCGCTCGCGGTCGGCGGCATGGCCCTGGTCTCGGCCTGCGACAAAGTCGTCGAGAAGGCCCGGGTGATCGCGGGGGCGGTACTCGAGGCGTCCCCCGCTGACCTGGAGTGGACCCCGGGCCGTTTCCAGGTCCGCGGCGACCCGGACAAGGGCGTCACGATCGGCGAGATCGCGCTGGCGACGTTCGCCGCGCACAACCTGCCCGACGGCGTGGAACCGACGATCGACGCCGACGCCACCTACGACCCGGACAACTTCTCCTTCCCGCACGGCACGCACCTGTGCGCGACGGAGGTCGACACGGAGACCGGCTTCGTCAAGATCCGCTCCTACGTCTGCGTCGACGACATCGGGACCGTCGTCAACCCGCTGATCGTCGAGGGCCAGGTGCACGGCGGCCTGGCCCAGGGCATCGCGCAGGCACTGTACGAGGAGGCGGTCTACGACGACGACGGCAACCTGGTCACCTCGACCCTGGCCGACTACCTGGTCCCGTCGGCGTCTGACCTGCCGTCGTATGTCACCGGCCGGACCGAGAGCCGGGCGGCCAACCGGCTCGGGGTCAAGGGCGTCGGCGAGGCGGGCACGATCGCCTCGACTCCGGCCGTCGTCAACGCCATCGTCGACGCGCTCAGCCCGTACGGGATCGACGACGTGGTGATGCCGTGCACTCCCGAGCGGGTCTGGCGCGCGATCCAGACCGCCCTGGGCAACCCGGCCGGCAGCGAGGCCGAGCAGCACGCGGCCAGGCAGAGCGACCAGACCCAGGGCAACAGCCCGCAGGGCAGCGACGGAGGAGCGGCATGATCCCGGCGAAGTTCGACTACGTCCGCCCGGGCTCGCTGACGGAGGCGGTCAGCGCGCTCGCGGGCGGCGGCGACGACGCGAAGGTCATCGCCGGGGGTCAGAGCCTGCTGCCGCTGCTGCGGCTGCGGCTGGCGTTCCCTGAGCTGCTGGTCGACGTGGGCGGCCTTGACGAGCTCCGCGGCGTGACCGACGTCGGCGGCGCGCTGCTGATCGGGGCGCGGACCACGCACTACCAGATCGTCCGTGACCCGCTGGTGGCCGCGCACTGCGGCCTGCTGGCGCAGGCCGCAGGTACCGTCGCCGACCCGGCGGTCCGGCACCGCGGCACCCTGGGCGGCGCGCTGGTGCACGCCGACGCGGCCGGCGACCTGCCCGCCGTGGCGCTGGCCCTGGACGCCGTCCTGATCGCCCAGGGGCCGGGCGGCGCGCGGGAGATCCCGGCGGCTGACTTCTTCCTCGACTACCTGACCTCGAGCCTGCGTCCCGATGAGATCCTGACCGGGATCCGGGTGCCCAAGCTCGGGCCCGGCTGGGGTTTCCGTTACGAGAAGTTTCACCGCACCGCGCAGTCGTGGGCGACCGTCGGCGTGGCGGCGCTGGTCCGCCGCTCCAACGGCTCGGTCGCGGAAGCCAGGATCGGGCTCACCAACATGGGCACGGTCCCGGTCCGGGCCGCCGCGGCGGAGCGGGCGGCCGCCGGCGTCGAGGCCAGCCGGGACGCGCTGCGGGCGGCCGCCGCTCATGCGGACGAGGGCACCAGCCCGCCCGGCGACCTGCACGGCGCGCCTGATTACCGGCGGCACCTGGCCCGCGTGCTGACCGGGAGGGCGCTGGCCGCCGCCGCGGGAGTCTGACTCAGGATCATGGCCGTCGCCGACGACCAGCACCCTGGCGCGGGGCAGCCCGGTGACACGGGGGCCGGCGGGGCCGGGCTGTCGCTGGCCGAATGGACGCTGCTGTGCCTGGTCCGCGAGGGACCGACCTACGGCCTCGTGCTGGCCGGGCTGCTGGCGCGCGACGGCCGCCTCGGCCAGATCTGGTGGGTTTCCAAGCCGACGGTGTACCTCGCCCTGAAGCGGCTCGAAGTCCAGGGGCTGATCCGGACCGCGGAGGAGCGGTCAAGCCAGGGGCCCGTTCGGACGCGCTGCGAGGTCACCCGGGCTGGAGCGGCCGCCGCGCAGGCCTGGCTGGACAGCCCGGTGGAGCACCCCCGGGATGTCCGGTCCGAGCTGATGGTCAAACTGGCGCTGCACGACAGGACCGGAGCCGACGCCAGTCCCCTGGTACGCGCACAGGCCGAGCGGCTGCTCCCCGTCGCGGCCGCCCTCGACGACCAGCTGCGCGCGGCCACGGGGTTCGACCGCACGCTGCTGCTGTGGCGGTCCGCGGCGACGAAGGCCACGATGCGCTTCCTGACGGACCTGGCAGGCAGTCAGCCGGCCCGGACCCGCCTGGGCCGGTCGTAGGCCGCAAAGATGCCTTCAGCTCAACGCGGTCCACAGGTACCGGGCGCCGATGGCGATGACCAGGATGCCGACTAGGCGGCGGATGAGGTGATCGGGCATGCGGGACTGAAGGCGGGCCCCCGTGTAGGCGCCGGCCAGGCCGCCGGCGCCCAGAGCGACGCCGGTTGGCCAGTCGGGCGCTACGGAGCCGTGCTGGTGCACGGACAGGATCGTGAAGGTGATCACGCCCGCCACTGAGGTCACGAACGTGGCGGCCAGGGCGGCGGGGGCGACCTCGGACGGCTTGCGGCCCGAGCCGATCAGGACGGGCGCCAGGATCGAGCCGCCCCCGATCCCGTAGATGCCGCCGACGCAGCCAACGGCGGCGGCCAGGACCGCAAGCAACGGAACCGGGATGCGCCGTGCCCGGCGGCCCTGATCTGCCGCGCGGGGCGGCCTGCTCAGTGACAGCCAGCCGCCAAGCGGGATCAGGACGGCGGCGATGACCAGGTCGAAGTCCCGCGATCCTGGTAGCAGCTCGACGCGGATCACCGACCCGGCGATGACACCGGGCAGCGTCCCGGATGTCAGCACCATGGCCAGCCGGCCGCCCCGCTGCCCTTGCCGCCAGTAGCGGTACAGCGCGCCCGGCGTCGCCACGACGTTATAGAGCAGGTTGGTGGGGGTCACGGCCGGGGTCGGCGTACCAAGCACGCTGACCTGGAACGGCAGCAGCAGCACCGCCCCCGAGATGCCCGCCGGAGTGGCCGCCAGCGCGACGGCGAACGCCGCGGCCAGGGCCGCGATCTCACTCCAACCAGAGCCCGGCACCAGGTCACGCTAGCCGGGCGGGTACCCGCCCGTCAGGCGACGCAACGCTTATTGCGGGCCGCAACCGAGCTCGTCAAGATCCCGCGCCTGGCCCGCCTCTCAGCGGCGACCCGCCCCAGCCCGAGCCTGCGCCGTTGGCACGCGCACCGGTAACGGGGTATGGCTAGGGAAAGGTCAGACGGCCAGCAGGAAGGCAGCGGATGGAACTCGAGCACGCGATCAGGCAGGCCGAGACGCGGCTGTTCGCTGACAGCGGCTTGCGGCCTGAGGAGTCGTTCTTCGATCTTGCCCACGCGAACGTTCGCCTGCGGGTGCTTGCCGTCGGAACGGGCCCGCCTCTGGTCATGTTGCACGGGGTGAGCCTGGCCGCCGCTGTGTGGGCACCGTTGCTCGCTGACCTCGCCGGGTACCGGGCCCTGCTGGTCGACCTGCCCGGCCACGGCCTGTCAGGACCAGCGGCCTACCGGCCCGGCGCTGTCAGGGAACCCACCCTGGACATGATGGACGACCTGCTGGACGCGCTCGGCCTCAGCGCCGCACCGGTTGTCGGCCACTCACTGGGCGGCATGTTCGCGCTCTGGTACGCCGCCGCGCGGCCGGGCCGGATCGCGTCGCTGGCGGCCATCGGCGAGCCCGCGGTAGCACTGCCCGGCGTCACCGTCCGGATGCCGCTGTCGCTGCTGACCGTGCCGGTACTTGGCCAGGCCGCGCTGCGCGCCCCCACGCCGCGTCCGGTGTACCGCGGCCTGCTGGGCCAGGGTCTCAGCCCCGCTGCCGCCGCGGCCGCGCCCGATGCGCTGGTCGATGTGCTCCGCCTGGCCGGGCGCCGCGAGGGCAACGCCGCGACCGTCGCCTCGCTTATGCACGCGATCAACACGTTCCGCCGGCCCCGGCCAGAAAGCGTCCTGACCGATCGCGAGCTCAGTCAGATCACCGCGCCGGCGATGTTCTGCATTGGGACCGGGGACCCGTTCCTCTCCCCCGCTCAGGCCCGTCCCTCCGTGACCAAGATCCCCGGAGCGGCGCTTCATGAGGTCCCGGGCGGGCACGGCCCGTGGTTCGAGGATCCCGCTGGCTGCGCCGGGCTGATAACCGCGCACCTCACCGCGACGGGATTCCCGCCCGCCCGATGACGCGCACGGAATGACGCGCGGGCCGCTAGCCGCCGGCCATGGCGCCGACGATGAGGTACGGCTCAGTTCCCGCGGCGACGGACGCGGGCAGCGGCGCGTCTGGCTGCTCGTGGGAAAGGTCGAGTTCGCAGGCGAAGAACCGGATGAACGCCCGTCGCGGGCCGCCGCCGTGGGCACGGATGGTCCCGCGCAGGGCCGGGTAGCGGGCTTCGAGCGCGTCCAGCACCGACCGCTGTGTCACCGCGCCGGCGATATCCAGCCGCACCTCGCCGTCAATGCCGGCCAGGGAGCGCAGGTGGGCGGGCAGGATGACGCGGATCATGGCAGCGTCTGAACCTCAACCGACAGCACGGCGGGAAGGTCGCGGACGATCGGCGCCCAGCTGTCACCGGAGTCGGCCGAGGCATAGACCTGGCCGCCGGTTGTGCCGAAGTAAATGCCGCACGAGTCGAGGGAGTCCACGGCCATCGCGTCGCGCAGCACGTTGACGTAGCAGTGCTCCTGCGGCAGGCCCTTGGTCAGCGGCTCCCACTCATCGCCGCCGGTCCGGCTGCGGTAGACCCGCAGCTTCCCGTCGGGCGGGTAGTGCTCGGCGTCACTGGTAATCGGGACCACGTACACCGTGTCCGGCTCGTGGGCATGGACATCGACGGGGAACCCGAAATCGGTCGGCAGGTTCCCGCTGATCTCGCGCCACGACTCGCCTCCGTCGTCGCTGCGCATGACGTCCCAGTGCTTCTGCATGAACAGCACCTGCGGCCGGGCCGGGTGCTGTGCGATCCGGTGCACGCAGTGCCCGACTTCAGCATCCGGGTCAGGAATGCCTTCGGACTGCAGACCGCGGTTAATCGGCCGCCAGCTCTGGCCCGCGTCGTCGGACCGGAAGGCGCCCGCGGCCGAGATCGCGGCGAACATCCGGCCCGGGGCGGACGGGTCGAGCAGGATCGTGTGCAGGCACATCCCGCCCGCGCCCGGCTGCCAGGACGGCCCGGTGTGATGGCCGCGCAGGGCCGGCAGTTCGTGCCAGCTCCGGCCGCCGTCGCGGGACCGGAACAGCCCCGCGTCCTCGACCCCGGCCCAGACGGTATCCGGGTCGTCCAGCGACGGCTCGAGATGCCAGACCCGGGCGAACTCCCAGGGATGCGGCGTGCCGTCGTACCACTGGTGGGTGCCGGGCGTTCCGTCGTAGGGGAACTGGTTGCCCACCGGCTCCCAGGTCGCACCGCCGTCGTCGGAACGCTGTATCACCTGTCCCGACCAGCCGCTTGACTGCGACGCGTACAGCCGGCCCGGATCGGCGGGCGATCCCTTCAGGTGATAGACCTCCCAGCCGGCGAAATAAGGCCCGCTGACCTCCCAGCGTTCCCTTTTGCCGTCCGAGGTCAAGATGAACGCGCCCTTGCGCGTACCGGCTAGCACCCGTACTCCAGTCACTACCTCTCCCCTCGCGTCCAGCAAGCCATGGCTCCGCGACCAGGAACTCCCCGCCACATACGGTCCTACCGCGCGCCCATCGACATTGTGACGGCGGCTATCCGCGAAATTCATCGCATGCCGCCTTCTGCGATCGGAATGTACCTGTCGGTCCGCCCTGCGGCGCAACCAGCAATTTACAAACGCAATCATTGGCTGCGTTGCCCGGTGTCCGGCGAGAATTCGCGCCGTCACCGACGGGTGCCAAGCGAGGGCAATCCGGCTGTGAGCCGAATATAGCTGGCCGGGTACGCCGGCCGCGGCCGGCAGGAGCGGTGCGAGGCGTGCCCTGCGGGGCGCGAGGACGGGTTCGGCATCGTTGCCGTCCTCACCGTGCGGTGGCTGGTTATCTGGGTCCGACTTGGCGGGTCCAGGTCTGGGCGCCTTGCTGGACGGCGTCCCAGGGGGAGCCGAGCGGCGGGGTGTAGGACAGGTCCAGGTCGCTGACTTCGTCGACGGTCATGCCGTGGTAGATCGCGGCGGCGGCGATGTCGACGCGCTTGGCGATCTCGGCGTGCTTGTGCCCGAACAGCTGGACGCCGATTAGCCGTCCGGTGGCGCGGTCGCCGGTGAACCGCATGCTGATGCGGTGGCTGCCCGGGTAATAGGCCTTATGGTCATCGGCCTCGGAGCCGATGGTGACCGGGTCGAACCCGGCCGCTGCGGCTTCGCGGTCGCGGAGCCCGGTGCGGGCGGCGGCGTTCTCGAAGATCTTCACGACCTGGGTGCCCAGGCTTCCGGCGAACTCGCGGTGCCCGCCGGCTGCGTTGTCCCCGGCGACGCGGCCCTGCTTGTGGGCGGTGGTGCCGAGCGGCAGCCAGGTCTCGCCGAGCAGCCGGTGGCGGGTAATGGCGCAGTCCCCGGCGGCGTAGACGTCCGGCAGCCCGGTCCGCATCCCGCGGTCGACTTCGATCGCGCCCTTTGCACCGAGGGTGGCCCCGGCGTCGGCGGCGAGGCTGGTCTCGGGGCGGACGCCGACGACGACCAGGACGAGGTCGGCGTGGCGGACGACCGGCTCGCCGCCGCTGCCGACGGCACTGACGCGCAGCCGTCCGGGCGCCCCGGCCCCGGCCTTGCGGACGGCGTGGACGCCGGTGCCGGTCATCACGGTCACGCCGTGCTCTTCCAGCTGGACGCGGACGAGGGCGCCAAGTTCCGGGTCGACGGTCGGCAGGACCTCGGGGAGCCGCTCGATCTGGGTGACGGCCAGCCCGCGGGCGGTGAGTCCCTCGGCCATTTCCAGGCCCACGTACCCGGCGCCGACGATGACCGCGTTGGCCGGGGCAGTCTGCTCCAGGGTCCGCATGACGGCGAAGGTGTCGCCCATCGAGTGGAGCAGGTGGACCCCGTCGTCGGGTCCCAGCTCGTCCAGCCCAGCGACCGGCGGGCGGGCCGGGACGGCGCCGGTACCGATGACGAGCTGGTCGTAGGCGATGACGTCCTCGGTGCCGCCGGGGCCGGTGACGAGCAGCTTGCGGCCTGGCACGTCGACGTGGCGGGCGGTGGTGTCGAGCCGCACCCGCATCCCGGCCGCTTCCAGCTCGCCGATGGTGCGGTGAGCGAGGTTGCGCCAGTGGGTGACTTCCCCGGAGACGTAGTAGGGGATGCCGCAGATGGAGAAGTTCGGGTAGGCGTCGGCCACCACCACGGTGACCTCCGCGGCCGGGTCGACCTCGCGGGCGCGCAGGGCCGCGCTGATCCCGGCGTCGCTCCCGCCGATGGCAACGATGTGCATGACTGGGTACCTTCCGTTAGCGGATGTCTGCCGGGCCTGAGGGCACCTGCGCCCCTTGCCCGTTGCGGCTGTCTCCGGCCGCGTGCGGGAGGACGGCGCCGGCGGCCTGGGCGGGGGTCAGCGCGGGGTAAAGGAGCTTGATCAGCAGCACTCCGGCGATCCCGCCGCCGATCTGGGCGGCGATGAAGACGGGGGCCGAGGACGGCGCGATCCCGGCGAACGTGTTGGAGAACATGCGGCCGACGGTGATCGCCGGGTTGGCGAAGCTGGTCGAGGACGTGAACCAGTACGCGGCGCCGATGTAGGCGCCGACCGCCGCCGGCGCACTGGCCGTCCGGCCGCTGCGCGCCAGGGCGAAGATCACCAGCAGCAGTCCGGCGGTCGCGATCACCTCCGACAGGGCATGCGGGCCGCTCGCCCGGTGCTTGACCGAGATCGACACCGCCGCCCCGCCGAACATCACGTTGGCCGTGACCGCCCCGGTCACGCACCCGGCGACCTGTACGGGCAGGTAGGCGGCGGCGCCACGCCAGGACATCCCGCCGAGCGCAGCGTCGGCGAACGAGACGACCGGGTTGAAGTGCGCGCCGGACACCGGCCCGAACATCAAGATGATCGCGAACAGGCCGACAGCGGTCGCTGCGGCGTTCTCCAGCAGTTCCAGCCCGGTATCGCCCGGCGAGAGACGCTGTGCGGCAATGCCGGACCCGACGACGACCGCCGCGAGGAAGGCGCTGCCGAGGAACTCCGCTGCCAGGCGGCGCGGCAGGGGGACGGACTCGGTTAGCGGTGGTCTGCTCACGACGGCATCTTGACACCCATAGTTACCTCAGTCAAGATTGAGTCAATGAACATTGATCAAGATGGCAGTCTGGTCAGGCGGGCGGCAGTGCACGCGGCGCTGGCCGATCCGGCGCGCCTGGCGATCACCGATGTACTCGGCGAGGGGGACGCGTCCCCCTCGGAACTGGCGGGCCTGCTCGGCATGGCGTCGAACTTGCTCGCGCATCACCTGCGGGTGCTTGAGGAGGCCGGGATCGTGGCGCGGCACCGGTCCGAGGGCGACCGGCGGCGCGCCTACCTGCGCCTGGTCCCGGGCGCGCTGGACGCCCTGGCGCGCCCGGCGAGCCGCACCGTGCGGCGGGTGCTGTTCGTGTGCACCGCGAACTCAGCCCGCTCGCACCTGGCGGCGGCACTGTGGCGGCAGGCCAGCCAAGTCCCCGCCGCGTCGGCCGGCACCCGCCCGGCCAGCGCGATCGACCCCGGCGCCATCGCCGCCGCCCGGCGCCACCGTCTGCCGCTCCCGCTGGTGCAGCCCTGCCGCGTTACCGACGTCCTCCAGGACGGCGACCTGGTAGTCACGGTGTGCGACATGGCGCACGAGGAACTCGGAGAACTCGCGGCCGTGCACTGGTCGGTCCCGGACCCGGTCCCGGCCGGCGACCCGGGCAGCTTCGACGCGGCGCTGGCCGAGCTAGGCCGCCGCGTCGGGTTCCTCGCGCCGCGCCTGGAGCCCGCCGCCTGACCGCCGGACAAGTTCGCAGGCGCCTTCGGCGTCTGCGCTGACGGGCGGATGGGGCGCGTTCCCGGCGACGGGTGCTGTCACCATCCCGGCCCGTCCCGCAGGCTAAGCGCCGGCCGGCGCGGAGCCGATCCGCAGCAGCTGCGGCGCGGGCGCGCAGCAACCCCCGCCAGCGGCGCCGTCCGCGTCGTCGGACAGTCCCCCTCCGCTGCAAACCCCCGTGTCCGGCAGCACCAGCTCCGAGCGGGCGGCGGCCTCGTGGTCGCCGGCCAGCTCGGCGGCGACGCTGCGGACCTGCTCGTACCCGGTCATCGCCAGGAACGTCGGCGCCCGCCCGTAAGACTTCATCCCCACCAGGAACAGGCCCGGCTCCGGGTGCGCCAGGTCTCGCGCGAGGGTCGGGGTGGCCGTGCCGCATGAGTGCACGTTCGGGTCGATCCCGTCCGCGATCTTCCGCGGCGCCTGGAGCACCGGGTCCAGGTCCAGGCGCATCTCCGTCAGGAATGACAGGTCAGGCCGGAAGCCGGTCAGCACTACCACCGAGTCCGCTGCGGCCAGCTCCCGGCCGTCCTCGGATACCAGCACCGCGCGGCCGGCCGCATCGCGGCGGACCTCCTGCGTTCGGAACCCGGTCACCAGGTCCGCGAGGCCGTCCTCGACGGCGCGGCGGGCACGGATGCCGAGCGCCCCGCGCTCGGGCAGCTCATCGGCGGCGCCCCCGCCGAACGTGCCGCTGGTGACGCCCCGGCGCAGTACCCAGGTGATCTTCGTCCCCGGGCGGGCTGCGGCGATCCGGGCCAGCTCGATGACCGCGGTCGCCGCGGAGTGCCCGCTGCCGACCACGACCGTGTGCCTGCCCGCGAACGGCTCCGGGGCGGCGGTGTCCGGGATCTGATAGCGAATCAGATCCGCGGCAGCCCGCTCGCCCAGGGCGGGCAGGCCGTCAGCGCCGGCCGGGCTCGGCAGCCGCCAGGTGCCCGACGCGTCGATCACCGCCCGTGCCTCCAGCCGCTCCTCGCCGCCGGGCCCGGTCACGTGCACGGTGAACGGCCGGCCCTCGCGGCCGATGCTGGCCAGCCGGTCACGGCCCTTCCGCGACACCCCCGACACCCGGGTGCCGTACCGGACCCGGCCGCCCAGCGCACCCGCGAGCGGGCGCAGGTACCGGGCCGCCCATTCCCCGCCGGTCGGGTACCCCGAGGCCGGGGCGGTCCAGCCGGACGGCTCGAGCAGGCGCGCGGCGGCCTTGTCCACAAGCTCGGGCCACGGCGAGAACAGCCTGACGTGCCCCCATTCCGTCACCGCGGACGCGGGGCCGTCCCCGGCCTCCAGCACCAGCGGCTCCAGGCCGCGCTCCAGCAGGTGCGCCGCCGCGGCGAGCCCCAGCGGGCCGGCCCCGATCACGGCGACAGGCAGACCGTCCATCCCGGATTCCTCCCATTCACTTTTCTCGATGCATCGACTATGCTCGATGCATCGAGAGTTGTCAATCGGTTCGGTTAGGATGAGGCCATGACGTCGCCGGCACTGCCACTCCTCAGCAGCGACCTGGCCGCCTGCTGCTCACCGCTGACGGGTGGTGTGCTTAACGACGGCGCGGCCGAGCGCCTTGCGCGGGTATTCCGCGCCCTCGGCGACCGGCACCGTGTCCGGCTGATGTCACTGATCGCAGCCGCCGACGGCGGCGAGGCATGCATCTGCGACCTCACCGCGCCGGTCGGGCTGGCCCAGCCGACTGTCTCCCACCACATGAAGCAGCTCGTCGAGGCCGGCCTCGTCACGCGCGAGCAGCGGGGCAAGTGGGCCTACTACCGTGTCGTACCCGGTGCCCTGTCGGCGCTCAGGGATGCGCTGCGCACCCCTGGCGGCTGAAAGCCCGCAGGCGACCCTGGCCCCCAGCTGGCGGGACACGCCGTGCCCGCGTTACCCGGTGCCGGCGGTAGTGCTCCGGCGCTCGATCAGGACTGTGTCCCGCCACCGGCCGTAGTGGCAGCCGACCCTCTCCCGCACGCCGACCACCCGGAACCCCGCCTGCTGGTGCAGGCGCAGGCTCGCGGTGTTCTCCGGGAAGATGCTGCTCTGGATCGTCCAGATCCCGGCCGCCTCCGACGAGGCGATCAGCGCGCGCAGCAGCAGCGAGCCGATCCCCCGGCGGTGGTAACCGGGACCGACGTAGACACTGTGCTCTACCACCCCGGCGTATACAGCCCGCGACGACACCGGGGACACAGCGACCCACCCGGCAACCTGCCCCAGGCCGGCATCGACGGCGACGTACCGGTGCTCGCTGAGCTTTGCCGCGTCGAACACGTCCCAGGCCGGCGCCTCGGTCTCGAAGCTGCCCTGCCCGGTGTCCAGGCCCGCCTGGTAGATCGCGAGCACCGCACTGGCATCGGCGGCCTGCATCGGCCGGACCTCGAACCCGGGTGACGCCGGCTGTCCGCGCTCATAGTCCGCGGACCAGGCGCGCGACGGCGGCTGCTCGGCCATGACGTTCCTCCGCGGGGCTCGCATCTCAGCAAACTGGGGCCGCGACTGTCCGCCGCGATAATTACTCAGCCCGCAGCGGCCGAGGTGCCCGGGACCAGGACCGCTGACATCCGTGCCATCACGTCCGGGTTGACCCGGTAGTAGACCCAGGTGCCGCGCCGCTCCGAGCTGACCAGCCCCGCTTCCCGCAAGATACGCAGGTGGTAACTGACCGACGGCGCGGTCATGTCGAACGCGTCCAACAGGTCGCACACGCACGACTCCCCGCCGTCGTGGCAGGCGATCAGCGATAGCAGCCGCAGCCGTACCGGGTCAGCGACCGCCTTGAACAGCGGCGCAAGCTCGTCCGCACCTGACTGCGGGAGCGGCTCGCGCGCCAGCGGCGCACAGCAGTCGCCCGCGTCGGGCTGGATCGCCGGCAGCAGGTTCTGATTAACCACCTCTCTAAGTTGACACATCTTTAAGCAGTAGCGCAAACTGACCTAGCAATCTAATTAGAGATCTCTTTAATCAGAGTTCAGAACTCTGCCTCACAAGGAGAAACCTGATGTTCCGTGTCCAGCTCGCGCTCCGCGTCGCCGACCTCGAAGGCTCCGTCGCCTTCTACGCCAAGCTCTTCGGCGCCGAGCCCGCCAAGCGCCGCCCTGGCTACGCCAACTTCGCCATCACCGAGCCGCCGCTCAAGCTCGTCCTGATCCAAGGCACGCCCGGCGAGCCGACCCGGATGGACCACCTCGGCGTCGAAGTCGAGACCACCGACGAGGTCACCGCCGCGACCGCCCGCCTGGCCGCCGGGGGCCTGCCGACCGCCACCGAGGAAGACACCGCCTGTTGCTACGCCGTCCAGGACAAGGTCTGGGTCACCGGCCCCGGCGACGAGCCCTGGGAGGTCTACGTCGTCAAAAGCGACGCCGACACCCTCGACAAAGCACCCGACTCCGTCTGCTGCGCCCCGGCCGCCGACGGATGGATGCCGCGCCTGGGCCGCTCCGGCTAGGTCACCTGCCCGCGCCCGGGCGGCGGCGAGCACGTCGCAGACGTCGGCGCGTTGACGGTCGAGTTCTGAGCGCGTGCCGACCAGCCAGCGCGACAGCCAGCCGACCTCCACACGGGGACGACGCGGCAGTCAGGGCTGGTACGGCGGCGCCACGCCCCATCCCCAGCGGGGCACCGGCGCCTGCTGCACGACGTCAGCTCCCGGCTGGGAGTTGTGCATGGCCAGCCGCGTCCCCCATTCGAGGTAGCCGACCAGGGCGCCCCGGAACTCCGGGTCACCGGGGAGTTCCGCGTCGTCGGCCGCCAGGCTCATCAGCGACGCGAAGCGGAACCGCTGCGCGGGTGTGATGCCCAGGTCCCGGTGGTGTGCCAGCATGGCCGGGTACCCGCCGAGCCGCTGCGTGTAGTCATCGGGGCCGCCGAAGACCTCGCACCACCACGTGGTCACGTGCTCCCGGTGCGCCGCGCTGACTCCGCCGGGGAAAAACGGGCTGAGCAGGTCGTCGCTCTCGACACGGTCATAGAAGGCGTCAATCAGGCGGGCGATCGCTTCGCGGCCCCCCGCCCAGTCGTACAACGTAGGCGGTTCACTCATGATTACAGCGTAACACTGTAATCATTGAGAATTAGTAAACACGAGCGGGATGTACGGGACGGCTGTCAGCCAAGGGACGCAAGGCCCTGGAGATCGACGCATACCCGGTTGTGCCTCCTGACAAAAACCATCAGGACGTTGTCGCAGGAGCGGCACCGGACGACGGTGCCGGGCGCCCTCAGGTAAACGGCGAGGCCAGCCACCTGCCCGGTGTCGCCGCAGTTTCCGCAGACGGTGGCGGCGGCGGTCATCTCGGTGCCGAAAACTTCTTGGAGCAGCCCTCCGATGGCATTCCCGTCGAGTTCGTCCATCACGTTCCTCCCGTAGCGCCGAACCGCTCGGTCTTCACCCGCTCCGGCGGGTAGCCGGCCTGCACCAGCGCCTGTGAGACCGCTTCCACGAAGCTGGTCGGCCCGCAGGCGTAGGCAAGCGGCATGCTGTCAGAAGGCCACGCCACCTCTTCGAGCATCGCGGCGTCGACGCGGCGCGCGTAGCCGGACCAGCCGGGCGGCTGGCCTCTGGTCAGCGTGTGCATGACTTCCACGCCAGCGGCGGGCTGGTCAAGCTCGCCGCGGTAGATCACGTCGTCTAGCGTGCGGGACGAGTAGAGCAAGCGGACCGGGACGGCGCTTCCCGTGCGCTCGCGGTGCCGGAGGATCGACCGCAGCGGCACGATTCCCGAGCCGCCGGCGAGCAGGAGGAGCGGCCCGCCGTCGGCAGGCTCCCAGACGAAGTAGCCGCCGATTGGCCCGCGCAGCTCAAGATCGTCGCCCACCCGGAGGTCATCGGTGAGATACGGCGAGACCTCGCCGTTGTCGAGCCGCTCCACGGTGATCGCGGCCGGCTCACCAGGCGCGGACGCGATCGAGTAGGACCGCTCCGCTACGTAACCGTCCTCGGCCGTCAGTCGCACGTCCAGGTGTTGCCCGGCCTGGTGACCGGGCCAGTCTGGCACGTCAAGCGATATCGTCCGCACCGACGTGGTCTCGGCGGCCACCGCGCCGACCTTGGCGACCTGCCAGTTCAGTCGCCCGCGTACCGCTGTTCCCGCCATGGGTCTCCGTAGATGTGGTAGCCGTAGTTCTCCCAGAAGCCAGGGTCGTTAGTGTCGCGCAGCTCCAGGCTCCGCACCCACTTGGCGCTCTTCCAGAAGTACAGGTGCGGGACAAGCAGCCGCGCGGGGCCGCCGTGCTCGGGCTCAAGCGGCTGCCCGCCGTAGCCGTAGACCACCCACGCCTTGTCGCCGGTCAGGTCCTCGACCGGCAGGTTCGTGGTATACCCGCCGTCGCAGTGGGCCAGCGCGAACGGGCCGTCATGGCCAGCCACGTCCAGCAGGGTGTCCACGGACACGCCCTGCCAGGCCGTGTCGAGCTTGCTCCACTTCGTCACGCAGTGGATGTCAACCGTTACCTCCTGGCTCGGCAGTGCGCGGAACTCGGCCCAGCTCCATGTCTTCTGCCGCCCGGGCCGGCCGACCGAGAAACTCCAGTTCTCCAGCGGGGTGTGCGGGGTCGGCCCGGCCGAGAGCACCGGGAAGTCCCTGGTCACGTACTGGCCGGGCGGCACCCGGCCCGCGTTCTCAGCCGGCTCCTGGCGCCTGCGGTGGAATCCGCGCGAAACAGGGCTCATGAGGCCCATCTTTCCCTTATCGTCACGCCGGGCAACACCTCTGCGAGCAGAAAAACTGGCGGCATCGAGCGGGCGGAATTAACTTTTTCCAGAAGTCTCATTGTGACGACCGGACTTTATCGGAAGTCACATTGTGACAACTCGGGGAGGCTTCTCAGCTTGGGGTTTGCCCAGAAAACAGGACTTCGCCTTTGCCTGCCGCGCAGCTGGAAGATCGTTCGCGGATAGGTGTAAGTTCGCGGTCAAGGCCGTTTCTGCGGAGGATAAATGAGCATTCTAGGCACGCGGGTGATCCGTACGGAGGATCCGCGGCTGCTGACTTCTGGTGGCGTGTACGTGGACGACTTGCGCGAGCCAGAGCTGGCCGGGGCGGTGCGCGCCACGTTCGTCCGGTCGACGGTGGCGCACGCGCTGATCGCCGGCATCGACACGACCGACGCGCTCGCGCAGCCGGGGGTGGTCGCGGTGCTGACGGCGGCGGACCTGGACGACCTGCCGGTGCCGCCGCCACCCGAGCCGCTGCCCGAGGGAGCGCCGCCGCCCGAGGGCCCGATGCCGCTTGGCGGCGTGTGGTCGGAGCCGCTGCTGGCGGTGGACCGGGTGCGGTTCGTGGGCGAGCCGGTCGCGCTGGTGCTGACTGACAGCACCTACCAGGGCGAGGACGCCGCCGAGCTGGTCAGCGTCGACTACGAGCAGCTGCCCGCCGTGGTGTCGATCGACGCGGCGCTGGCCGGGCAGACCTTGCTGTTTCCCGACGCGGGCACGAACGTGTGCGTCAAGGGCGGCGGCGACATCACCGACGACTCGATCTTCGACGGCTGCGAGGTGGTCGTCGAAGGCGATGTCGTGAACCAGCGGGTCGCCTGCCTGCCCATGGAGGGCAGGTCCACGGCCGCGGCGTGGGCCAACGGGAAGCTCACGGTCTGGACATCGACCCAGAACGCGCAGCTCGCGCGGCTGATACTGACAGCGGTGGGGCTGCCGCCCGACGCGATCCGGGTGGTCGCGCCCGACGTGGGCGGCGGGTTCGGCGCCAAGATCGGCGTCGACCGCGAGTCGATCGTCATCGCGTGGGCGGCCAAGCGCACCGGCAGGCCCGTGCGCTGGGTGGAGACCCGCAGCGAGAACCTGGTCGCGATGACCCAGGGCCGCGCCCAGCGGCACCACATCAAGCTCGGCGGCAGCCGGGACGGGCACATCAAGGCCTACCGCCTCGATGTCATCCAGGACACCGGCGCGTATTCGCGGATGTCGGGGTTCCTGCCGATGCTGACCAACCTGATGGCGCCCGGCGTCTACGACATCCCGGCCGTGCAGGTCGCCTACAAGGTCGTGGTCACCGACGGGACGCCCATCGCCGCCTACCGCGGTGCCGGGCGTCCTGAGGCCGCCGCCACGATCGAGCGCGTCGTCGACTGGTACGCCGCCGAGGCGGGCGTCGACCCGGCCGCGGTGCGCAAGCTCAACTTCATCCAGCCAGGTCAGTTCCCGTTCGTCACCAAGACAGGCGCGCCCTACGACACCGGCGAGTACGAGTCCGCCCTGGACAAGGTGCTCGACGCGGCCGGCTACGCGGACCTGCGCGCGGAGCAGCGGCGCCGGCGCGACGCCGGGGAGACCCGCCAGCTTGGCATCGGCCTGGCCTCCTACGTCGAGATCACCGCCGCGGACGCCGGCGCGGGCGAGACCGCGAAGGTCGAGGTCCACGGCGACGGGACCGCGACCGTCTACACCGGCTCGTCCGCGCACGGCCAGGGCCACCACACCGCGTACGCGATGCTGGTGACGGCCGAGCTCGGCATCCCGATGGACAAGGTCGAGGTCATCCACGGCGACACCGACCTGATCCCCGAGGGCGTCGGCACCTACGCGTCGCGCTCGCTGCAGCTGGGCGGCTCGGCCGTGCGGAAGGCGGCCATCGAGGTCAAGGACGAGGCGGCCAGGACGGCGGCCGAGCTGTTCGAGGCGGCCGAGGCCGACGTCGTGCTCGATACCGAGACAGGCCGCTGGCACATCGTCGGCGACCCGGACAAGTCGCTGAGCTGGTCACAGGTCGCCTCGGCGGCCGACCAGGGGCTGATCGTGGCCAACGTGCGGTTCACGGCCGACCGGCCGACGTTCCCGTTCGGCAGCCACCTGTCGCTCGTCGAGGTGGACATCGAGACCGGCAAGGTCACCCTGCTGCGCCACGTGACCGCCGACGACGCGGGACCCGCGCTCAACCCCGTCCTGCTGGACGGGCAGCGGCACGGCGGCATCGCCCAGGGGGCGGCGCAGGCGCTGTGCGAGGAGATTCTCTACGACGACGACGGCAACCCGCTGACCTCGACGCTGGCCGACTACGCGGCGATCACCGCGGCCGAGCTGCCCAGCTTCGAGCTGCTCACCAGCGAGACGCCGACGCCGGTGAACCCGCTCGGAGTCAAGGGCATCGGCGAGGCCGGCACGATCGGGGCCACCCCGGCCGTGCACAACGCTGTCATCGACGCTGTTTCCCATCTCGGCGTCCGGCACATCGACATGCCGATGACGCCGGAACGCGTGTGGACCGCTATTCAGAAGGCGAGCGCCCAATGAAGGTCGAGCTGACCGTCAACGGCAAGGAAATCACCGCGGACGTCGAGGACCGGATGCTGCTGGTGCACTTCCTGCGCGACACCGCCAACCTCACCGCGACCAACATCGGCTGCGAGACCACGTCCTGCGGCGCCTGCACGGTCCTGCTCGACGGCCAGTCCGTCAAATCCTGCACGGTCCTCGCCGCGCAGGCCGACGGGCACTCGGTCACCACCCTGGAGGGGCTCGCCGGCGACGCGGGCGAGATGCACCCGGTGCAGCGGGCGTTCCACACCGAGCACGGCCTGCAGTGCGGGTACTGCACGCCTGGCATGGTGATGGCGCTCGTGTCCCTGCTCAAGGAGAACCCGTCCCCCACCGAGGCGGACGTGCGGTCGGGTCTCGAGGGCAACATCTGCCGGTGCACCGGCTACCACAACATCGTCAAGGCGGCGCTCACCGCGGCCGCCGCTGCCGACCCGGGGGCCGTCCAGTGATCCCTCCTTCCTTCACCTACGTGCGCGCCTCGTCGGTTGACGAGGCCCTGGCGCTCGCGGCCGAGCACGGCGAGGACGCCAAGTACCTGGCAGGCGGGCACTCGCTGCTGCCGCTGATGAAGCTGCGCATGGCCTCACCCGCGGTGCTGATCGACCTCGGGCGGATCACCGAGCTCGCCTACATCCGCGACGAGGGCACCTACGTCGCGATCGGCGCCCTGACCAGGCACCACGATGTGGCCACCTCAGCGGTGCTCGCCGCCGACATCCCGCTGCTCGCGCACACCGCCGGCGAGGTCGGTGACCCGCAGGTCCGGCACCGCGGCACGATCGGCGGCTCGGTCGCGCACGGCGACTCGGCTTCCGACCTGCCGGCCGCGCTGCTCGCGCTCGACGCCACGTTCGTGATCCGCGGCGAGTCAGGGAGCCGGCCGGTGCCGGCCGCTGAGTTCTTCAAGGGCATCTTCGAGACCGCGATCGAGCCAGGCGAGCTGCTCACCGAGATCCAGGTGCCCAAGCCCGCCAGCCCGGCCGCGTGGTCGTTCCAGAAGTTCACCAAGCGGGCCATCGACTGGGCCATCGTGGGCGTGGCGGTCCAGGGCCGCGCGGTCGGGCTGGTCAGCATGGGCATGGTCCCGCTGCGGGCCGCGGCCGTGGAATCCGCCCTCGCCGCGGGCGCCTCGATCCCTGACGCGGCCGCGCTGGCGGCCGAGGGCACGTCCGCCGGCTCCGACATCCACGGGAGCAAGGCCTACCGCGAGCACCTCGCCAGGGTCCTGGTACGGCGCGGGCTCGAGGAAGCGGCCGCGCGCGGCCCGGTTTAACCGCTCCGGCCGTGGCCGGGGCAACCCGGCCCCGGCCACGGCCACGGCCAGGCGACGCGGCGACGGCCGGGGCTACCCGGCCGCGGCCGCAGGCGGCACGAACGACGGGCGGTGGACCCGCGGCGCCCGCAGCGCGGCGAGCAGGTCGTCGAGCGCCTCGAAGTTATGCGCGCTGACCACGGCGTCGCAGTAGGGCCAGGCGGCGGCCATGCCGCCGACCTCCGGCCGGTAACGGCCGCTCTGGGTGCGCGGGTTCGCCCACACGATCCGGTAGGCCACCCGGTGCAGCCGGGCCAGCTGGGCACCGAGCAGCGCCGGGTCGCCGGTCTCCCAGCCGTCGGAGATGATCAGCACGACCGCGCCGCGGGCCATACCGCGCACACCGTAGCGGTCGTTGAACTCGCGCAGCGCGGCGCCGATCCTGGTGCCGCCTGCCCAGTCGGGCGCGGCCTCGGCCGCCTTGGCCAGCATCGTCTCCGGGCTGGCGGCCGCGAGGTAGGGGGTCAGCCTGGTCAGCCGGGTCGCGAAGGTGAACACCTCCGTACGCGGCCGTCCCGCGTCCCGCGTCGGCCCGCTGAACCCGGAACCGCCGCCGCCGAAGGCGCCGGCGGACCGGCTCGCCACGTACATCAGCTGGAGGATGGCGCGCGCGTAGGGTTCCATCGACCCGGAGATGTCGCAGAGCACGACGAGCCGCCGCGGCCGGGAGCGGACCGCGCGCCTGGCGATCCTGACCGGCTCGCCACCCGTCTTGATCGCCTGCCGCATGGTGCGGCGCATGTCGAGCCTTGTGCCGTCCTTACGGGCGCGGTAGCGGCGGGTGCGGCGCGGCGGCACCGCGATGACCAGCTCCCGCATCAACGTCGCCAGCTGCGCGAGCTCCGCCGGCGACAGCTGCGCGAAGTCCCGCTCGCGCAGCCGCTCGGTCACCGAGGCGACCCGGCGGACCGCGGGCGTGCCCTCGTCGGTCTCCCCGTCCGGGTCGGCGTCCTGTTCGGCCGCTCCTCCCGCGGCCAGCGCCTCGTCAAGCTGCCCGCGCAAGTCGGGGGGCAGCTCGCCGGCCTCGGCCGCCCGCGCGTCTGCTCCGTCGTCCGGGCCGGCGGGCGCGGCGGACTCGGCGATCATGTTCGGCTGCGGAGCGACCACGGCGGGCGCCGGCCGTGCGCCGGGACCGCCCGTCCCGAACAGCTCGTTGAATACCCGCTCGAACGTGTCGACCTGATTCGGTCCCGACACCATGGTGGCGAGCGCGCAGGCGTGCAGCTCGCCGATCGTGGCGGCGTGCATCACGGTGACCGCCCGGGCGAGCCGCTCGCTGCGGTCGGTGCCCGCGGGCAGTCCAGCCGCGCGCAGCGCCGCCGCCAGGATGGCCGCGAGCGCCGCCGCGTCGCCGGTAACCACGCTGCTCACAAGGTGGGAGTCTATCTCCCGCGGGGAGGGAAGCTCTTAACCAGTCGTCATCCCAACCGCTGCGCGGGCGCCACCCGAGTAGTGAGACCCTTGGTCGGGCAATCCAGACCAAGGGGATATCTCATGACCGACACCCAGGCGATCAGCACGGGGACCGAGACGCGCAGCGGTGCGATCGGCGGGCAGCTCGGCAGCAGCACCACCCGCGACGTCACGTTCCACGGCAACGACCCGGACACGGTCGCCGCCAGCAGCATCTGCCGTGACACGCCGACCCGGTGCCAGGCCCGCACCCGGCTCTACCGGGACGGGCGGCTGGCCGCCGAGGGCTTCTCGGTCGAGCAGATCAGCGACCACCTCAGCGACGAGCGGACCACGGTCTGGCTTGACCTGCGCGACCCCGATCACGACGACCTGGCGGTGCTGCAGGAGGAGTTCGGGCTGCACCCGGTGGCGATCGAGGACGCCCTGGTGGACAGGGAGCGCCCGAAGATCGACCGCTACCGTACGCACCTGTTCCTGACCGCCTACAGCGCGCGCCTCGACAACGACAGCGGCCAGCTGGCCACCAGCGAGCTGTCGGCCTTCATCTTGCCGCACGCGCTGATCACCATCCGCAAGGACGACGGCCTCGACATCGGCAAGGTTGTCGACCGCTGGGACGCCAACCCCGACCAGGCCGCGCACGGCGTCGGCTACCTGCTGTACGGCCTGCTCGACTACATCGTCGACGGCCACTTCGAGGCGGTCCAGTCCCTCGACGACGCGGTCGAGGGACTGGAAGACGACCTGTTCGCACCGTCGGCGGTCAAGGACATCCAGGTGCAGAAGCGCTCGTTCGAGCTGCGCAAGTCCCTCGTGGTCCTGCGCCGGGTGGTGCTGCCGATGCGCGAAGTGCTGAACACCATGATGCGCCGCGACCTGGGGCACGTCGACGAAGAGCTGATGCCCTACTACCAGGACGTCTACGACCACGTGCTCCGCGCGACCGAGTGGACCGAGTCGCTGCGCGATCTCGTCACCACGATCCTGGAGACCAACCTGACGATCCAGGGCAACCGGATGAACATCATCACCAAGAAGGTCACCGGGTGGGCCGGGATCATCGCGGTGCCGACCCTCATCACCGGCTTCTACGGCATGAACGTGCCCTATCCCGGCTTCAGCGACCACATCGGCTTCATCGTCGCCATGGTGATCATGATCGGCTCGGCCGTGGTGCTGTACCGGGTGTTCCGCCGTAACGACTGGCTCTAGACCGCCGTCTCACCAAGGCCGCCTGACCGGCATGCCGGGGGTGTCGACCTGGCGGGGGGCGGGGCTGTCCAGCGGCGCGTTACGCTGCTCCAGCTGCTCGAGCCGCCGCCGCATAGTCCGGTCGGCGATGATCTCGTCCTCGCTCGGGGTCATGCTGATGGCCAGCGTCAGCAGGAACGTGGCCAGGCTGATCACCACCAGCAGCGGGATCAGGAAGCTGGCCGCCGTGGCCCCGGAGACGGACAGCGCGCCGCGGGCCATCGACTGCATGGTGCCGGTGACGTGCAGGGCGGCCATGCCGGTGTAGTGCATCCCGGTCACCGCGACGCCGAAGATGAGCGCGGCGACGATCGTCGCGCCTATCGTGCGGACCCAGGTGCCGATCCACAGCGCCGCGGTGCCCGCGACGATCGCGATCAGCACGGACACGATCACCAGCGGGAGGCTGTAGGAGATCGAGCCGGGCATCGACATCGCCGCCATGCCCAGGTAGTGCATGCCGGCCACGCCGACGCCGATGACGACGCCGCCGACCGCCAGCCGGGCCCTGCTCCCGTCGCCGAAGCCGACGACGAACAGGCCGACGCTGACCACCGCGACCGCGAGCAGCATGGACGCAATGGTCAGCGGCACGTTGAAGAGCACTGGCTCACCCGGGATGGTATATCCGAGCATCGCGATGAAGTGCATCGCCCAGATCCCGACGGCGCCGATGGCGACCGCCGCCAGGAGCAGCCAGCGCGCCCGGGCGCCGCCCTCGTAAGCGCGCGCCAGGATCACGCAGCGCAGGCCGAGGAACGCGCCAAGCGCCGACATCGCGTAACCGAGAACCGGATTTAGCAGGCCGTAGGAGAAATTGTGAACAGTAACCACGGTGAAACCCCCTCAAGACAGCGCGGTTACTGTCCCTCAGGCATCCACCCCCACGGCAGCGCCCCCCGCGCTGAAGAACGGTCACATCTTCGCAGGTCACAGGCGACTCATGATCATGAATGGGGCAAGCGTTTATACCTAGTTTCGTGATGTATCGGACGTATCGCTGTAGGTAAGGAATTCGCGTTCGCTACCCGACCGCAGCCGGCAGAGAGTAACGGCCCGATACGGGCTGCCAGCCCTCCGGCGGGTCCTCGCCGGCGAGCCCGTCCACCGCCTCGCGCAGCAGGTCGGCGTGGCCGGTATGCCGCCCGTACTCCTCCACCATGTCGGTCACCAGCCGCCGGAGGCTGGCGTGCACGCCGTCGATGTTCGCCGCCACCCGCTGGTCGAGCCCGCCGTCCCTGGCCAGCGCCGCCGTCAGCCGCTCGCGTGAGCGCTGGACCGCGTCGTCCCACAGTCCGTACAGCGTCTGCGGCGGATCGGCGGCCGCGGTCCTGAACTCCCACTCCGGGTCGCTGTCCCCGTCGATCTCCGGCCACCCGTCACCGAGGGGCGAGCCGTCGTACTTGACCGTGAACTGGTAGTCCTCGATCAGGGCCAGGTGCTTGAGCAGCCCGCCCAGGGTGAGCGCCGACTTCCCGGCCCGCTGGCCGAGCCCGGCCGCGTCCAGCCCGTCCGCCTTCCAGCGGAACACCGTCCGCAGCCGCTCAAGCGCCCCGATCAGCTGCGCCTCGTCGCTCCCCGCCAGCGGCGGCTCCCACGGTTTCCCTGTCATGAACCCCACGCTAGCGCCGGTCCCGGACGTTCTTGTTCCGCAAAGAAGCCAAAACCCGGCACGCCGAACGGAGGCGGCTTACCCGTTCAGGTACCGCGGCCGCCCGGCGGCCGGCCGGCGGTCACCGGCCGCGGAACCCGCTCAGTCACGCCGCCGCCCCGCCGCCCGCCGCGGGTTGTGCTCGCTCAGCGCGGGGTAAGCCAGCGGTTGCCGCTGGCACGGGCGGCCGCGGGGGCGGCTGCCAGGGAGACCGCGGCGGCAAGGGGAAGTCATGTCTGCCACCACGAGCCCGGCGGCCTCATGAGCGAGCCCGCGAGCGAATCGGCAAGCACTGTGTGTCCGCGAATGCGGACTCCGAGCGCTAGCGAGGTGGCCTCATGAGCGAGCCTGCGAGCGAATCGGCAAGCACCGTGTGTCCGCGAATGCGGACTCCAAGCGCTAGCGAGGTGGCCTCATGAGTGAGGCCCTCAGCGTGCTGGTGGCGGGCGGCGGCCCGGCCGGCATCGCCGCCGCCCTGCAAGCCAGCGAGCTGGGCGCGCGCGTCACGCTGGTCGAGGCGGGCCGGATCGGCGGCACGAGCCTGAACCGCGGCCCGGCGCCGGTGCGGACACTGGCCAGGGCCGCCCGCCTGGCCAGGGACTGGACCTCGTGGTCGTCGTTCGGGCTGCACGGGCCGGCGCCGGTTCCGGACCTGCCCGCGGTGCTGGCCAACAGCGAGCGCGTCGCGCGGTACGCCCACGACAAGAAGGACATGGCGGGCCATCTGCGGCGGCACGGTGTCTGCCTGTTCGAGGACCTGGGCACGGTCCGCTTCACCGGCCCGCACACGATGACCGCGGGCGACGGCCGCAGCTGGACCGCGGACCGGGTGATCGTGGCCGTCGGCGGGCACGCCGCCCGGCCGCCCGTGCCCGGCGCCGCGCTCGGCCTCACCTACGAAGACATCCCGTCGCTGACCAGCCTGCCAGCCCGGGTGGCGGTCATCGGCGGCGCGGACACCGGCTGCCAGATCGCGTCGATCTTCGACGACTTCGGCGCGACCGTCACGGTGTTTGAGGCCGGCCCGGTGCTGGTGCCCGCCACCGACCACAGCGTGTCGGCCGAACTGGCGCGGGCCTTCTCCGCCCGTGGCATGGCCGTCGCGACCGGCACGCTCGTCGAAGCGCTCGAGCCGGCCGCCGACGGCGTGACGGTGCGGTACCGGAACGCCGCCGGACCGGGCCAGCTGACCGCCGACGCCGTGTTCTTCGCGGTCGGCTGGCCCGCCAACGACGCCCAGCTCGCCCTGGAGGACGCGGGCATCGCGACCGTGCCGGGCGTCATCACCGTCGATGAGTACCTGCGGACCAGCGTCGGGCACATTTTCGCGGCGGGGGACGTCAACGGCCGCTCCATGGTCGTGCAGACCGCGCGGACGGAGGGACGGGTCGCCGCCAAGAACGCCGTACTCGGGGCGGCCATTCAGGTCAGCTACGACGTGGTGGCCAGCGGCAGCTTCACCGATCCCGAGTACGGCCGTGTCGGCCTCACCGAGGAGCAGGCCGCCCGCGAGTACGACATCGTGACCGGGACGGCCCGCTACGACGACCTGCTCCGCCCGGTGGCGGACGGGCGGCCGGAAGGCTTCTGCAAGCTCATCGCCGACCGGGACCGGCATACGATCGTCGGCGCGCACGTCGTCGGCGAGTACTCAGCCGAGACCGTGCAGACCGTCGCCGCGGCCATGGCGGCCGGCATGACGGTCGAGCAGCTCGCCGAGCTGCAGTTCGCCTACCCCACCTTCACCGAGGGCGTGAGCATGGCGGCCCAGATGATCTGCCGGTCCCTTGGCCTGGGGCACTTCCCCCGGGTCTGGGGCTTCCTCGGACCCGAGGAATAAGCCTTAGACCAGCTCGCCCACCGAGTACAGGGAATGCAGCCGCGCTGGCTGCGCGTCCACCTTCCGCATTGTCAGCCGCCGCCAGGCCGTGGTGAACATCTGCTGGTGGCCGTCGGTTCCGCCGCAGGCGGTGATGACCGCCTGCACCTTGGGCAGGCTCGGCAGGTCGTCGCCCTTGAGCGCGGCGTGAATGGTGGAGGCAGCCAGGCGCTGGCCGCGCTGCTTGCCGATCACGTGCTCCATGGCCCGGTAGGACGGCTCTCCCGCCCACTTCCGGTACCTGCGCAGGGTGTCCATGAACTCCGCCGGCGTCTGGGCGGCCGCCGGGTCAGGGCACAGGTCAAGGCCCGGGGCGTCGGGCACCACGGGCGCGGCCGCCTCGGGATACCGGCCGGGGTTCTGCAGGCGGCGCTGCTGCTCCCACTCCCCGAGCACCAGGGCAAGGTCCCGCCGGGCTTCGCGGACGCTCTCCCGCGCCTCGGTGAGCGAGTCCCGCACGAGCGCGAACGCGGCGCTGACGGCCTCGGAGTCGGCCCCGAGGCCGCGCAGCCGGGCCTGGGCCTCGGAGATGGCCCGTTCCGCGGCCCTGATCCGGTCAAGGCTGCGGTCCCGCAGGAGATCGGAGAGGGCACCCGCGGGCGGGCTGGCCGGCCGGGCGTGGCGCCCGGTCCGCACGGGTGCGGGATCGTCCTTATCTGGCATCGCGTTGCGGGTTGGTGAATAGAGACCCATGTAAATCACCTGAGCCTGTTCGGTTGCATAGATATTGGTGGAACGAATGGGCTGGAAATTGGCCGCACCAGCGAGGTGGAACGGGCGTTGCCGCTTGATGCGGGACACTACTCCCGCGCCCGCGCCAGAACCGGACCATCTGGGAAACTTCGGCCCATCACGGCAGCGTCATCCGAATAGCCGCGTACCGCGCTTTCCGAACGTCTTCAGCCACTGCGCGAGCGCCCGAGATCGTGCGGCGCCGTACACCCGCGTTCAAGGTCGTTCAGAATCGTAAAGAGGCGGCCTGGTAGCTTGTGACCCGCGCCTTGATAGGGAAACATTCATCCTGCGCCTGGCCGCCTAGGTGGCGCGACTGGGGTCAGCCGCACCACCGGCAGCTTGTTTGGTGGAACGAATGGGCTACTTGGCCGACAGGCAGCAGAGCTGGGGGCCGACTTGTGGAACGGGACGGCCCCCAGCGCGACCTGCGAAGACGTGCCGGAATTAGACGGACTCGGCAGCACCTGATTACACCGGCGGAATTTTCAGTTTAGTTTTTCAAAGAGCCGGTCTTTTTCCCGCGAGAAACCGGCCGCTCACGTTGCCATTGATTTATGTGCGACCTTGGGCGAAGTAAAGTAACAATCAGGTAACCGGGCTTGGCTAGGCCTCTTCGGCGCCGAGCAGCCGGGACTTCACCTCGGCCTTGAGTACCTTGCCGAGGCGCGAACGCGGCAGGTCGGGCCAGATCTCTACCTGCTTGGGCGCCTTCACGCCGCCGACGCGCTCCCTGACGAACGCGCGCACCTCATCCGGGGTGACCGCGTGGCCGGGGTGCATCTGGATGACGGCCGTCACCCGCTCACCCCACTTGTCGTCGGGCAGGCCGACGACCGCGCAGTCGAGCACCGCCGAGTGCGCCATCAGGGCCTGCTCAACCTCGGCCGAGTAGACGTTGAACCCGCCAGTGATGATCATGTCCTTGAGCCGGTCGACGATGTACAGGAAGTTGTCGTCGTCCAGGTAGCCGATGTCGCCTGTGTGGTGCCAGCCGTGCCTTGCCGCCTCGGTGGTCGCGGCCGGGTTCCGGTAGTAGCCGGGACTGACCAGCGGGCCGCGGACGACGATCTCGCCGCGCTCGCCCGGTGGCAGCAGGTTCCCGTCCCCGTCCATGATCGCGACCGTGGTCAGCGGCGTCGGCCGTCCGGCGGAGGAGAACCTGCTCCGGGCCAGGGTGCCGTCGGGGTTGAGATGGTCGGCGGGCGCGAGCGTCGAGATCATCATCGGCGCCTCGGTCTGGCCGAAGAGCTGGCCGAGGACCGGCCCGATCGTCTCGATGGCCTGCTCAAGCCGGGCGGCCGACATCGGCGCCGCCCCGTACCAGAGGCAGCGCAGCGAGCTGAGGTCGGCGCCCGCCAGCGCCGGGTGGTCGAGCAGCAGGTAGATCAGCGTCGGGGGCAGGAACGCGTGGCTGACCCGGTGACGTGCGATCAGGGCGAGGAACTGGCCCAGGTCGGGCGCGTGCATGATGACGACCTGGCCGCCCAGCGCCAGCACGGGGAAGCAGAGCACGCCGGCCGCGTGGGTGAGCGGCGCGAGCGCCAGGTACACGGGCGGGCGGCCCGCCTCGAACGGGTAGCTCATCAGCGTCAGGGCGGTCATCGTCTCGATGTTGTGCCCGGTGAGCGTGACGCCCTTGGGCGTGCCGGTCGTGCCCCCGGTCCCGGCGATCATGACGACGTCGTCGACCGGGTCGGCCTGCCAGGGGTCGTCGCCCGCCGCGGCGGTCCAGTCGGCGAAGGGAATCGCGCCAGGCACGGTCTCCGCCGGCACCGCCGCGTCCCGCGGCCCCGGCGGGTCGCCGAGCTGGACCAGGGTGGTGAGCGCGGGCAGCTCCGGCGCGATCTTCGCGACCAGCGGCGCGAACTCGGCCGCGTAGATCAGGCAGCGGCAGTCGAACAGGTCGAGCAGCTCGCGGTTCTCGGCCGCCTGGTTGCGCGGGTTGACCGGGCACCAGACGGCGCCGGCCCGGCTGATGCCGAACACGCAGCCGAAGGCCACCGGGTCGTTGCCGGACAGGATCGCCACCTTGTCGCCTGGCCTGATACCGGCGCCGGCCAGGGCCCGGCCGACCGCCCAGGACAGCCGCCGCACCTCGGCGTAGCTTCTCGACTGCCCGTCCATGATCAAGCAGGGGGCGTCGCTGGGGTGGAGCGACGCCCCCTTGTCGAGGAAATCGACGAGCCTCATGGCCGCCGACGCCCTCAACTCGACCTGGTGAGAGCGGGACTCACAACCAGGCCGAAACTTCGCGGCACCCCGGGCATCACATACCCATCCCGCCGTCGACCGGCAGGCCGGCGCCGGTGATGAACCTGGCACCGTCGGAGGCCAGGAAAACCACCGCGTCCGCGATGTCAGGCACCTCGCCGAGCCGGCCGAGCGGTGTCTGCCCGATCACCGCGCCCGCCGCCTCCTGCGGGCTCGGGAACAGCCCGATGGCGGCGCAGTCGACGGCGAGCTGGTTGCCCATCTCGGTCGGCACCAGGCCGGGGTACACGCAGTTCACCCGCACGCCGTAGCCGAGCCTGCCCGACTCCGCCGCGGCGACCCGCGTCAGCCGGTCCACCGCCGACTTGGTCGCCGAGTAGCCGGCGATGCCGGGAAACGCGATCGTCGCCGCCACGGACGAGACGTTGACGATCGCGCCACCCGGCGCGCCGGACGGGTTGCCCGCCCCGCCCGGCCGCATCGCGCGGAAGCCGTGCTTGATGCCGAGCGCCGTGCCGAGCACGTTGACCTCGAGCATCCGGCGGAGGTCAGCCGGGTCGATGTCCACCAGCAGGCTGGTGATCTCCACCCCGGCGTTGTTCACCAGGATGTCGAGCCCGCCCAGGTGGCCGATCGCCTGCGGCAGGGCCTGGTTCCAGCTTTCCTCGGAAGTGACGTCGAGTGGGACGAACTCTGCGGCTGCCCCTGTCTGCCGCAGCGTCTCGGCGGTCGCCTTGCCCAGGTCGTCCCTGATGTCGGCGATCACCACGGCCGCACCCGCCCGGGCCAGCGCCCGCGCCATTCCCTCGCCGAGCCCGCGGGCTCCGCCGGTTACCAGGGCCTTGCGCCCCGCCAGATCGTAAACGCTCATCGGGCACCCCTCTGTGCTTCCGAACGTGCGTGGCCGGTTGTCCAGGCGACGGCGGTCATCTGGGCGGCCGAAGGTTAGTGCCGCCCCGTGGCACGCTTCCGCACTGGCCGCCGTGGCCCGTCGCGCAGGCGCCCCAGGCCATCGGCGTGCTCATAATTTCGCGTGGATCTTGACAGTTGTCAAGCATTTGCTTGACGATCGTCTTAAGAATTTGGGCGTCTGTTAAGGACTGATAGCGTGGAATCATGGCGTTGCCCGAGGTAGACCGTTGACCGAGCTAGAAGAGCGCAACCGGGAGCGCATCGCGCGCCGCCAGGTAGACAAGTTCGCCGAGCGGCGATCGGAGCTTGCGGCGGCCGCACGGAAGACGCTGGCCGAGCGCGGCTATGCGAAGACCAGCCTCCGCGACATCGCACAGAACTCAGCGTTTTCACACGGCGTGCTGCATTACTACTTCGCCGACAAATTCGAGCTGATCACCTATTGCGTGCGGGAGTACAAAGCCCACTGCGTGAAACGCTACGACTCGATCGTGGTGACCGCCACCACCCCGGACGAACTGCTGGCCGGGGTCGGGATAGAGATGATGGGGACGCTGCGCGAGGACGCCGACATGCACCGGCTCTGGTACGACCTGCGCAACCAGTCGCAGTTCGACGAGCGCTACCGTGCCGACGTCGCCGACATCGATAACTCGCTCGAGCAGATGATCTGGCGGATCGTCAGCCGCTACGCCGAGCTAGCGGGCCGGGCCCCCTCGGTAAGCCCGGGCCTGGCCTACGCCCTCGCCGACGGCGTCTTCCAGGCGGCCCTGCTGGCGTACCTGGGCGGCAACGAGGCAGCGGTGGATGAGTTCGGCGCCAGGATGCAGCAGGTGCTGCCGTCGCTGCTGACCCCGTAAAGCCCCCGTAAGCCGCTGCGTCCGCGGCAAGTCACCACGGGTCCCGTAACGCGAATCGTCCCGGCCGGCTTGTGCCGGCCGGGACGATTTACTTTTTTCAGCGATGGGTGAGCGTTAGCCGCGCAGCCGGTTGAGCGCCTCGGCGAGAATCGCCTCGCCGTCGGAGTCCGAGCGGCGCTCCTTCACGTACGCGAGGTGCGTCTTGTACGGCTCGACGCGCGGCGGGGCCGGCGGGGCCTCCTGGTTCTGTCCGGCTGGGAAGCCGCACCGGGGGCACTCCCACTGGTCGGGGATCGCCGCGTCGGAAGCGAAACTCGGCCGGGTCTCGTGCCCGTTGGAGCACCAGAACGACACCCAGACCCGGGGCGCGGCTTCGCCGCGCTCCGCCTCGCCCATGGGTCCCGCGCCTACCCTGCTGCCGCGGATCGCGTTGCCACTGCTCACAGACCACCTCTTGTCACGACGTACTGGATTTGCCTAGTTCACCGGATCTCGCCCGCCACCCGTACAGAGCGTGAGGTCACCGCTGGCCTTATTCATTTCACCACTGGTTTCGCCGGCGCGTTGCGCAAATGCGCAGACCCGCGCCGCTTAGCGGCTGCGGTCAGCGGTTGATGAGGTAACCGAGGGCGACAACAAGCACAAACCAGAGCACACCGAAGAAGATGGTGATGCGGTCCAGGTTCCGCTCCACCACCGATGAGGAGCCGAGGGTCGACGAGACGCCGCCGCCGAACAGGTCGGACAGCCCCCCGCCCTTCCCCTTGTGCAGGAGAACGAGCAGGATCATCACGCACGACGTGATGATCAGGATGACCGAGAGCGCGATCTCCACCGGTGTCTTCTTTCCCCTTGTGCTCTGTTGCCTGACAAGCCTGCTGCCCTGTGTTGCCGGCAAGCCCTGTGTTGCCGGCAAGCCATGTGTTGCCGACTAACCTGGCGTCCTGTTGCGCGACGTTGGCGTTGGCCGGACCTCAGCGGCCAGCGGCCAGCTCACGATACCGGCAGATCGCAGCGAACTGGCCCGCGTCGAGGCTCGCGCCGCCGACGAGTACGCCGTCCACGTCCATTCCTGCCATGATAGCCGCGATATTGTCGCCCTTCACGGACCCTCCGTAGAGGATACGCACCGCCGCCCCGGTTTCGCCGCCCGCCCAGCCGGAAACATCCGCCCGGATCGCGCCGCACATATCCTGGCAGTCGCCGGCGGACGCGATCTCGCCGGTGCCGATCGCCCAGACCGGCTCGTAGGCGATCACCATTGAGCCGACGGCCTCGGCGGGAACGCCCTTGAGCGACCCCTTGAGCTGCCCGAGCACGTAGTCGACCTGGGTGCCCGCCTGGCGTACCTCTTTCGGCTCGCCCACGCACAGGATCGGCGTGATCGACACCGCCAGCGCCGCCTTGACCTTGGCGTTGACGAGCGCGTCGTCCTCGTGGTGGTACTGGCGGCGCTCGGAGTGCCCGCACAGCACGTACGAGCAGCCGAGCTTGGCCAGCATCGGGCCGGAAATGTCGCCCGTGTAAGCGCCCTTGGGGTACTGCGAGATGTCCTGGGCGCCGTACACGAGCTTCAGCTTGTCGCCGTCCACCAGGGTCTGCACGGAACGCAGGTCGGTGAACGGCGGCAGCAGGAGCACCTCGACGTTCCGGTAGTCCTTGTCGGTGAGCGTGAACGCGAGCTTCTGCGTGAGCGCGATCGCCTCAAGGTGGTTGCAGTTCATCTTCCAGTTGCCGGCGATCAGCGGCAGCTTCTTCGCGATAGTCATAGTGTCAGGCAGCCTACGCGTCCAGGGCGGTGAGACCGGGGAGGGTTTTGCCTTCCAGGTACTCGAGTGACGCGCCGCCGCCGGTCGAGATGTGACCGAAGTCGGACTCATCGAGCCCGAACGACCGCACCGCCGCCGCCGAGTCGCCGCCGCCGACCACGGTGAGCCCGTCGACCTTGGTCAGCGCCTCCGCCACGGCCCGGGTGCCCGCCGCGAAGGCGGGGAACTCGAACACGCCCATCGGCCCGTTCCAGAACACCGTCTTGGCGTCGGCCAGCTTCGCCGCGAACAGCTCACGGGACGCGGGGCCGATGTCCAGTCCCATCTGGCCGGCCGGGATCGCGTCGGCCGCGACCACGGCGGCCGGGGCGTCGGGGGCGAACCGGGGCGCGACCACGATGTCGGTCGGCAGCACGAGCTCCACCCCGCGCTCGGCCGCGTCGGCCATGAGCTGCCGGCACGTGTCGATCTGGTCCGCCTCAAGCAGCGAGGTGCCGACCTCGTAGCCGCGGGCGGCCAGGAACGTGTAGGTCATGCCGCCGCCGATCAGCACCCGGTCGGCCAGGCCGAGCAGGTTGCCGATGACGCCGAGCTTGTCCGAGACCTTCGACCCGCCGAGCACGACCGCGTAGGGGCGCGCCGGGTCGACGGTCAGGCGCCGCAGCACGGACACCTCGGCCGTGATGAGGTCGCCCGCCGCGTGCGGCAGCAGCGCGGGCAGGTCGTACACCGACGCCTGCTTGCGGTGCACCACCCCGAACCCGTCGCCCACGTAGGCATCGCCCAGGGCGGCGAGTTCCGCGGCAAGCCGCCCCCGTTCTGACTCATCTTTAGAAGTCTCGGCGGGCTCGAAGCGCACGTTCTCGAGCAGCGCCACGTCGCCGTCGGCCAGCCCGGCGACCGTCGCGGCGGCGGACGGACCGACCAGGTCGGTGGCGAAGGCCACCGGCTGGCCGAGCAGCTCAGACAGCCGCCCGGCCACCACCCGCAGCGAGGGACCGCCGGCCGCCCGCTCGGCGAAGTCGTCGCCCGCGGGCCGGCCGAGGTGGGCCATCACGATGACCCGGGCACCGCGGGCGGCCAGCTTCCTGATCACCGGCAGCGACGCGCGGATGCGGCCGTCGTCGGTGATCTCGCCGCTGCCCGACTTGTCAAGGGGAACATTGAGGTCGGACCTGACCAGCACGCGCAGGCCCTTGACCTCGATGTCGTCGATGCTCTGCATGGTCGGTAAAATCCCCTCTCCGCCGGGCATGCCCCGGGGGGTACGGGGGGTCGTCCCCCCGGGCGAAAACTGCATGGTACG
>DASYAD010000366.1:0-12222 GCA_036501515.1 Trebonia sp. | reverse complement strand
TCAAGCGGCGGCGGCTGGTTGGTGACCTCGTGGGTCGGCATCGCTGATTGCTGTTCGTGGGCCATGGACCGATCCTAAATGCCGCCCCGGTGCCCGCCAAGCGCGCCTGCGGGGCGGCTGATCCGCCCGGGCGTAGGATTTTGCCCGGTTATCAGGCGACGTTCTGGAATGCCGTCCGCTGGACCGGGAATTTCCGGAACAAGAGATTTGAGGGAATGGCTACTATACCGAGGAGCCAGGAGCGGGGTAGCCTGCGGCCTCGCCGTGATCATCGCGGCGGCGGTGACCGCGGCAGTGCGGCGGCGGTTTCGACTACGCAACCGGTCACTACCTGGATAATATCGTCGCATCAGCGGCATTGGACCCGGCCGGTAAATTAGGGCCGAAGCCGCGGCAAACCGCCCTAAGGAAAGTCAAGAAGGCGCAAGCCGAGAATTCGCCAAGCGATTAGAAGGCCTCGTTACGATGAAACCGCGCATTGACCGTGATAATTGAACCGCGCTAACACCTTGGAGCCTGAGGCTCAATTGCGATGGGGGAAGCAATGAACCGAGTCAGCGTTGTGGCGGTCTCGCTCGCCAGCGCCGCCGCCGGGGCGGCGGCCGGGACGGCCGCGGTGGCCACGATGGAGCCGGCGATGGCGGCACCAAGACCGTCACGCTGAACACCGGCTTCGGCGGCATGGCGGCGCAGGTGGCGCACCACCGTCCAGCCAGCTGACGGCCTGCCTGGGGCTCGGCCCTGCGCTAAGCGAAACGGTCCTCAGGGACAATAGACGCATGACCGAGCCCCACCAGGCCGTCCAGGCACCGGCCGACCACGCAGAGGAAAGCCCGCCGCAGGCGGGTCCCAGTCAGGCGAGCACCAGCCAGGCGGGCACTGGCCAGTCCAGCACGCTCTGGACGACGAGCGGTAAAACCCCGCTGCGCCAGTTCCTGCGCACCGAGACTGGTTCGGCCACCATGCTGGCCGGGGCCACGCTGGCCGCGCTGATCTGGTGCAACGTGGCAGGCGGCAGCTTCGACACGTTCTGGGCGACCCCGCTCAGCGCGGGCGTGGCCGGCCACGGCATGGCGATGGACCTGCGCGAGTTCGTGAACTCGGCCCTGATGGCACTGTTCTTCCTGGTCGTGGGCCTTGAGGCGCGCCGCGAGTGGGACATGGGCGAGCTGCGGGTGCGCAGCCGGGTCACGCTGCCGTTCCTGGCCGGCCTCGGCGGCATGCTGGTCCCGATCGCGATCTACCTCGCACTCAACGCGGGCAAGCCGACCGCGCACGGCTGGGGCGCCGCGATGTCCAGCGACACCGCGTTCGCGCTCGGCGCGCTCGCCCTGGCCGGCGGCAGCAGGCTGCCCGACCGGGTCCGCACCTATCTGCTGACTTTCTCCGTCGTCGACGACCTCCTCGGGCTGGCGGTCATCGCGATCTTCTACAGCAGCCACGTCCGCTGGCTGCCGCTGCTCATCGGCGTTCTGCTGCTGGCCGGCTACGGCGTCGGGACCAGGCGGGGACTGGTCAACGGCCCGCTCACCGCGGTCATCGGGATCGCGGCCTGGGTGGCGTTCTGGAACTCCGGGGTCGACCCGATCGTCTCCGGCCTGGTGATCGGCCTGCTGACGTGCGCTTACCCGGCCGCGCGGCAAGACCTGCAGCAGGCGACCGACGCCTTCCGGCTGTTCCGCGAGCAGCCCACCGCGCGGCTGGCGGCCGAGGCCCGCGACGCGGCCCGCAGCGCGATCTCGCCCAACGAGCGGCTGCAGGAGCGCTACCACGGGCTCACCAGCTACCTCATCGTCCCGCTGTTCGCGCTGGCCAACGCTGACATCAAGATCAGCGGGTCGTTCCTGGCGCACGCGTACACCTCGACCGCGACGCTCGGCATCATGATCGGCTACGTTCTCGGCAAGCCCGTCGGGACCGCGGGCACCGCCTGGCTGGTGAGCAAGCTGACCAGGAAACGGCTGACCCCGCCGGTCGGCTGGGGCGCCGTGCTCGGCGTCGGCACGGTCGCCGGCATCGGTTTCACCGTCGCGTTCCTGGTCTCGTCGCTCGCCTTCCAGGGCCCCGTGCTGGCCGAGGCCAAGCTCGGCATCCTGTCAGGCGCGGTCATCGCCACGCTGCTCACCTGGGGCGTCTTCGACGGTCTCAACCGGCTGTCGCCCCGCACCCGGCTGCGGGCCCTGCTCGGCACCGCAAGCACGGTCACCGACCTGGCCGTGCCCGTCGACCCCGACCGCGACCACATCCGCGGCCCGAAGGAGGACGCGCTGGTCACCCTGGTCGAGTACGGCGACTTCGAGTGCCCCTACTGCGGCCAGGCCGAGCCCGCCGTCCGCGAGCTCATCCGCCAGTCGGGCGAGCTGCGGTTCGTGTTCAGGCACCTGCCGCTGACCGAGGTCCACCCGCACGCGCAGATGGCGGCCGAGGCAGCCGAGGCGGCCGACGTCCAGGGAGCCTTCTGGGAGATGCACGACACGCTGATGGATCACCAGGGCGCGCTCACCCCGATGGACCTGGTCCGCTACGCCGGGGAGCTCGGGCTCGACACCGAGCAGTTCCGCAGCGACCTGTTCAAGCACACCGGGGCCTACCGGGTCGCCGAGGACGTCGACTCCGCCGACCTGGCGACGGTGTCCGGCACGCCGACGTTCTTCATCAACGGCAACCGCTACTACGGCGCGTTCGACCTGGCCGCACTGACCGAGGCGGTGCACACCGCGAAGGGCCGCGCGGTCATCGGAGCCGGGGCCCGCCAGTGAGCCAGCCCGTCACCCTGGCGATCACTGGCGGATACATCGTCCCGGTCGACGGCGAGCCCGTCGACGGCGGCACCGTGCTGATCACCGGCGGCCGGATCGCGGCGGTGACAGGTCCAGGCGTCAAGCCGCCCGCCGGCGCGGACGTGGTCGACGCGACCGGCAAGTGGGTGCTGCCCGGCCTGGTCGACGCGCACACCCATCTCGGCGCGCGCGAAGAAGGCGAGGGCTGGGCCGGCCACGACACCAACGAGCTGACCGGGCCCATTCAGGCGCACGTGCGGGTGCTTGACGCGATCAACCCGGCCGACGAGGGGTTCCGTGACGCGGTGGCCGGCGGCGTGCTGACCGCGGGGATCACCCCGGGCTCCGGCAACCCGGTCGGCGGGCAGACGGTGGCGGTGCACTGCTGGGGACGGACGGTCGACGACATGGTGCTCCGCTCCCCCGCCGGGATGAAGTCCGCGCTCGGCGAGAACCCGAAGCGCGTGCTCGGCGAGCGCCGGGTCAACCCCTCGAGCCGTCTCGGCACCGCCGCGGCGATCCGCACCGCGCTGGTCGACGCGCTCACCTACCTGGAACGACAGCAAGAAGCCGAACAACCACCACCCGATCAGTCGGAACGGGGGCGGCTGACACCGGCCCGCGACCTCAAACTCGAGGCACTCGGCCGCGTGCTGCGCCGCGAGATTCCCTGGCGGCAGCACTGCCACCGGGCCGACGACATCGCCACGGCCATGCGGCTGGCCAGCGAGTTCGGCTACGACCTGGTCATCGACCACGGGACCGAGGCATACCTGATCGCGGACAAGATCGCCGCGGCGGGCGTTCCGGTGGTCACCGGTCCGCTCATCACCGCCAGGTCCAAGGTCGAGCTCCGCAACCGGACGATGGCGAACCCCGGCATCCTGGCGGCCGCGGGTATCACCGTCGCCATCGCCACCGACCATCCCGTCGTGCCCGTCCACCTGCTGATCGTCCAGGCCGCGCTGGCCGTCCGCGAAGGACTTGACCGGGACACGGCGATCCGCGCGGTCACCATCACCCCCGCGCGGATCATGCGGGTGGCGGACAGGATCGGGTCGCTGACGCCGGGCAAGGACGCGGACGTGGTCCTGTGGTCAGGCGACCCGCTCGACGTCATGTCACGGGTCGACGCCGCCTACATCGGCGGCCGGGAGGTCTACCGCTACGACTACGCGGCGCGGGCGGGGGTCTTCGCGGAACCCTAGTCGTCGCGGAAAGGCTACTCTTCGCGGAAACCCTGGTCGTCGCGGAAAACTAGTGCAGGCGGCGCGGCGGCCGGTAACACGCCGCGCCGCCTGGACGGTGCGGCCGCCCCTGTTGGCCGCCCGCTACAGCTCCCCGCGCTGGCGGAGCTGCTCGCGGAACTCATCGAGCGCCTCGTCGCTGTCGGTCCCGAGTCCGGACAGCACGACCATCTCGGTCCCGGTCCAGTACGCCCCCGCGTACTCCTCGTCGGCCAGGACCAGCAGGAAGTCGTGCGAGATCTTGATGTGGTCGCGCACCTCGGTCCACGTGGCGCCCGGCGGGACCAGGGCGACCGACGGGGGCTCGCTGTCGTCGTAGCTAAGGCCGTCGAGCACTGGGCACCTCCTCGCCGCGGACGGGACACCGGCATCGTAGGCCGGGGGCGCACCGTCCGCTGTCTCATCGCAAGACGGCGGTTTCCGTGACAGACGGCGCGAACTGTGCTAATTCGCGGCTTCCCGTGCCTGCCGCCTCAGCCCTTGGCATCACCGCTTGGGGGACTTAGCTCGCCCCGGTCCGGCTCGGGATCAGCCCGGCCAGCAGGATCTCGCCGGTCCTGCGGAGCCGGCCGGTGAGGTCGATGCACGCCCGGGAGAGGGCCGGGTCGGCGGCGTAGAGCTCGGCCAGCACCGGCACCGGGTTGGCCATCTGCCACACGGCGCCGGCCAGTGACGCGATCGCGGAGACGAACTCGACGCACTCGGCCTGGGTCAGCGCGGGCAGCACCCCGCGCACTAGCGTGGCCGCCTCTTCGACGGCGCCCAGCGAGGTCAGCTTGTACCGGCGCACGGCCTCGACGGACACGTTGCGCTCCAGGTTGAGCGGCGTGTGCGAGACGAGGTCGCACAGCAGCGGACGGGTGCCGAAGCTCCGGGCGAAGACGTCGGCGACCAGGGCCGCCTCGCCGGCTGGTCCTGGCGGTGCTTCCAGCTCGCCCGTTAGCGCGGCCGCCCACTCGCGCCAGGCCTGCGCGGTCAGCTCGAGGAAGATCTGCTCGCGGGTCTCGAAGTAACGCAGCAGAGCTGACTTGTGGATGCCGACGCGCGCGGCGATGTCGGCCAGGCTCACCGCGCGGACGCCGTCGCGCAGCGCCAGGTCGCGGGCGGCAGCCAGGATCGCGTCCCGGCGCTCGAGCTTCTGCTCGGGACGGCGTGCGCGCTGATACGTCTCGGCGGTCATGACAGTCCTAGTGTACCTATCGCAACGCCGTTGTGTTATTATCAAACCGACGTTTCGTTAAGTTGTCTCTCCCAGAAGGAGCGCACCGTGCCAAACTCCAGCCCGCCGCAGGTCATCTTGCTCACCGGGAGCAGCCGCGGCCTCGGCCGCCAGATCGCCGAGGCCGCCCTAGCCGCCGGGCACCAGCTCGTCGCCACCGCCCGCAACCCCGCCAGCCTGGCCGACCTGGCCGCGCGCTACGGCGACCAGGTCCTCCCCTTCGCCCTCGACGTCACCGACCCGGAGGCGGCCAGGGCGGCCGTCGCGGCCGGGACCGCGGCGTTCGGCCGGATCGACGTCGTGGTCAACAACGCCGGCTACGCCGACCTCGGGGCGGTTGAGGACCTCGACCTGGCCGACTTCCGCGCGCAGATCGACGCCAACCTGTTCGGCGTGGTCAACGTGACCAAGGCGGTGCTGCCGGTGCTGCGCGCGCAGGGCGGCGGCCACATCATCCAGGTCTCGTCGATCGGCGGCCGGCTGGCCACGGCCGGTCTTTCCGCCTACCAGGCGGCCAAGTGGGCCGTCGGAGGCTTCTCCGAGGTGCTGGCGCGCGAGGTCGGCCCGCTCGGTATCAAGGTCACGGTGCTCGAGCCAGGCGGCATGCAGACCGACTGGGCAGGCTCGTCCATGCGGGTGACGCCCGTCAGCGAGCCCTACCAGCCGACTGTCGGTGCGATGGCAGCCGTGCACGACGGCCTCGGCAGCGCCGACGCCCTCGGCGACCCGGCCAAGGTGGCCCAGGTCGTCCTCCAGGTGGCCGCGATGGCCGAGCCGCCGCTCCGGCTGATCCTGGGCAGCGAGGCCTACGCCTACGCGACGGCCGCCGCCAGGGCCCGGGCCGAGTCCGACGCCGCCTGGCACCACCTCACAGTCTCCACCGACAAGGACGACGCCACCGCCGCGCAGCGCGACCCGCTCGGCACCGCCGCCGGCCGCTAAGGCAGCAGGCGGCACCGTGGCGGCCGGGCCGGCCGCCGCTCGAGCCGGTCCCGTGGCCGGCGGCCGTGTGCCGGGCAGGCTTGGCGGAGCACTGCCAGGCGAGCAGGGCGGGGCAGAAGCGCGCGCCGGTCATCAGCTGGTGAAGGTCGCGGTAGCGAGGACGGTGCCGTCGGCGGAGACCAGCTGTGCGCCGTGCAGGCTTCCGTCGTCACCGGGAGCCGGGCTCCCCCAGCCGCCGTAGCCGCCGTTCAGCCGGAACGACCCGACCGTGGTCAGCTTCCCGTCGGCGCCGACCACCTGGCAAGTCACCCTCTCGTCGCCAGACCCGAGGTCCACGGACATGTAGAGCCAGCGGTTGGTCCCCGAGTAGAGGAAGATGTTCCCGACGTCCTGATGGGTCGCCGACAGCAGGCTGGCCGAGGTCAGCGGCGCGGCGGCCGAACTGGTGGCGGGCGATGAGCCGGTCCCGACACGCCAGCCGCCGAGGCCCGCCACGATGACGGCCAGGCCCACGGCGGTGGCGGCCAGCGCCCGGCGCAGCCGGCCGGCCCTGCCCGCGCTGGCGAACGTGCCGCCTGGTCCGGCAGGACCCGGCCCGGCCCGGCCCGCGCTGGGCCGCGTCGCACCGCGGTCAGGCCGCCGGCGCGGGCGCGGGGTGTTCCGCGTGCCTGCCTGCAGCAATTCGGCGTGCCCCTTGCGCTGAGCCTGCCCGTCCCGCGGCCCCGCTCCGCGACCGGGCCCCGGTCCGCCGGCACCCGGCTCGTCAGTAACCGGCTCGCCCGGCTCCTGCCCGGCGGCCGGGGCGGACAGCCCGAGCCGGTCGAGCACCCGGGTCTCGAATCCGGCGGGCGGCTCGGCGGGGGGCAGCAGCGCGAGCATCTGCTCGTTGGTCGCCATCAGCTGCCGCACCTCCTCACGGCACGCCTCGCAGCTGTCCAGGTGGGCGAGCGCGGCCGCGCGCTCGCGCCCGGTGAGTACGCCGAGCGCGAGCTCGGTGGCCACGTCAGCCAGTTCCGCGCAGGTCATCTCATTCCGCTCACTCATCGCCCGTCTCCTCTGGGAGGCCGGCTTCGTCCGGGAAGCCACTTTCACCTGGCTGGCCGGTTCCGTCCGGCAGGAAGGCGGCCCGCAGTTTCCGCATGCCGTCTCGTATCCGTGTCTTCGCGGTGCCGAGCGGAATCCCCTCGGTCTCCGCTACCTGCTGTGCGGTCATGCCGTAGATACCGGACATCGCCACCGCCCGCGCCTGGGTAGCCGGCAGCCCCGCCAGGGCGTGCCGCACTTCGGCGGCGCTGTCGTTGGCGACCGCCACCCGTTCCGGGCTGTCGGTCACGGCGGCGATCACCGCGGGCAGGTCGTCCGGGTCCATCGGCAGCGCCGACCGGGCGCGGACGACGTCGACCGCGAGGTTGTGCGTGATCCGGGTCAGCCATGCCCGGACGGACCCGCGCCGCGAGTCGTACACCGAGGCGTGCCGCCAGGCCTGCTCGAAGGCCCGCTGAGCGACATCCTCGGCGGTCGCGTTATCGCTGATGACGGCGACCGCCACGCCGTAGACGATGCGCTGGAAGCGGCGCACGAAGGCGACCGCCAAGGCCGGGTCGCCCGCGCCGAGCCCGGCCAGCAGCACCTCATCAGACGGCGGTTCCACCGACGCTCCCACAGTTGCCATCTTCCGCCTGCCTAGGTCCTGGACGGAACGCGGGCCGGGGCGGCCGTTGTCCGCGCCCGCGCGCCGAGCGCGAGCACGACGGCGGCGACCAGCAGGACGAAGGCGGCGGTGAATTCGACGGCGAGCGACAGCGCCGCGTAAGGCACCGTGAGGCTCTCGGTGTAGCCGAACAGTCCGACGGACGCGGTCAGCAGCAGCCCGGCCGCGGTCGCGATACCGGCGACCGCCCCGGCTACCAGCAGCGCCAGCCACCGGAAGGCCACCACGGGCACTGCGAGGACGATGATCGCGATGCCCTGCACGAGGAAGAGCGGCCCGATGACGCTGATGTCCCGGTAGCCGTCCGCCCACAGTTCCAGGTGGATGACACCGGACCAGACGAGAAAGGCAGCGCCGGTTGCGGCGAGCACGAGGACCGTCCAGCGGGCGATCCGCGACTGCAGCGCGGCAGGCCTGCGGAGCAGGAACTCGATCGCGCGTTCGCGGTTGAACATGACGCCTCCCAGGCGTTCTGTCAGATCAGGAAAATATCGTTGAGGTGTGGACGGTGGTCCACAGGCCGTAGACGGCCAGCGCGCTCGCCGCCCCCGCCAGCACCAGGGCGGGCAGCACGCGGCCGCCCCGCCTGGCGACGAACCGCGGGTAGACGGCGAACGTGACGAGCTCGCTCAGCCAGAGCGCGAACAGCGACGGCGTGAGCAGGTTGTCGTAGATCCGGTCCGGGTTGATCAGCAGCACCGGCGCCGCGGCGACCATGAGGGCCCCGATACCGATGACGATCTTGCGCAACGGCCAGGCGGTGACCGCGGCGGTCAGCCGGCTCAGCGCCAGGTACTCCACCAGGACAACCCCGCCGACGCTGACCGCCACGCCGACGCCCACCGTGACGGCGAAGCCGTGTCCCGCGAACCGTTCCGCCACATTCATCCCCGGGATCTCGCCCCGCGTCAGCGCCGGGTCGGCCGCGAGCGGCGCGACGGCGGCGACGATGACGGCGACGGTCGCCAGGTAGGCGCCGAGCAGCCCGCGCCGCGTGATACGGAACGCCTGACGCACGTCAGTGCCCAGTTCGCCGCCCATGAAGAACGGCAGGCTGCCGCAGATGAACAGCAGCGCGGTCTGGCCGCTGGCGATGGCGAGCGATCCGCCAGGCGCTGACGCGCCGAAGGTGCTTGCGGGCGTGGCCACGTTCGCCAGCGTCACCCCCGACAGCGCTACCGCGATGGCGAGCTGGCCCGCCGCGAGCAGCCCGATGACGAGCAGGGCAGCCCGCCGGCCCGCGATCATCACCCCGGCGATCACGACGGGAATGCCGATCTCGAGCGGCGTCTGGTAGCGGACCTCGCCTGGCAGCACGGCGGGCAGCGTGTCGTAGACGATCTGCGCCGTGGTGTATACGAGGTACAGCAGGTAGCTCAGCGCCCACAGGGCCGCCTGTGCCAGCGCGATCCGGGGCCCGGCGGCCGCCTCGGTGAACGCGTAGAGCCCGCCTGAACTGCTCACGTGCTTCGCGTAGCCGAACCAGACCGCCAGCGGGAAGCCGAAGGCGGCCGCCGCCAGGATCATCGCGAGGCCGGCCGACGAGGACGCGCCGCCAGCGATCGACGGCGCGTAAAGCGCCGCCAGCGCCAGCGGGCCGCCGAATGACGTCACCGCCACCCCGGCATAAGCCCACTGGCCGATCGGCCGGCCCGGCCCGGCGGGTGATGCCGCCGCCCGCCCCGCGGCGGCATCACCACCCGCGCTGCCCGGCTGGGCGCCCCCGCTGCCCAGCACCCGGGCGAGGAAAGTGCTCATCGGGGCGTCAGGACCAGCCGCCGCCGGCGCTGGACGAGCTCGGCGCCGAGGCGGGCGCGGCCGGAGCCGAACCTGACCCGGACCCGGACCCGCTGGCGGTGAACGAGCTCACCGAGGCGGTGACGTCGCTGCCGGTCGGAGCGACCAGCCACCACTTGGCGCCGAACGCGTCGCTGCCCTGCCCGGTCGCCGTCCCCGCACCCGGGTCACCGGAGAAGAAGTACAGCGGGTGCCCGTCGTAGGTGACCTGCTTGGTGCCGTCGGACCGGGTGATCGTGCCCAGGTCGCTCGGCTTGGCCGAGCCGGCCGCGGTCACCGAGCCGGTGGCCGTGACTGGGGGCCAGGCACCCGCGCACGCCCCCGAGCACTGGGACATGTCCCCGGTGTCCTTGACCCACAAGTAGATCGCGCGCCCCGAGCTGCTGGTCAAGAACGTGCCAGCGGACGACGTGGCGGTCGTGATGACCGTGCCGCCAGACGCGCTGGCGCTGCCGCCCGCGGCGGCGCCGCTGGCGGTCCCCGTCGGGGACGACGCCGGGGTGCTGCTGCCCGCGCTGCTGCAAGCGGCCGCGAGCACGGCCACGCCGACCGCGCCGCCGACTCCCGCCGCCAGCCTGGCAGGCTTCGGCATGCGGCTGATCGCGGAGATCTTCATTGTGTTCCTCCCGTCCGGTGCGGCGAACCGCGCCGGCTTCTGCTTCGCCAGATGGCCGTTGACAGAACTACGGGAGGAACCACTCGGAGGGATTGCAGCAGGTCGGCGGGGATGTCGTGATCTGGGTCACTTCTTCGCCGGCGGGCTCCCCACGGGCTACCGCGGTGGCTACCGACCGGCGACCGGGGGGCTACCGGGGGGCGAAGCGGCTCCGCGCGAACAGCGCCTCGGCGATCTCGGGCTTGGCGGTCGCCGGCGAGCCCGACTGGTACGGCGGCTGGGGGTCGTACTCGATCGCGAGCTGGATGCGCTCTGCCTCCTCATCTCCGGCGACCCGGCCCGCCAGGGCGAGCGCGAGGTCGATGCCGGCCGAAACGCCCGCGCCCGTGACGTACTTGCCGTCGAAGACGTAGCGCTCCCGCCGGGGCAGCGCACCCAGGCGGCGCAGCTCGTCCATGGCCATCCAGTTGGTGGTGGCCGCGCGGCCGCCGAGCAGGCCCGCGCCGGCCAGGATGAGGGAACCGGTGCAGACGGAGGTCGTCCAGGCCGATGTCTGGTCCGCCGCGACCAGCCAGTCCTGCAACGGGCCGGGGGTCATCTGCGCGGACTGGCCAGGGCCGCCGGGTATCACGATGATGTCGGGGTTAGGCACCTGCGCGTAGGCCGCCCGGGCCGAGAGCGTGAGTGTCCCGGTGTCGTCGGTGACACCGCGCTCCCGTTCGGCGGCGAAAATGACTTCGGTATCCGGCAGGTGATGGAGAACCTGGTGCGGGCCGACCGCGTCCAGGGCGGTGAAGCGGTCAAACAACGCGATGACGATCTGCATGCTGCTCCCTGTTGATCGGACTGCTGACCGGACTGCTGATCGGACTGCTGGCCGGACTGCTGACCGGGCGGAACCGGCGGCGGTACTCGGCTGGGCTGACGCCGAGGGCTTCGGTGAACGCCCGGCGCATCGCCTCGGTGGTGCGGTATCCGCAGGCACGGGCGGTCTGCTCGATGCCCGCGGTGCTGTCTTCCAGCTGGCGGCGCGCGGCTTCCAGGCGGACCCGCTCGACGTACCGGCCGGGGGTCATGCCGACCTCGGCCGCGAACGCGCGGGCGAAGTGCCGCGGCGACAGGCTGGCCTTGCCCGCGAGGGCCTCGACGGAGAGGTCGGCGGCCGGGTGCTCGGCGATCCACTGCTGCACGTCCCGCAGCGGCGCCCGCTGGGCGACCTGGGCGGACAGCTGCGCGCTGAACTGCGCCTGGTTGCCAGGGCGACGCAGGAACACGACCAGCTGCCGGGCGACGGCGAGGGCGGCGTCCCTGCCCAGATCGTCCTCGACCAGCGCCAGCGCCAGGTCGATGCCGGCCGTGATGCCAGCCGAGGTGGCGATCCGCTCGTCCTTGACGAAGATCGGCTCCGGGTCGACCCGCACCGCCGGGTACTGCTCCTGCAGCGTGTCGCAGCGGGACCAGTGAGTGGTGACGCGCCTGCCGTCGAGCAGGCCGGCCTCGGCCAGCAGGAAGGCGCCGGTGCAGACCGAGGCGACCCGCCCGGCCTCTGCGGCATGCGCGCGCAGCCACGCCACCAGTTCGGGCGGCCTGCGGCGGGCGCCCTCGCCGCCGGGCACGATCAGCAGGCCGGGCGGCGGCTGGCCAGGGCCGCCCAGGTCACGGAGGTCATCGTCCGGTGCGATGGCCAGCCCGCTGGTGGTGCGGACCTGGGCACCGCCCAGGCTCGCGGTCCTGACCTGGTAGGCGCGGCCGCCGCCGTCCGCGCGGGCGGCGGCGAAGACCTCAAGCGGCCCGGTGGCGTCCAGGGACTGCACCCCGTCGAACAAGACGATCAGTACGGTTCGCACGCGTCTCAGTCTGGCGGGCCCCACTCATGGCAGCAATGACGAAAATCCCACCAATCCTGCCAT
>DASYAD010000365.1:0-20263 GCA_036501515.1 Trebonia sp. | reverse complement strand
GCCAGTTCCGGGCTGTAGCGGGCGATGATCTGCCGGACCCGCCGGGTGGCCAGCGGGCCGAGCAGGTCGTAGCAGGCGATGAACAGCTCGCGGGCGGCCGCGCGGGGCCAGGCGGACGGCAGCAGCTCGTCGGGCAGGTCGGGGTCCATGGCGGGGAACGCCCGCCACTCGTCCATGACGCGGGTCCTGGCGACGAGCGCGTCGGCCACGCTGACCCCGCCGGACTCCGTCTGGTCGCGCAGCAGGCCGGCGAACGAGGCGAACTCCTCGTAGCGGTCCTTGAGCCCGCTCAGGTCCCAGGCCCTGGCGGGGATGTCGGGGGCGCCGCCGGCCGGGACCCCGCCGCCGGCGATCGGCAGCGCGGTGGCCCGGAACGCGGAGGCGGTGCTGATGCCCAGGTCGGTCAGCCGGGTGATCACCTCGTCCGCGTGGTCGCGTGGAGACACCCACAGCCCGTCGTACAGCGGCGCGAACCCGAGCCAGCGCAGCGCCTTGCGCAGCTCGTCGCGGGCGGCGCGGTGCTCTTCCGGTATCGAGAACGCGACCAGGGACCACATGCCGTCCCAGGCGGCCGGGCGGTTGCCGAAGGAGAAGATGCGCCGGGCTCCGTCGTCAAGCACGTCGGCGGCGCGCGCGGACAGCTGCACGTAGGTGCGCCGTCCGCTGCGCGACGTCACCAGCAGCCCGTTACGGGTCAGCCGTGACAGGGCGGCGCGGGCGGCCGAGTCGCTGACGCCGAACTCGGCCAGCAGCCCGACGATGGCGGCCGACGGCAGCGGCTCGGTCCGCTGCCACCAGTAGTCGCCGAGGAGCGTGAGAAGCAGCCGGGGCGGTCGCTGTGCGACCGATCCTGGCGAGGTCCACGGCTGCGGGACGTCGTTATCCGGCGTATCCAGGAATGCGGTAGTGCTGCTCATGACGGTGCCCACAGAGGAGAGGATAACTTTGGCGGGTCAATACCAAGAAATCGGAAGCAGTTATCCCACAAAATGTCGGATAGTTCTGCTTCCGAAAGTCCCATCGAGCGCAGGGTCGTGGCGACCGGCTGCTCCCTGGTCATCGCCGGGTAGTCCGAGCCGACAAGCAGCCGGCTGGTGCCCAGCATGTCGGCCAGGTACCTGATCGCGCGCCGGTCGAACACCAGCGAGTCGTAATAGAACCGGCGGGCCAGCTCGATCGGACTGTGCTCGGCGAACCAGGGGGCGGCCTCCGGCCGCTCCGATTCCGGCAGCGGCGGCTCTTCGTTCCAGGTCCGTCCCCAGAACCACTGGGCCCTGGTCAGGATCAGCGGGAAGCCGCCGCCGGCGTGGCTGAACGAGATCTTCAAGTTCGGGTACTTTTCCGCCACCCCGCCGGCGATCACCGACGCGGCGCCGAGCGACGCCTCGGCACCGACGCCGAAGGTCGCGACGGCCGGGCCTGGCACCCGGTCAGAAGGCACCGGCATGCCGTGGACGAACACCGCGGTGCCCAGCCGCTCGGCCTCGGCCCAGAAGCCGTCGAAGCGGGGATCGTGCAGCGAGGCGCCGTCGATGTTGGAGGCGATCTCGACGCCCGCCAGGCCGAGCTTGGCCAGCTCGGCCAGCTCGGCCGCGCCCAGGTCGGGGTCCTGCAGCGGGATCGTGCCGAGCCCGTAGAACTTCGCGGGATAGGCGGCGACCAGGCCGGCGATGTACTCGTTGGTGACCCGGCACAGGTCCCGTCCGACCGGACCGGGCGCGCGGTAGTTGAGCAGCGCGGGGAACGGTGACAGCACCTCGGCGTCGAGCCCCGACGCGGCCGAGGCCTCAAGCCGCCGCTCCGCGTCGAACCAGACGCGCCGGGCGGGGAACCGCATCGGCCCGTTGACGAGCAGCCGGGTGTCCGGGTCCTGGCCGTCGGTGACCGACGGCCAGGCGGCGGGGTCGCAGCCGGCCGGGGCCGGGCCGAAGTCAGCCGGGAAGATGTGCGCGTGGGCGTCGATGACAGGCATGGCGGTCACAGCCCCGGCATGACCGCGACGTGGATACCGTCCTCGCCTGGTATCTCGCCGGCCAGCAGCTTGATCGCGTGCTCCACGTCGTCGAGCCCGTACTTGTGGGTCTGCATCCGTTCCAGCGGGAACTTGCCCGACTCGATCAGCTTGATCGCGTCGGTGTAGGCGGCGGCGTCCACCGAGAACGCCCCCTTCACCGTGAGCGCCTTGTTGATCAGCAGGTCGGTGCTGACCGGGATTTCCTTGCGGCCCTTGAGCCCGGCTAGCACGATCGTGCCGCCCCAGCGGGCCGCGTTGATCGCGTCGAGGACCGGCTGCTGTGCCATCGGGGTGAGGTCGAGCACCACGTCGACGCCGTCTCCGCCGGTCAGCTCGAGCACCCGGGCGACGGTGTCCTCCTCGTCGACGTTGATCGTGTGGTCCGCGCCGAAGTCCCGCGCGAGCGCCAGCTTCTTGTCGTCCCTGGCGAGACCAGTCGCGATGATCAGTCCCGCGCCGACGTACTTCGAGGCCAGGATCGCCGCGAGGCCGCGCTGCCCGGCGCCGAGCACCAGCACCGACGACCCGAGGTGCACGCCGCCGTACTGCAGCGCCCAGCGCACGCCCGCGCCGAGCGGGTTGTACATCACCGCGATCTCGGCCGGGATGTCGCCGCGGACCGGGTGCACGATCGAGTTCGGGTGCAGGTGCATGTATTCCGCGTAGCCGCCCCACAGGCCGAGGCCGCGCTCCGGCGGGTTGTAGCCCCCGTGGCTCCCGGCCCGGTTCTTGCACTGCATGTAGCGGCCGGCCAGGCACAGGTCGCAGGAACGGCACGGGATGAGGATCTCGACCGCCACCCGGTCGCCCGCGCTGACCCCCCAGCGGGCCGCCGTCGACGGGGCGATCTCCTCGATGATGCCGAGGGGCTCGTGACCGGGAACCATCGGCAGCCCGCGGGTGCCCATCGCGCCTTTGTACTGCTCGACGTCGGACCCGCAGATGCCGCAGGCCTCGACTCGCAGCAGCGCACCGTCGTCGGCCCCGATCACCGGCCGGGGGAACTCGCGCATCTCCATCTGCCGTGGCCCCGTCTGGACCACCGCCCGCACCATGTCAGCCATACACGTCCTATCCACGTCGCCCTGCCTGCTAGAACACCGTGCCGCGCCGGGAGCGTTTGGGTGCGGCGACAGTGCCCGCCCGGAGGATTTGTCGCAGGTCATAACCGCTGCCCCCGAGTCCAACCAAGACGATATATGACACTTGGCGCGACGGGAAGCGCGTGATATGAAATCTAATATCAGGACAGCCGTTGGCAGGCTTGTCATGAGTATGACCACAAACCGGAGATTTTCTTTATGCCAAACGCGATCCTGGATCCCACCGGAATTGTTACCAGCAGCGCCGCGAAGCAGGCGGCACCGCGGGCGCCGCGGCTCGCGAGCCTGCAGGGCAAGCGGGTCGGCCTGCTGATCAACACCAAGCAGAACGCCCGTCCCTTCCTCGAAGAGGTCGGCCGCCTGCTCGCCGAGCGCTACGACGTCACCCTGACCAGGCGGACCAAGGTCAACTTCGCCGTGCCCGAGCCGGACGACGTCATCAAGGAGCTGACCGCCGAAGCGGACGTGATCATCACCGGCGTCGGCGACTGCGGGTCCTGCAGCGCCGCCGCGACCGCCGACGGCGTGGTACTCGAGGCCGCGGGCGTCCCGGTCGCGGCGATCATCACCGACTCGTTCATCCCCACCGCTGACGCGATGGCGGCGCTGCGCGGCGCGCCCGGCTACAAGTACGCCACCACCGCGCACCCGGTCGCGGTGCTGACCGAGGACAAGGTCAGGGAACGGGCGGCGCAGGTCCTCGACGACGTGGTCGCCCTGCTCACCGAAGACCCGGGGAAAGCCGGGGCATGACCGCGGCTGACACCGAGGGGGACGTCGCGGCGGCCCCCGATCCCGATGAGGCGCAGCGGGCCATCGAGTACTGCTACGACCGGGGCTGGTCGGACGGGCTGCCGCTCGTCCCGGTCTCACTGCCGCTGCTCGACGCGTTCCTCGCCACCACGGGCAAGGACCCCGCGGAGATCATCGGCGCCCTCGAGCAGGTCGGCCGGGACGTCAACGTGCGCACGGCGGCGATCAACGCGGCCATGGCCGGCTGCAAGCCGGAGTACTTCCCGGTCGTGCTGGCCGCGTTCGAGGCGCTGATGCGCGAGCGGGCGGCGCGCGGCGGCGGATTCCAGTCCACCAGCGGACCGTCACCGCTCATCGTGGTCAACGGCCCGGTCAGGAAGGAGCTCGGCTTCAACACCGCGGGCGGCGCCTTCGGTCCCGGCTTCCGGCCCAACGCGACGATCCCGCGCGCTATCGGCCTCATCGTCCGCAACGCCTTCGGCATCCGCCCCCACGTCCTCGAGCAGGCCACCCAGGGGCTGCCAGGCCGCTGGCAGGTCTGCCTGGCGGAGAACGAGGAAGAGTCGCCGTGGGAGCCGTTCGCCGAAAACGGCGGGGTGACAGGCGGCGTCTCCGCGGTATCGGCCACGCTGACCCGCACGATGGAGTTCGTCGACAACCGGCACACCCCCGACTATGAGGACGTGCTGCGGGACATCGAGGACACGGTGAACCGGATGGGATCGCTGATCTTCCCGCAGACCTCGGTCGCGCTGGTGCTCTGCCCGGAGCACGCGCAGATGTTCGCGGCGGCGGGCCTGACAAAAGCGGACGTCCAAAATTGGATGATCGAGCGATGCGGCCACACCGGGCGTGAGTTCAAACTGGCAGGGAAGGAGAACGTGCCGCGCAAGCCGGACGGGAGCTTCGCCGCCGACGAGGAGTTCCACCGCATCCTGTCCGCACCGCGGCAGGTGCCGGTGATCGTGGCCGGCGCCAAGAACGCCGCCATCTCCATGGTGGTGCGGGTCTTCGGCGAGTGGTCGGGAACGGCCGTCCCTGTAGGAGAGAAGCAATGAGCTACACCGAGCGCATGGCGGACATCGCGACCATGCTGGCGGCCGACGGCTACAACCTGGCCGTCGAGGAGAACGGGCCCCGGGTGGCCCTGACCGTGTCGCCGGGCTCCGATGCGTGCGAAGACTGCCTGGTCCCGAAGGACGTGCTCCGGGGTATCGCTTCGCACCAGCTCGGCGTCGAGGGCGAACTCATCGACATCACCTACCCGGTCGACCTGCCCGGTTACAGCGGGACGGCACATTGACGAATCGCGTCGCCCTCGTCACCGGCTGCGGCAAACGTGACGGCATGGGGCGTGCCATCGCTCTCACCCTGGCCGCCGCGGGCACCGCTGTCGTCGTCACCGACAAGCAGCCCGCGGGCGTGCTCAACCGCCGCCAGGAAGTCGTCGGCGTCGCCGACGAGTCCTGGGGCGGAGTCGACGCGCTGGCCGAGGAGATCACCGGTCTCGGCGGTGCCGCGGTGGCCCAGCTCGGCGACATCTCCGACGCCGCCGACGCCGAGCGCATGGTCGGCACCGCCGCCGCGTGGCGCGGCAGGCTCGACATCCTGGTGAACGGCGCCGGGGCCCCGCAGGGCCTCGACCGCCAGGACATCGAGGACGTGCCGGTCGAGGTCTTCGACTTCGTGATCGCGGTGAACCTGCGCGGCACCTACCTGATGTCCCGGTTCGCGGTGCCGCACATGCGGGCTCAGCGGTGGGGGAGGATCATCAACATCTCCTCCCAGGCCGGCCAGATCCCGGCGGCGATGTCCACCGCGTACTCGGCCTCCAAGGCGGGCGTGCTCGGCTTCACCCGGGCGCTGTCCGCGGATGTCGCCCCGTGGGGGATCACCGCCAACGCGATCGCACCGGGGATGGTGGCGACCTCACGGGCGCTGCTGTCCCTGGACCCCGGTATCGACGCGGCCGCCGAGATCAAACGGCGCGGCTCGATGCTCGCCGTCGGCCGCTCAGGCTACCCCGGCGACATCGCGGCGGCCGTCGCCTACCTCGCCTCCGACGGGGCCGGCTACATGACCGGCCAGACCCTGGTCCTCGACGGCGGCGGCTTCGGCTCGATGCACGCTAAGAAGCCGCCAGAGGCCGCGCAGTCCTGATGCCTTGACGCCTGGAGTTTCTCCCCGATGACGGCCTAGGGCAGCAACCAGGCATTTCAACGGGTCCGAGCAGGGGGCCCTCGACCTGGAGGCGGTCATCCGCTCGGCCGAGGTGATGCGGCGGCCGCTCAAGCTGTCTGACGTCCGCCTCGAGGACTACGACGCGGTGTACCTGCCGGGCGGCACGGTCCGATGCAGGACCTGGCCTTCGACGCCGACGCGGGCCGGCTCCTGACGGCGCAGCTCGCCTCGGGCAAGCCGCTCGCGATCGTCTGCCACGCTCCTGCCGCCATGCTGGCCACCAGGATCCACGGCGTGTCACCGTTCAAGGGCTACCCGGTGTCGTGCTTCACCAACGAAGAGGAAGAAGCCGTCGGACTGGCTTCGACGACCCAGTGGCTCCTCGAGACCGAGCTCAAGGAAAAGGTCGGGGTCGAGTTCAGCCGCGGCCCCATCTGGGAGCCGTACATGGTCGAGGACCGCAACCTGATCACCGGACAGAACCCGCACTCGGCCGAGATCCTGGCCGAGCGGCTGCTGAAGATCCTCGTCTAGGAACGTCCGGATGCGGGCCAGGCTGCAGGCCCCCTTGACCGGAAAGGGGTCGGGAGAACTGTTCAAAATAGAAATCTTTCCGGCTAATGCTATTTACGTCGCAAGGCATCCGCTATTGTCGCGGGTATTGCCGCCGTGAAGTGCAGATAGCTGGAGCTAATTGTGGGCGAAGTTGAGTGGGAGCGTGCGCGTCTGTTTCCAGTGTCGGGAATCGGCGGCGCGGACGAGCAGGAGCGTCGCGCCGCGTCGGCGCTGCTTGCCGTGATTCAGTCGGTCCGGGAATTCGGGCGTGCGATAACGGCCCCACTGGGGGCGCCAGTTGGGCGCCTTTCAACGTTCATCGAGGTTCCGTTCGACGACGGCGAGAAAAAGCTGCGGCCTGACGGTCTCATACAGGTAGTGTCAGGACACAGGACATGGACTGCACTGGTAGAGATGAAGACGGGGCGGCATGATCTGCTTCCCGGGCAGATCGAGGCGTACCTCGACGTGGCGCGCAAGCACAAGTTCGATGCGCTGCTGACCATCTCCAACCAGCTGGTGGCGGTACCTGGAACGCACCCGGTGAAGCTGCTCAAAGTTAGAGCCCAAACCGCGAGACTGCATCATCTCTCGTGGAGTCAGATCCGCACCGAGGCACTGGTCGAGCAGGCGAATAAATCGGTCAGTGACCCGGACCAGGCATGGATACTCGCCGAATTCATTCGCTACCTTGAGCATCCTCGATCCGGTGCGATCGACTTTGATGACATGGGGCCATCTTGGGTTCACGTCCGCGATCGTGCCCGTGTCGGCACGCTGCATCCCCAAGACAAGGGCGCCGCAGAGGTCACTGACAAGTTCGGCGGGCTTATCTCTTTTGTAGCGCTGCAGCTGTCTCGCGAACTTGGGACCGGTGCTCGCCCGATGGTGCCGCAGGCCCAGCTTCGCGATCCCGCCAAATACCTCCAAGAGGCGGTCACTGATTTCGCGAGCACCGGGCTCCTGCAGGGGGCCGTACGAGTCCCTGGGGCCGTTGCGCCTATTAAGATCACCGCTGACTTGCGCGCTAGCCTGATCCACTGCGCGACTACGGTGCCCGCGCCCCGCGAAGGGCGCGCTACAACGCGTGTCAACTGGCTGGTTCGCCAGCTTAAAACCGCCCCGGGACAGGTGTGCATACAACCTTCGGCGGCGTGGCAGCGTGGCCGGGGGCAAGCTAGAACCCTCGACGAGGCCCGGAAGAACCCAAAGGTGCTTGTTGAGGATCCTGCCCATGAACTGAAGTCATTCACGGTCTCGCTCTCGTGCAACGCCGGGCCGGCGAGGGGGCAGGGCCGCGGGTCTTTCGTCGACTCGGTACTCACCGCGGTGGATAAGTTCTACAGCGAGGTCGTCCAGCACGTGAAGCCATGGACTCCGGCCCCGCCCAAAGTGAGGGATGGCGAAGGTTCAGAGCCAGCGGAACCTATGTCGACCGAGGAGATTCTGGCAGCTGACGGCAATCGGCACACCGAGATCGCGGACGAGCAGCGGGTCGACGGGCCGTTCGCCGTAGCGATGCGCCCATGACGGTGGTGGCGAGGGTGCGCCGTCTCAGGCGAGGGCGTCGGCGACGGGGAGCTCGTAGCTCTGCGCCAGCGGGGGCAGCAGCTCGTAGCCGAGCTGCTCGTTGATGGCGATCATGTGCTGGTTGACGGCGGCGTTGCCGGTGACGATGCGCTCGAGCGCGGGTTCTGCGGTCGCCAGCCAGTCGAGCATGGCGGTCTTGACGAGGAGGCCGAGCCGGTGACCGCGGTGCTTACGGGTCACCGCCGTGAGCTGCTGATAGCCCCACTGAGGGTTGTCCTGGTCTGGCTCGACGGCGGTGACCGCCGCTATCTCGCCGCTCGCGTCGTGCAGGGCCGCAATCCGGTAGAAATGACCGCCGCGGCGCTCGGCGATGTCGTCCATCTGGCGGACCCGGGCGGTGTCCCACACCCATGGCTCCTCGCCCGCGTCATGCGGGGCGTCCGCCATCGCGCTTTCCACCTCGGCGTACCGGCTGATGTACTCCTCGGGGACGCGGCCGGCCCAGGCCATGAGCGAGTACCCGGACGCCGCCCGTTCCGCCTGCTCGCGCAGGGCCGCGACACGGCCGGCCGCGATGCTGGCGAGCACTTGCACCCGGCGGGCCTCAACCAGGCCAGGGGCCGCGCCCGCGTGCGCGGCGAACGCGGCCCCGGCCGAGCCCTGAAGCGCCTCGCCGCCAAGCAGCGACCGCCCGGCCCGCGCCGCCCGTCCGGCCGCGTGCCGCAGCAGCGCGGCGCCGGCCCCGCGCCGGCGCCCCGCCGGGTGAACAGCCAGCTGGTGCAGGTACGCCCGGTCGCGGTTCTCCCGGCTGGGCAGCGCCAGGTAGTAGAAACCCTGGATGACACCGCTCACCTCGTCAGCGCAGGCCCACGTCTCCTCCATCTCGATCGGGTTCTCCACCCAGCCCCGCAGGCGGCGCAGCGACCACGGCGGCCCGGTGGGGTCGTCGGTTTCCGCCGCCGCCCGCAGGACCTCGAAGCATGCCTGAGTCGTGGCGCGGTCCGCCGGGTCCGCTTCTACGATGCGCATGCCGGCTAGCTAACCGCGCCGCCCCGGTACGGCGCGAGTTCTTTTACCGCCCCGCGGCCCCGGCGGCGAGCGCGCCGGCGACGCTCAGCTCGTACCCCTGCACCACCGGCACCAGCAGTTCGTAGCCGAGCTGCTCGTTGATGTCGATCATGTGCTGGTTGACCGCGGCGTTGCCGGTGACGATGTGCTCGACGGCGGGCTCGGCGGTGGCCAGCCACTCCAGCATGGCGGTCTTGACCAGCAGGCCGAGCCGGTGACCGCGGTGCTCGCGGGTCACCGCCGTGAGCAGCTGGTGCGCCCACGCGGGATTGTCGGGGTCAGTCTCGACGGCGGTGACCGCCGCCATCGCGCCGCTGGCGTCGTGCAGCGCCGCGAGCGTGTAGATCTGCCTGCCCCGGCGCTCGCGGATGTCGTCGTACTCCCTGACCCGGCCGGCGTCCCAGATCTCGGGCTCCTCGCCGGCGTCGTGCGGTGCGTCGTTCATCGCGTTCTCCACCGCGGCCGACCTGGCCAGGTATTCCTCGGGGGTGCGGCCGAACCAGGACACCAGCGAGTACCCGGCCGCCGTGCGGGCCGCCTGCTCCCGCAGGGACGCGACGCGGCCGGGCGGGATCTGGCCGAGCCGCAGCACCCGCCTGGCTTCGGCCAGTCCGGGGACGGCGCCCACGTGCCCGGCGAACGCCGCCCCGGCCGAGTCCTGGAAAGCGCCGCCGCCGAGCGCTGACCGCCCGCGGGCAGCCGCCCGCCCGAGGGCGTGCCCGAGCAGCGCGCTTCCGGTCCCGCGCCGCCGCCACGCCGGATGCACGGTCAGGTGCAGGTAGGCCTTGTCGCGGTTCTCGCGTTCGTGCAGGACCAGGTAGTACCAGCCGTGGACGGCGCCGCCTGACTCCTCGACGCACGTCCAGGTCTCCGCCGGGTCCGAGGGAAACTCGAGCCAGCCCCGCATCCGCCGCAGCGACCACGGCGGCCCGTCCGGGTCGTCGTGGCCGCCAGCCGTCCGCACGACCTCGAAGCACGCCTGAGCGGTGGCGGGGTCCGACGGGTCCGCTTCTACGATGCGCATGCCGCCTAGCTAACCTCGCCGCCCCCGTGCGGCGCGAGTCCTTTTCCGCCCTCAGGATGCGGCGGCCGGCGCGGCCGCCTGGCTGGCCGGCTCGATGATGATTTTCGCGTGCTCGCCCGGGTTGGCCAGCGTGTCGAAGGCAGCCGCGACGCCGGGCAGCCCGACGGTTCCGGTCGCGATCGGGGCGGCGTTGACCTTGCCGTCGGCGAGCATGTGGAGCGTGTCGCGGAACTCAAGCGGCGTGTAGCCCATCACGAACCGCAGGTCGATCTCCTTGTTGACCGCCATCATCGGCCGGATGGTGTCCGGTTCCATGCAGACACCGGCCACCACGACCCGGGACAGCAGCGGTGCGGCGGCGATGATCGCGTCGAGGATGCCGGGAACGCCGACGCACTCGAAGATCACCGGGTGCTTCGGCTTGCCGCCGAGCTTCTCGCCGGCGCGCCAGACGTGCTGCCACGGAACGGGCAGTGGCCTGAGCTTCTCCATCGCCGCGATCTGCCGCCCGACCCCGGCCGGCAGGCTGGTGAGGAAGCCGCGCTTGCCCAGCGCCTCGTACGGCGTCTGCTCCCGCGGGTCGACCACGATGTCCGCGCCGCACACGCGGGCGAGCTGCCGCCGGCCCGCTGAGAAGTCACTCGCCACGACCGTGGCCGCGCCCTGGGCCTTGAGCATGCAGATGACGGCCAGGCCGACGGGGCCGCAGCCGATCACGATCGCGACGTCGCCCTTCTTGACCTCCGCGCGGCGCACCGCGTGCCAGCCGACGGCCAGCGGCTCGGTGAGGACGGCGAGCTTGGGGGACAGGCCGTTCGGGAGCGCGAACATAAGCGACTCCTCCACCACCACCCGCTCGGCGTACCCGCCCGGTGCCGCGGCGGACAGGCCGATCGCGTGCTTGGCGTCGCCGCGCCTGGTGAGCGGCACCGCCACGACCGGTGTCCCGGCGCGGATCTTCCTGCGGGTGCCCGGCCCGTACTCGGCGACTTCGCCGGTGAACTCGTGGCCGAGCACCACCGGCTGGCTCGACCGCATGAAGTCGTCGTAGCCGATCTGTGCCAGTACGTCGGCCTCGGCGTCCGCGTGGTAGCGGACGTGCAGGTCAGATCCGCAGATCCCGCAGCCGAGCACGCTGACGACGACCTGGCCAGGGCCTGGCCGCGGGTCAGGCAGGTCGGTCAGCGTCAGTTCCGAGTTCTGGCAGACGACCGCCTTCATCGGGGGAGGAAGGCCGGCTCGAACGGCGGCAGCGGCTCGATCAGCGGGTCGAGCAGGTCGCGGGCCTGACTGACGGTCAGCACGTCGGCCGGGTCGAGCTTGATGAGCGCGCGCTCCGCGTCGTCGAATTCCCACAGGTCCTCGCCGATCAGGCGGCACTGGTCGTCGTAGGGCCAGACCATGACCATCTGGAACCGCTCCAGGTACATCGCGTCGACGTCGACATCGGCGCCGGACGCCGCGAGCTCGGCGCCCAGCCGCTGCTGGTAGCCGATACCGCGGCCGGTGATCAGGTGGTCGCCGACCGCCACCGACTCGTCCTCGACGTAGAAGATGCACTGGTCCGTCTGCGTCCAGTGCTGGTAGACGGCCGCCACCTGCTCACGGCCGTCAAGTGCGAACCGCGGCTGGCCGATCAGGCTGAACCGGTAGTAGGGATGCTCGACCGTCATCTCGGGCGCGAAGATCTCCTGGTACCGGCCCGCCGACTCCAGGTAACGGTGGCGCAGGTAGGACTTGAGCAGGTAGCGGTGCCGGGGATTCTCGGTGGCCTCGAGGACCTTCTCAACCGCTACGTTCTGGTCCCTGATGTCGAGTTGCCTGGTGCCGTACAGCGGCATCGGTTACGTCCTCTCGTCCGGCGCGAGGTGGTGGTGCGCAGACCGGGCACAGTCCCCGGTGCGGGGACTGTGCCCGGATCAGTCCTGGGCGGTGGTTCAGTCCAGGACTCAGCTGCCGAGCTTGGCCATTTCCGCTTCGACCATCGCTTCGTGCTCCTGCTCGTCACGCTTGGCGTCCCTGGTCCGCCAGCGGCCGCGCAGCAGGGGTATCGACAGCAGGAAGACGATGATCCCGCCGAAGCAGATCCAGTACCAGGTCTTCCACTGACTCGCGGTCTGGGTGGCGGCCGTCTGCACCGCCGTGCCGTGCGCGGTCAGGTAGGCGATCGCCGCGGGCGGCACCTTCGACAGCGCCGTCAGCTGCGCGCTGTACGGTGCCATCGCGGTCAGCTCGGCCGAGTACGGCGCGATCGTCGTCAGCTGGGTCGCGTACGGTGCGATCGTCTGCAGGTCGGCCGCGTACGGTGCGACGGTCTGCAGCTGCGGGCCGACGGCGATGACACCGTTGATGGCCGCCTGGTTGGCGGCGATCGTGGTGAGCACGCCGATGCCCTTGGCACCGCCGCCTGCCGCGGCGATGGCCTGCGCCTGCAGCGCCGGGTTGTTGGGATCGGCCTTGAGCTTGGCGAACAGGGCCGGGTGGGTTTCAAGCAGGGTCAGCTCGGGTGCGAACTTCTGCGCGTTCGCCAGCTGCACGCTGTACTTGGTGGCGGTGGCGGTCACCGCGGGCGGGATCTTGGCCGCGGTGGCCGTCACGTTCGCGGGGATGGCCTGCGCGGTGGCGATCACCGCCGCCGGAACCTTCTGCGCGTCGGCCACCACGGCCGGGTGGCTGGTCGCGAACGCGAGCTGCGTACCGTACTGGGCCGAGTAGGCCGACACCGTGGTCCCGTACGTGACCAGCGGGTTGATCGAGCTGACGATGGCCGGGATGATCAGGAACGAGCCGAAGACCACGACCCGCTGTATCCAGCCCCAGATCGCCAGGCCGGTCGCGGTGAGGGCCGGGTTGCGGGCCTCCACCGTCTCGGTGAAGCTGGCCATCCACGGGGCGAAGGCGATGCCGAGGCCGAGCGACAGGCCGGCCAGCATGAGCGCCAGCGTGTAGTAACCGGGGTGATGGCCCGCCTGCAGCAGGTACACCACGGTCATCACCGCGGCGATGACACCGCCGAGGACCATGAACGGCTTGCGCACCCGGAACCGGTCGGAGACGATGCCGACCAGCAGCACCGCGATGACGTTGAAGCCCCAGTTCCAGTTGCCGAGGCCGTTGGCGTCCTTGACCGAGAAGCCGAACACGGTGGTCAGGTAGATCAGCGAGAACCCGACGGCCGTGTAGTAGACGAGCAGCATGACCGACACGGCGATCGCGGAGACCACGATGTCGGCCTTGAACAGCTGGCGGAACGGGTGGCGCAGCGCCGCCTCGATGTCAAGGCCCTTGGCCCGCGCCTCGATCAGGGCGCGGTCGCGGATCGACACCATCAGCTGGTCGCGCAGCTTGGGTGACAGTTCCCGCAGCCCGACCAGGGCGATCAGCCAGACCACCAGGCCGGCGATGCCGCAGATGATGTACTGGTGCGTCCAGATGCGCGGGTCGGTGACGGTGTCCGGAATGGTGGCGCTGCCGACGACGGCGACGATCAGGCTGCCCGCGACCGGTCCCACGGTCCAGAACCCCATCGCGGTGGCCCGGCCCATCTGCGGGGAGAAGTCGCGGATCAGGGCGGGGGTGGCGACCAGGCAGATGCCCTCGACCAGGCCGACGGCGAAGCTCTCGAAACCGAAGGCCCACTTGTTGGTCGCGTTCGGCAGCACGAAGGCGGTCAGCACGCCGGTGACCAGGAGGCCGCCGACGACGAGGTTCGCCCGGCCCAGCCGGTCGGTAAGCCCGGCCAGCAGCGAGCCGAAGGCCCCGACGAGGTTCCCGACCGCCAGCACGACCACGAAGAAGTTAAATGAGGCGTTCAGGTTGGCCAGCACCAGCGTGGAAACCGAGCCGACGACGTACAGCTCGTAGTAGAGCGTGATCGTGGCCAGGACGGTAATGGCCAGGTACAGCATGCGCGGCCTGGTGTTGGGATACGCGTCGAGCTGCCGCTGCCACAGCCACGATGCGCCGCTAGGGGGTCTTGTGCCGGTATCTTCAGCGGTCACACTCATACTGACCTCGCCATCATCTTCGTTGGCCGGCCCTGAGCCGGGCGTCGAGGTCAAGATATTCGCACGGTCCGTGCGAATTCAATACCTCAGGCGAGGAAACTGATTGTCGGACCATAGATACGGCCGGTCAAGTGCCGCCGGGACAGTCCGGCGGTCAAGGGAACCCGGCGGTCAGGCGAACCCGGCGGCCGGGCGAACCCGGCGCCCGGGCGAATCCCGTGGTTAGGCGAACCCGCCGGCCGCGAGCACCGCGCTGAAGTTGGCCCGCATCAGCTCAAGGGCCTGCTCAGGAGCGAGGTTCAGCTCGGTCCGCAGCGACTCCCAGAACGACCAGGTGCTGACCGAGTGCAGGCCGTCGAGCAGCTGCTGCCGCCTCGTCCCGGCGAGCTCGGCCAGCTCAGGGGTGAACACCCGCTCCAGGTCGGCCCTGCCCAGGGCCAGCGTCCTGGCCTTGGCCCGCCTGAGCTCGGCGGAGAACGGCTGCTGTATCCGCGCCGCCCGCCAGCTCGGGGTCATGTGCTCGAGAATCCGCGCCCGCTGACCGGTGAACTGCTCGACCCGCGCGGGCAGCGGCTGGCCGGTGTCGATCCTGACCAGCAGCGACCGCAGGATCTCGTCGTCCCGTTTGTTCGCCTCGACGAGCAGCGTCTCCATGTCGGTGAACTGCTGCCAGAGCGTGCGCAGTGACACCCCGGCCCGCTCGGCGATCCGCGGGGCGGTCGGGCGGAGATCGCCCTCGGCGTGCAGCGCCCGCATCGCGTCGACGATCGCCACCCGGGAACGGTGCGACCGGGCGACCCGGCCGTCGGCCGGCTCGCTCTCCCTGACCGGCTGCCCGCGGGTGACAAGGCGCTTGGCCGCGTCCTTCATCGTTGTCAATTCATCCCCCCGGCCCCGGTGAGCTGATTACCGCGTGGTCATCGTAAGCCAGGATCGGCGGGATTCCAGCAAGCAGGCCCGCCGGCCGGCGTGCGACAATCGCCACATGCCGGAGCGTATGGAAGTACAGCGGGCGGTCGCCGCTGACCCCGCCGAAATCTTCGCCGTGCTCAGCGACCCGCAGGGGCACGTGGCCATCGACAGCTCGGGAATGCTGATGTCGGCCAGCGGCGACCCGGTCGTCAAGGCGGGTGACACCTTCGTGGTCCACATGGACCGGGAGGCGCTCAACGACTATCCGCTCGGCCTGTACGACGTGACCGTCGAGATCGTCACGTTCGAGCAGGACCGGGAGATCGCCTGGACCGTGCACGGCAACTTCGACCTCGGCCATGTCTACGGCTACCGGCTAGCGCCGATCAGCGCGGGCACCCTCGCTACGGCCTATTACGACTGGTCAGCGGTCGATGAGAGCATGAAGGCGATCTTCCCGGTGGTGCCGGAGAGCGCGCTGCGGGCGACGCTCGGCATCCTCGCCAGGACGGCGGCCCCTGGCAAGCCGCGGCCGGCCCCGTAAACCGGCCGGGAGCAACTCGTGTTGCCGAACCGCTCAACACGACATATCGTGAATCTGTAACCGTTGCTGGAAGGTGAATGATATGGCGGCGTGGAACAGGATGCGGCAGGCCGGCTGGTCGACGCGGGCGGTAGTCGCCGCCGTGGCGCTGGCGGTGCTGCTGGTGGCGGCCGTGCCGGCCGCGCTGGTGGCCGGGATCATCTTGATGCTGTTCGGGCACGCGCTCCTCGGGCTGGCGGTTTTCGGCGCCTCGATCCTGGCGGCTGGCGCGGGCGTGGTGACCGCGGGCGTGACCGGGGTATGGCGGGTGAAGCAGGCGGTGCGGTCCCTTCAGCGGACCTACGGCCTGCGCGACGACGGCCAGTTCGGCCCGTTCGGCCAGCAGGACCAGGATCAGGACCGTCAGCAGGACCACCCGGTCGTCCAGCTGGACGAGAGCGAGTACCGCTACAGCTGACCCCAAGGGCCGCTGACAGGCCGCGGGGGCGGTTTCTGTGCCCCCAGGCAATGACAGCGGTACCCGCGCGTGGCAGTGTCGGCTCCGGAGGCAGTGTCTCGACGGAGCGCCGCCTCCCACGACCAGCACGCGCGTGAAGGGGTTCACCATGTCGCCGAGGACAGCACCGCCGTTCCGTGCCGATCACGTCGGGAGCCTGCTGCGCCCGGCCCGGCTGCACGCCGCGCGGGCCGACCGGGCCGCCGGGAGGATCACCGCGCAGGAACTGCGGGCGGTCGAGGACGATGCGATCCGGGACGCGGTGGCGCTGCAGCGCGACGCCGGGCTCCAGTCGGTCACCGACGGCGAGTTCCGGCGGGCGACCTGGCACATGGACTTCATCTACCAGATCGGCGGGATCGCGCGGGTCCCTGGCAGCCTGACGTCCACCTTCCACAACGAGCAGGGCGACATCAACTACGCGACCCCGGGCGCGCTCAAGGTCACCAGGCCGCTGTCGATGGACACGACGATCTTCGGCCCGGACTTCGCGTTCCTGCAGTCGGTCGCCGACGGGCAGGTTTCCCGCGGCGGCGCCCCGCTGGTGCCCAAACTCACCATCCCGGCGCCGTCCATGGTGCACTACCGCTCGGGGATCCGGGCCGTGGTCGACGAGGACGTCTACCCGGATGTCGAGCGGTTCTGGACCGACCTGGCGGCCGCCTACAACGGCGAGATGCGGCGGCTGGCCGACCAGGGCTGCCGCTACCTGCAGCTCGACGACACGTCACTGGCCTACGTGAACGACCCGGCGCAGCGGGCGTACATCGCCGAGCGCGGCGAGGACGCCGAGCGTATCCACCTGCGGTACATCAGCCTGACCAACGCGGCGGTAGCCGGCCGTCCGGCTGACATGGCCATCACCACCCACCTGTGCCGCGGGAACTTCCAGTCCTCCTGGGTGGCCTCGGGCGGCTACGATTTCGTCGCCGAGGCGCTGTTCAACGGGCTCGACGTGGACGGTTTCTTCCTCGAGTACGACGACGAGCGCTCCGGCGGCTTCGAGCCGCTGCGCTTCGTCCCGCCGGGCAAGCAGGTCGTGCTCGGCCTGGTGACCACCAAGCGGCCGCGGCTCGAAGCGCGAGACGACCTCATCCGCCGTATCGACGAGGCGGCCAAGTACCTGCCGCTCGACCAGCTCTGCCTGTCCGGCCAGTGCGGCTTCGCCTCGACCGAGGCGGGCAACGCGCTCACCGCCGACGAGCAGAAGGCCAAGCTCGAGCTCATCGTGTCGGTGGCCGACGAGGTCTGGGGCTGCTAACCAGAGAACGGCTCCCAGCGGTTCCTCGGCACACGGCGGCTCCTGAGCGCCGCGGCGCCCCGTTAGGCGCCGGGCGACCGGCACCGCCGCGAGCTCTCTTTGGCGTGCCCGGAGACCGCGAACGAGCTGATAACCGGCTTTGTGGAAAGGCACAAGCGCGGGAGCCGGGTGGCGGGGGGTTGATACAACCCACTTCACGAACCGGCAGACGCCCGTTATTACTTCTTGCAGGCGTCTCAGCTGGGTGAGAGTATCCAAGACAAATCTGCGGACGAGCGACTCCCCATTTGTCACTAACCATCCAGCGCACGATGAATCACGAGTAGGTGAATGCCGATGAGTATTCGGCTGATGTCAACGCGGACCGCCTGCCTCGCGGGGGCGGCCGCGCTAGTTCTGTCCGCAGCCGCGGCGTGCAGCAGTGGCGGCGGAAGCAGCGGCGGCGGCGGGGGCGCGAGCTCCGCGCCGTCCTCTGCCCCGCTCAAGACGGGCGGTTCGATCACCGTCCTCGAAAGCTCCGGCTACTCAGGCGCGTGGTCGACCCTCGACCCGGCCCAGAACAAAGAGGGCGCCGCCACCCAGGACTTCATGACCGCCATCTACGGGCAGCTGTTCGAGCTCGGGTCCGGTGGCAAGATCGTCCCCGACCTGGCCACCGGCTACAGCTTCAGCGCGGACGCCAAGACGGTGACCGTCAACCTCCGCCAGGGCGTCAAGTTCACCGACGGCACGCCGTTCAACGCGCAGGCGGTCTACTACAACTGGGAACGCGACCTCGGCACGGTCGCGATCAAGAACGGCCTTAACCCGCCGTGGCTGATCGCCGAGCTGCCGGCCCCGAAGGGCAGCGCGCCGGGCACGGCGGAGCCGCCCGCCGCCGGCGCCATCCAGGTCACCGGCCCCTACCAGATCGTCGTGCACCAGACCGTGGCCAACGGCGCCTTCATCGACCAGCTGTTCGACGCGATCCCGAACTGGATCGCCTCGCCGACGGCGCTGCAGAAGGAGGGCGCTTCGTTCGGCCAGACCCCGGTCGGCGCGGGGCCCTACACGGTCGTCACCAACACCCCCAACGACGAGCTCGTGGTCAAGAAGAACCCGGACTACTGGCAGGCCGGGCACCCTTACCTCGATCAGATCACGTTCAAGACCGTCGGCAGCGACGAGGCGGCCTACGAGGCGCTGCTGGCCAACGAGGGCCAGGTCTACGAGAACATGTCCACGACCCAGGTGATCAACGAATCCCAGTCGCACTTCACCGTGGACAACAACCTCGGCACGTCCCCCTACGACCTGCAGCTGAACACCGCCGTCGCGCCGTTCAACAACCCCAAGGCACGGCAGGCGCTGTACGCGGCGACCAACTTCACGCCGATCGCGCAGCACCTGTTCGGCGGCCGGTACCCGCAGACTGAGAGCTTCACAGGACCAGGCGGCATCTGCTACGAGCAGACCGTGCCCGGGTACCAGCAGTACAACCCGACCCTGGCCAAGCAGCTCATCAAGGAAACCGGCCTTGACAAGGTGACGATCCAGCTCGGCACGATCTCGATCTCCACCGCGCAGAACTCCACCCAGGCGCTGGCCACCGAATGGGAGGCCCTCGGGCTGAAGGTCAAGGTCTCCTCCTGGCCGCTGTCGGGGCTGATCTCGGCCTTCGAGGCGAACGGCGGCAAGACCTGGCAGGCGATGGTGCAGACCGCGGGCGCCTACGACCCGGCCGGCGGCGTCGGCGTCGGCTTCAGGTTCGGCTCCACCTCGCCGTTCAGCGGGGTGCACGACCCCAAGCTTGACTCACTGCTGACCCAGGCCCAGGGTTCCACCACCCTGTCCACCCGGTGCGGTTACTACAACCAGGCGGCGGCCTACATCGCCAAGAACTACTACGGGCCGTTCTACTTCACCTTCTCGCCGGCCAACGTCTCGGTCCACGGCGTCAGCGGGCCCGGGCTGACCACCCCGCTGGCCTCGGTCGCGGTCGTGCCGACGATCCCGTGGGAGGACGTCTACTACAACCCGTCGAGCTCGTGACCGCGGATTACCGAGAGACCGCGGATTACTGAGAGGAGAACCCGCCACTATGGCGCTGGCCCAGCAAATCCAGCTCCAGGCTGACGCCGGCGCGCGCAACCGCGCGCGCCGGCTCGCCGGCTCGCCCGCCCTCCGGGTGGTGGGCCGGCGGCTGCTCGCCGCCATCCCGGTGCTCATCGGCGTCTCGTTCCTCACCTTCACGGTGATGAGCGCGCTGCCCAACGACACCGCCCAGGCCATACTCGGACTGCACGCCAGCCAGTCGGCGGTGAACGCGCTCAACCACAGCCTGGGGCTCGACCAGCCGTTCTGGCAGCGGTACTGGCACTGGCTGACCAACGTGCTGCAGGGCAACTTCGGCACGACCGTGCAGGGCGCGAGCGTCAACCACGAGCTGGCCATCCACGTGCCGACAACCCTCGGGCTGCTGCTCTACGCGCTGGTGGTCTCCGTGCTGCTGGCGGTCATCACGGCGGCGGTGGCGGCGCGCCGGCCCAACGGCATCCTCGACCGGCTCAGTCTCGCGGTCAGCATGCTCGGGCTGTCCGTCGCGCCCTACGCGTTCGCGTTCCTGCTGATCATCGTCTTCGCGGTCAAGCTGGGCTGGTTCCCTGTGCTGTCCGGCTCGGTCACCGGTCCCGGCTCGTTCTTCAAGAACCTCACCCTGCCCGCCTGCGCGATCGGGTTCCCGCTGTTCGCGATCTACACCCGGCTGCTACGGGCCGACGTCGTGGAGCAGATGCAGCGCGAGGATTACATCGTCACCGCCAAGGCCAAGGGCGTC
>DASYAD010000364.1:0-11230 GCA_036501515.1 Trebonia sp. | reverse complement strand
GCCCTGGCCCACAGGACAAGCAGTCCGACCAGCGCGAGGTTGCCGCCGATGCCGGCCAGCCAGCCGTACCAGTGCACCTGGGGCGCGCCGCCTGTCGACGGTGCGAGCGTGTAGAGCAGTCCGGCCAGCCCGGCCGCCATGGCGGCGGTGGGCAGCCATTCGCGCGGTCCGAGCCGCTGGCCGAACACCCGCGACGCCAGGATCAGCGTGAACGGCAGCTCAAGTACCAGGACCGGCTCGACTACAGAGAGGTCGCCGTTGCCCAGTGCGGTCGCCTGCAGCAGGAACCCGGCGGTGATGGCGAGGATCCCGAAGAACCAGACCGGCTGGTGCAGCAGGTCCCAGATCTGCCGCAAGCTCATGTTCTCGTTTTGAGGCACGCGCTTGTTCGCCTTGCGCTGCAGCACCGAGGACGTGGCGTTCGCGCATGCCGCCAGCACCGCAAGGATGTAGGTGAGCACCGCACTCCTGACGCGGACGGGGAGGCAATCGCTGCCACCTGGAGCAACCCACTACCCGTGCCAGTGGCCCTGACACAAAACTGCTACCTGATGGACCTGATGCGGTAAACCATCAGCGCGCCGATGAACGTGAAGATGCCGGCGAACGCGAACAGCACCCGGTAACCGCCGAGCTGGTCGATGATCAGCGCCGCCGCCACGGGCCCGAGCGCCTGCGGCACGTTGTTGCCGATGCTCATGATGCCGAGGTCCTTGGCCCGGGTCTCCGCGTTCGGCAGCACCTGGGTGACGAGGGCCTGGTCGACCGACAGGAAGGCACCGTACCCCGCGCCGAGGAACACCGCCGCGACGAGCGTCATGGAGAAGCTCGGCCAGATCGTCAGCAGGATCGCCGCGATGCCCTGCAGGAACGCGGCCACCGCGACGAACACCCGGCGCTGCCCCGAGCGGTCCGACAAGATCCCGCCGCCGTAGGCGGTGATCAGCGTGAACACCAGGTAGATGGCGATGGCGTAGAGGAGCGCGGTGTCCGGGTCCTTCAGGTGCAGGTAGTTGGTGAAGAAGTAGAGCAGGTAGGTGGTGCCGAGCGCATTCCCGATATTGACCGTCACCCGCCCGCCGAACGCCCAGGCGAAGTCCGGGTGGGCCCGCGGCGACACCCACATCGTGTCGGCAAGCACCCGCAGGTTGAACCGCGGGAGCCGGCCTTCCCCGGGCGGCGAGTCGCGGTACCGCAGCACGAACGGCACCGAGAAGAGGATCAGGGCGACCGTCAGCACCAGGTACCCGGTGATCGTGCCGGTGATGACTTCGCCGAGCACGGCCACGCCGAGCAGCAGCCCCGCCGCCTGCGGTCCGAAGATCGCACTGGAGATGACACCGCGCTGGTCCACCGGCACCTGGTCGGCGACCGCCGCGTACAGTCCGGCCGACGCGACCGAGAAGCCGAGCGAGGCGAACATCCAGCAGATCATCACCGCCGGCCAGGAACGCTGGGGGCCGGTCGCGGCGAGGGACACGGCCAGGATGACCACGCCGGCCGCCATCCACACCCGCCGCCTGCCCCAGCGCGACCGGGTCCGGTCGCACAGCGCGCCCGCCACCGGCAGCGCGATCAGGGCGACGACGCCGGCCGCCCCGTTGACGATGCCGAAGTCGCGCACCTTGTGCACGGGGTCAAGCGCGTCGAGCTGGTTCGGCAGCACCAGCTGGACCGGCACCAGCCAGGCCATCCAGAACCCGAGCCAGAGCAGGGTGAACCGGCGCGTCCAGCCGACCGGCACGCGGACCGTCGGCTCTGCGGGTGTGTCGGTCGTCTCGGCGAAAGCCATGGTGGGAAATGTACAGGTCTGCTGACCCTACTCGTCGGTAGAGTCCAGGCATTTACCCGAACGGAAGCTTCGTTACCGCGCCAGGTCAGCCGCCTGCCGAAGCCGGGAACGCCGGTGCCTGCGCGCTTGTGGATGCGGGAAACGATGTCGGGGACAATGGCGGTGTGATTGACGAGCTCATCGGCCGGATGGACGCCCTGCTCGAATCACTGCGGGCGGCCGGTGACCAGCGCCGGTACTTCTGCGCGACATACCTGCGGACCACGGTCGCGGTAGCCGGGGAACTCGGACGCGGCGGCTTCAGCGATCCCGGGTGGGTCGAGCGCTGGGACGTGGCGTTCGCCGACTTGTACCTGGATGCCCTGCGGGCCGCGCTGGCCGGGCGGCGGCCGCCCGCGCCCTGGGCGGCGGCGTTCGGCGCCCCGGCCGGGCTGCCGCCGCTGCGGCACGTCCTGCTCGGCATGAACGCTCACATCAACTACGACCTGCCGCAGGCGCTGCTGGCGGTGATCACCGACGAAGAGTTCGCCGACCCGGTGCTGCTGGCCAGGCGCGAGTCCGATCACCGGGTCATCGACGAGGTGCTCGCCGCCCGTGTCGGCGCCGAAGGTGACAAACTCGCGGTGGTCTCGGGGCCGGGTTCCCGGCTCGACCGGCTGCTGCGCCCGCTAAGCCAGCGCGCCACCCGGCGGTTCCTGCGCGAGGCGCGGGGAAAGGTATGGGCCAACGCGATCGTGCTGAGCGCGGCCCGCGCGCGGGGCCCGGAGGCCTACGGGAGCACCCTGGCCCAGCTTGAGCAGCTGAGCGCGGCCAAGGTGACCGCCCTGCAGGCGCCCGGCCAGATCCTGCTCAGGCTCGCCGTCACCGGCTTCGGCGTCCGCCTGCCGCAACAGCCCCAGTAGCCGCAAGCGCCTCCCGGCAGGTGTGCGCCTCAGAAGCCGCAGCAGCCTCAATAGCCGCAGCAGCCTCAGTAGCCATCGAGCGCCTCGCCGTAGCCGCAAGCGCCTCTCGGCGAACCCGCTGTCGGACGCTAGCGCAGAGCCGCGGGTTCGCAAGTGCCTGATGTGACTGTTCAGGTGCCTGTGATGGAAACTTTTAGCTATATGGAAACAAATATGTACCAGAGCAGGAAAAGTTTCCTGGATCCTTAATTCTGCCTGCGATGTCGAGGACGCTGAATGCCTGTCGTCGGCCAGCGACCACCACCGGCATCACCATCATCGCCACTGTCTGCGTTAGCGGCATTGCCGCCGGCGGGCCCTTGTGGCTGCCCGGGGAAACGGCTGGCATGCCTGTCCTTGTACGGCCGGCGTGCCTATGCTGAGAGCGTGCGGATAAGCGCGCGGGCCGGGTTGTCCGGTCTGCTGGTGACTGCCGGCCTGATCTCGCTGGGCGAGCTGGCCGCGCAGTTCCTGCTTGGCGACCCGGTGACCCCGCAGCGCCTGGCCGCGCTGGCGGTCGCCGTGCTGGCGGCGGTCGCCGCGGGCTGCGTCGCCTCCGGGGTCCGCATCGAGGGCGCACGGGCCGTGGTCCCGGTCGCCCGCCGGGTCACCGCGCTGCGTGACAAGTCCTGGCGCGTCGCCTTCCTCCGCCTCCGCGACCCCGATGCCCGGGGCAGGTCCAGGCCAAGAGCGCCGACAGCGGCCCCGGCGGCCGCCTGACAGTGCTGCCCGGGGTCCGGCTCACCGTGCCCGGCACCCGGACCTCGCGCAAATTATCGGGTGTAGTCACCGCCCCGGTATAGCCGTGGCAACGCCCGGTAACTAGCCGCCGGTTACCTTCTCCGGTTGGCTGCGCCGCTGTTCGCGGCCGCCTCCAGCCCGTTTCCGTCCTGAGCTGGAAGGCCTGCTGTCATGTCCGTTCTCTTTGGCGTCCCCGTTGACGCCGCCTATCACCTCGTCTTCGCCCTCACGCACGTGCTCACCCCCGTCGCCGGCGGCTTGGCGGCGGTGGCCGCCATCGTCTTGTTCACCGCCGCCGTCCGGCTCCTCCTGTCGCCGCTCTCGCTGCGCGCACTGCGCGGCCAGGTCGCCATGAGCAGGATCGCGCCTCAGGTCCAGGCCCTGCGCACGCGTCACGGCCGTCAGCCGGAGCGCCTTCAGCGCGAGCTGACCGCGCTGTACAAGCGGGAAGGCACCGGCCCGTTCGCCAGCCTGCTCCCGCTGCTGGCCCAGTGGCCGTTCCTCAGCGTGATGTACCTGCTGTTCCGCTCGGTGACCGTGGGAGGCGGGCAGAACCAGCTGCTGACCAGCGGCCTGTTCGGCGTTCCCCTCGGTTCGCACTGGCTGTCCGGTGCCGGCGTGCTGAGCGTCCACGACGGGCTGTTCCTCGGCGTCTTCGCGCTACTTGCCGCCCTGTGCTGGCTCTCGGCCCGGCTGGCGAAGCTGACGGTCCCCGTCCCGGCCCCGGCGCCAGCGAAGCCGGCCGGGGGCTCCGCCCGTCCCGGTCCGGCCGAAGCCGTCGCCGCCGGCAAGACGGCCGGCGCGCTGACCCGGGTGCTCCCGTACGTGACGGTGGTCATCGCCGCGTTCGCGCCGCTGGCCGCCGCCGTCTACCTGGTCACCACCGTCGCCTGGAGCCTGGCGGAACGCCGCCTGTTCTTGCGCACCTTCCTGCGTAGCCCCGCACGGGACGACGCTGCGAAGTGCCCGCAAAATAGGCTAAACCGGGCCAGCGGCCATTATTAATTACATCGCAAAGACCGGTTTCGTGCGGCCGCTGAATGGTCTATGGTGGCCAAACGAGTATTCGCCGAACCTCACTTAAAAAGGAGGCTGCCGTGCCTGGACGGTACAAGCTCGGTAAGCAACCGCCTGTCTTCGATGACCGGACTCTGCGTTTTAGCAGCTACCTGACGCCGGCCCTGCCCGCGCCACCAGATTCCGTCAATTACTATCAAAAAGTCCCGGCCTGGCCGATGTATTACAACGACCAATACGGCGACTGCACGTGCGCGGCGGCGGGCCACATGATCCAGAATTGGACGGCAAGCGCCGCGACCGAAGTAACGCCGCCCGACCCGACCGTGCTGTCGTTCTACGAGCACTTCGTCGGCACGCCGCCCCCGCCTGACGAGGGCTGCAACATGCTGAGCGTGCTCAAGTACTGGCGCAAGACCGGGCTCGACCAGCACAAGGTGGCCGCGTTCACCAGCCTCAGGCTGCGTGACCAGACCGAGGCGAAGAACGCGGTCTACTTGCTCGGCGGCATCTACATCGGCGTTTCGCTGCCGGACTTCACCGTGCCGCCCCACGTCGACCCGCTGACGATCCCGTGGGTGCTGCCAGCCGGCGGGCCCGTCGGCGACGCCGCCCCCAACCCGCAGAACGGGCACTGCATCCCGGCCGTCGGCTACGACGCCGAGCAGCTCTGGATCGTGACCTGGGGCACGGTGAAGTCGATGAGCTGGGACTTCTACAACGCCTACGCGGACGAGTCCTACGCCGTCGTCAGCACCGACTTCATCGGCACCGGCGGGGAGTCGCCAACCGGGTTCGACCTCGCTGGCCTGGAAAAGGACCTCGCCGGCCTGTAGCCACCCGATCCGACGGCCTGGCCGGTCATTCGCTGGGGAACAGCCCGGCCTGCGCGAATGTCCGGACCAGGTCGTTGCGGTCTGACTTACGGGTCAGCTGCAGCAATTCGGTCTCTTCGAGCATGTACGGGCGGTGCCCGGCCGGAATGTAGAAGGCGTCACCTGCCTGCAGAATTTCTTCCTGCCCGCCGGTGTATTCAACGCGCACTTTCCCCTTGAATACGTAGCCCCAGTGCTCGACGGGGCAGGCGTTATCGGGGAAGACCTTAACCAGCGCGTCCATGTCATAGCCGGCCGCGCAGGTCTCGAATGCGTAGTGCATATCTCCGAGCTCGGCCCAGGCGCCGGTGTAGTCGCCGGTCGCCGCCGATACCGGCAGGTCCTGCTTGGATACTCGCATGTCAGAGCCTCTCTGCTCGTGTGGCTTTACTCAAACAGGCGCGAGCGGGGCAGACAAGTAAGCAGACGTTACTAACGATGACCTCGTCCCGGCCGGCTGATCTGGGGCTCGGACTGGCCGCACCTGCCCGACGGCCAGCGCGGCACCGGCGAGATCCTCAACCTGCTGGCCGACTGGGCGCCGGCCCCGGAAGCTCGTCAGGCGATCCTGGTGGACGGGCCCGGCCGCCTGTTCTTCGGCTGACCCGCGACGTGTTCTTGCGCCCGCTCAGCGAGCCGCCGGCGGAGTTAGCGACGAGGCCGTCCGGGCAGATGGCCGCTGCGAAGTCGAGGCACAACCCGTTTAATGCCGTCCTGCCTGGACAGACCCCCGGCACTGCGCACAGCATTATCGCTGTCGCGCGGCCGACCGGCTCCGGAAAGGGATGTTGTGTCAACGACTGAAGGGATGTCAGGGAACGCTAGCCGACCTCGCGAAGAGACAGACCTGGATGCGGTCACCGGCCGGGTGATCGCCGAAATGCTGAGCAGGTCGCACCTGATGCGACCGGTCGACGTGGAGGCCGACCTTGCGCTGACGGCCCGCCCCCTCGGGGTGTCCGCGGCCCGGATTTACCTGGCCGACCTGCAGCAGCGCCGGCTCACGCCGCTGGAAACAGGCGAAGCCAAGGTCGCGGACGCGCTGCCCGTCGACTCCACGCTGGCCGGGCGCGCTTACCAGACAGTGACGATCCAGTCGGTTCCGGTGCGCGGCGCCGGCGACACGGAACAAACCCACCACGTGTGGATCCCGTTGATTGACGGAACCGAGCGGCTGGGCGTGCTGCGCCTGACTGTCACCGATGTCAGCGAGGCCCTGCTGGAGCGGTACCGGGCGATCGCATCCCTCGTCGGCGTCATGATCATGGCTAAGGCCAGCTACAGCGACACGTACGCGAAGGCGCAGCGCGACCGGAAGATGGCGCTGCAGGCCGAGCTGGTCTGGGCGTTCCTGGCGCCGCGGACGTTCGCGACCGACCGGGTGCTGGTGTCCGCGTCACTGGAGCCCGCTTATAACGCCGGGGGCGACGCTTTCGATTACACACTTGACGGCGATCACCTGCACGTGTCCATATTCGACGCGCTCGGCCACGACCTGTCCGCAGGACTGCTCGCGAGCGTGGGCATCGCTTCGTGTCGCAATACCCGCCGGTCAGGCGGCTCGCTGGCGGACATCGCGGCCAAGGCGGACGACGCCATCGCCAGTACCTTCGGCGGCTACCAGTTCGTGACCGCGCTGCTGTGCGACCTGGATCTGAACACCGGGCTGCTCAGCTGGATACCCTGCGGCAACCCGTCCCCGCTGCTGATCCGGAGCAACCGGACCGTCAGGGAACTGGCGTGTACCGCCCGGCCGCCGCTCGGCCTGGGTGACTTCCATGCTCGCCGGGGCGGAAACGGGGACGAGAAGGCGGCCCCGGCCCAGCCGTGCACGGAAAAGCTGGAACCAGGAGACCGGATACTGCTCTACACCGACGGCGTGACAGACGGCCGGGGAGCCGACGGCACCCCGTTCGGTCTCGAGCGCCTGGCTGACTTCATTATCCGGCACAGCAGCACGCGGCTGCCCGCGCCGGAAACGATGCGCCGGCTGAACCACACGATTATCGACTACCAGGACGGGCGGCTACGGGACGACGCGACCGTCGTCCTGGTCGAGTGGCAGCCCGATAAGCCCGGCCGTAGCCTCACGCCCTGAAGTCAGCGGAGTGATCCGGGGGCCGCGGGCGCCCGGGTGCGCCGCGGTGGCCGCACCAGTGCCGCCTATCGGGAATGATTTTCATTAGCTGGCTGTTTTCCGTGTATGAGTCGAAGCACCCTTCGTCCCGTTATCAAGCTGCGGTCAGCCGCCGGGACCGGCTACACGTACGTGACCAGGAAGAGCCGCAGGAACGATCCCGACCGTCTCGTCGTCCGCAAGTACGACCCGGTGATCGGCCGTCACGTCGACTTCAGGGAAGAGCGGTAACGCTTACCGTGAACCGGTCCGGTGACGGTTAGCCGTCACCGGTGCCGGGCCTGCGCGCCTGGCGGCCAGCAGGCCGCGCCAGCGTACCGCGGGCCAAGGCGCTGCTAGCCGCGTGAAGCTGATCCCGCGGAAGTTATCGCGCTGAAACAGGCAAGCCGTACCATAGCCTCACCCGTGACCGCGGATCCCCGCAGGTCAGGCATTAGTGCAGAGGTGAGAGGAACGCGATTGACTGGTACTCGCGGCAGTCGGCTGACCATTATCGGCGGCGGTGTCATGGGCCTGATGACGGCGTACTACGCGGCGCCGCTGGCGAGCTCGGTCACCGTGCTCGACAAGTCGCGGGTCGGTGACCCGGGCACCGCCTCGTTCGGCCTGACCCGGTCGGTGCGTAACGACTACCTCGACCCGCAGTACTCGCGGCTGGCCTTCGAAGCCCGGCAGCTCTGGCTTGACCTGCAGCAGCGGGCCGGGCAGCGGCTGCTGGTGGACTGCGGCTGCCTGAACCTGGCCAAGGCGAGCGTGACCCCGGACGTGGACGCCAGCTACGGCGCGGCGAGCTTCGCCGTGCTCGAGGAGCTGCAGCTGCGCCGCGAGGCGCTGGCCGGTCCCGCGCTGGCCGAGCGCTTCCCGCAGTTCGCGGCCGACGGCGGCTGGCTGGACGTCGACGCGGGGTTCGCCGACCTGGCCGCGGTGACGGCCATGCTCCGCTCGGCGGTCCCGGCCCGCGGCGCCGAGATCCGCGAGCAGACGGAGATACTCGGGATCAGCAAGTCGGTCGACGGCTGGCTGGTGGAGACCAGCGCCGGGCCGGTCGAGTCCGACGTGCTGGTGATCACCGCCGGTCTCGGCACCAATGAGCTGCTTGCGCTGATCCCCGGCTGCTCGGTGCGTTTCCCGCTCAGCCCCGACCGTCCGGTGCAGTCCAAGTACTTCATCCCGGACCCGGCGGTCCGCGACCAGTACACCGAGGACGCACTCCCGGTCTTCGCCTACCTGGACGTCGGCATTTACGGGCACCCGCTGTACGCGGGCAAGACGCCGGGCGTCAAGATCGGCTTCTACCATCCGCCGGACGCCGCCGTCATCCCCTCGTCGATCAAATCCGTGGAGGACTTCGTCGCCGAGTGCATGCCCGGGCTGCGCGGCGCCGAGACGGTCGACGTAGCCGAAGCCAGCGGGGTGGACACCTGCTTCTACGACCTCGTCGGCGACGACGACTTCATCCTCGGTCCGCTGCCAGGCGCCGACGGCGCCTTCGTCGGCGTCGGCTGGCGCGGCACCGGCTACAAGTTCGCCCCGTGGGTGGGCCGCGTGCTGTCTCAGCTCGCGGTCTCCCGCGGCACCGTTTACGACATCAGCCGATTCACACCGGGCCGGTTCGCCCACGACATTCAGGCACCGGCCGCGGAAGCAGGGGGGACAGCGGCATGACCGCAGGACTGGGAATCGAGCAGCGGCTCGCGCAGGGCACGGTGCTCGGGGCAGAAGGTTACGTCTTCGAGCTTGAGCGCCGCGGTTACATCAAGGCGGGCCCCTACGTGCCGGAGGTCGTGCTCGACTTTCCCGAGGCGGTACGGCAGCTGCACCGCGAGTTCCTGCGGGCCGGGGCGGAGGTCATGGTCGCGCTCACGTACTACGCCCACCGGGAGAAGCTGCGGCACGTCGGCCGGGAGAACGACCTCGAAGAGATGAACCGCCACGCGGTCCGGCTAGCCAGGGAAGTCGCCCGCGAGGGCGGCGCGCTGGTGGCAGGCAACGTCTGCAACACCTGGACCTACGACCCGGCTGACCCGGCGACCAGCGCGACCGTCAGGGCCCAGTACACCGAGCAGCTCGGCTGGGCGGTCGACGAGGGCGTCGACTTCGTCATCTCGGAGACCAACGACTACCTCGGCGAGGCCCTGATCGCGCTTGAGGTGGCCAAAGAGCTGGGCCTGCCCGCCATGGTGACGCTCGCCTCGACCCAGCGGGACAGCACCCGTGACGGCTACGACTACGTCGAGGCCTGCCGCATCCTGGCCGGTCACGGCGCCACGGTGGTCGGGCTGAACTGCGACCGCGGCCCGGCGACGATGCTGCCGCTGCTCGCCCGCGTCCGCGACGCGGTGGACTGCGCGGTCGCGGCGCAGCCGGTACCGTACCGCACCACCCCGGCGATGCCGACGATGGAGTCGCTGCGGGCCGACGACGTGGACCGGGTGTTCCCGCTCGCCCTCGAGCCGTTCTCGTGCACCAGGTTCGACATGGCCGCCTTCGCCGGCGCGGCCCGCGACCTGGGCGTGAGCTACATCGGGGTGTGCTGCGGCGGCGCGCCGCACCATGTGCGGGCGATGGCCGAGGCGCTCGGCCGGGAGGTCCCGGCCAGCAAGTACGCCCCGGCCATGGAACTACACCCGATCCTCGGCGCCACGTCGCAGGCAACCGACGAGCACGTCCTAGCCGCCTGGAACGTCGCGGGGTAACCGAGCGTCGCCTCCCGGCCGCCTGGAACGTCGCGGGTAACTGAGCGTCGCTCTCCCGGAACGCCGTCGGCCGGGCAGGCGGCCGCCGCGTCGCACGGGCCGGACAGCGCGAAGCACGCCCTCGTTCGGACTAATGCATTCGATTTCCCGAACGAGGGCGTGTTTCTCCCGGCTCCTCAAGCCGTCGCTCCCGGCTTCGCGCCGCGCCGCGGCCGGAATTTACCGGCCGCTGTCGGGGGTGCCGCGGCCGGACACGGCCTGCAGTTCGTCGATCAGCCGTGACGCGTCCGCCTTGGACATGCCGTCGGTATCCACGTCGCGGCCGGCCTCGCGGGCGAGCGTGTGCAGGTAGGACTTCTGCGGGCCGGTCATCGGCTCGTCGCCGGTGCTCCAGTCCTCGGGGTCCTTGGCCGGGTTGTCCTGCGGGCTCAGGTTGTTGTCGCTCACGACTGCCTCCTTCTCGTGCCTTCGCCGCGTGACTCCTTCTCGGGCGCCCCGCCCACGTACCCGGGCGCGACGGGATCGAACATGATTTCACCGGTCTGTGGTGCGGAGGGTGCCGCTGACACCGCTGATGCCGGGCCGGCCGCACCGTGCAGGCAGCTAATCGGAGTGGGCCGCTGCCGGGACTGACCGTTACGGACCGTAGAGCCGCCGAGCTCGCCGAGCTCGCGGAGCTCGCGGAGCTAGTCGGGCTGGTCGACGAGGGCAAGCTCAAGCCCGTCGTCAGCCAGACGTTCCCGCTCAGCGAAGGCCGCCGTGCCTACGAAAGCGGCCGAACCCGCGCCCGCCGGGCAAGACCGTCCTGGTCGTCCGCTAGCGCGGACAGCAGGCCTCGCGGGGCGGCGGAGCCCGCGGGGGCTGCCGGGCCTGTCGGGGGACTGCTGGTTCGCTGAGACTGGCGGAGCCGCCGAGGCCCGTGGGCTCGCGGGGCTTGTGGACTCGGAGGGTTTTCGGAGTTCCCGTGGTCCGTCAGGCCCGCTTGGGGTCGCGGGGCTGCTGGGGTCAAAGCAGTGCCAGGTTCGCGTGGG
>DASYAD010000363.1:0-2088 GCA_036501515.1 Trebonia sp. | reverse complement strand
GGTGTCCCGCGCGACGCGCAGCCGCTCGCCGGCCACCGCCTGGCGGGCCAGTTCGCCGCGCAGGTTTTCCAGTCGCACGGCCAGCCACGCGAACCGGGTCAGCCCGTATACCAGCAGGCCGAGTGCTGCGCTCTCCACGGTAAGGAACAGCATCCCGCCCAGCGACTCCAGGGTTGTCGGCACCGGCGGGGGCTTCACCGCCCACAGCACGGGAACGCTGGCGATCACCGCGGCGAACGCGACCAAGCCGGGCGCGCCGGGGATGAGCAGCAGCGCGGAGCCGGCGAGGAACCCGCACATGGTCATCGGGTGCCAGCCGGTTGCCGGGACCAGAGCGTACGTGAGGACGGCCTGCAAGAGGAGGGTGGCGGACCAGCCGCGCGGCCGGGCGACGCTACGTGACGGCCACGAGTGGCGCAACTGCAGGATGACGAGCGCGACCGCGACCGCGACGGTCCAGATGACGACCACGGTGCTGTAGCCGCCCGGCACGCCGAGGTCGTTCACCGCGACGAAGGCCGGGTACAGGACCGCGAGACCGCACAGTGTCACCACGAGCACGGCCTGCGCGAGCCGGGGAGCCAGCAGTTCCCCCGGTTCGGCAGGGGCGGCCTCCGGCCATGGCACGTCCCGGTACCGTGCCGCCACTTCCCGCACCTCGGTGAGTGCCTCCCGGGCGGTAACCGCCGTCGCCGCGATCTGCTCGCGGGCCAGCGACGGGCTTGCGGCGATGGCCTGCAGTGCCGCCGCGGACCGGACGGCCGCCTCGGTTAGCCGGCCACCGATCGCGGCCCGCAGGCTATCGGCCGCCCCGACCCGCTCAGCGGTAACCGCCGCCTCGGCTAGCTCGTTCCTGGCCGCGTGCACCGCCGTGATGAGGTCGGCGAGACGGGCCAGCCCGAACAGGATCAGCGCGTCAAAGACGAAGGCGATCATGGCCCACACCGCCGCCAGCGTCGTGGACTGGCTAGGCAGTTCGACAATCATGCCTGACCACAAGGCTGCCTCGAGCGCGGCCAGGATCGCCGTCACGAACCACGACGCCGGCGACGGAACCGTCAGCAAGACCAGCCCCGCCAGCCACCCCGACGGTGCCCAATTCGTGCCGAGCCATGCGAACGGCAGGTAGGTCAGCGCTGCCTGAGCGGCAAGCAGCAGGTACCTGTGCCGCAGCCACAGCGGCCTTGTCGCCGGAACCACGTACAGCAACGGCAGGACGGCCAGCGCCGCGACCATTGGCACCTCGCCGAGCCCTCCGTTGGCGGCGCCGTAACCCGCTTCGGAGACCACGACCAGGCACATGACCACGGTGACTAGCACCGTCGCCCGCCGTACCGCCGACTCGCCGGCAACGCCGACCGTCCTCGGGTAGGCCGTCCTGGCCACGGTCGTCACGGCATTTGCCTAGCTGCCTTCAGGTGTCACGCCGTCAGGCTAATGGCGGGCGTCAGCGGCCGACAAGGCAAGACACCCGCGACGTGCATTTTGCACATTCGACGTGTGGGCGGCGCATGCCCAACTCCTTGGCGGCTCACGCGAGAGGGGTACCTGCGGCACTGCCGAACGCGGCTAACCCCGGCGGAAACTCGAACTCTGACCGGGGCAAATGTCCCGACCCCGCAGCGCACGCTTCCGTTTGGAGATCCATCATGAGCCGACCGCAGAGCGCGGCGCCGTACGAAGCACCGCCCACCCATGTCAGTCCACCGTCGCACCGAGCACGCCGGCCGGCTGTGGAGACGATCGCCGGGTGGAGCGCCCGGCACCGCAAGACCGCGGTCTTCGGCTGGCTCGCGCTGGTCGCCGTGGCCTACCTCATCGGACAGCTCCTCGGTTCCCCCAGCCTGCCGCAGAACGACCTCGGCCAGGCAGGGCAGGCCGAGCAGACCCTGCAGCACCTCGGCGTGACAGCCCCGACGACCGAGGCAGTGCTGATCCAGGCCCGGACGCCGGGCGCCACGTTCGCGACCGATCCTGCGATGCGCCAGGCCGTGAGGCAGGTGACGGCCGCGCTGTCCAGTGCGCCGGGCGCGGCGACCGAGATCAGGTCGCCGCTGAGCCCCGGCGGCCAGGCGCTGATTTCGGCGA
>DASYAD010000362.1:0-2321 GCA_036501515.1 Trebonia sp. | reverse complement strand
TGCGCGCCCGCCACCGTGTAAGTGTTGAACTGCATAAGGCCATTACAGCAGACTGGCCGCAGGCGGGCGTGCGGGAGCCGCCAAGAGGACCAGGAGGACCGGTGAGACGTGACGCGCTGGCCGCGGGGCTGGTGGCGGTGTACCTATGGGGGCTCGCCCCGGTGGCGACCAGGGCCGCCGTCGGGCACCTGTCACCGCTGCCGCTCCTGCTGATCAGGCTGTCCGCGGCGTCGCTGGTGCTGCTGCCCTGGGCCTGGCCCGTCTTCCGCCGGCTCCGGCCGCGCTCGGCGGGCCGCCTCGTGGCCGCGGGCCTCCTCGGCCTGGTCGGGTACAACCTGCCGGTCACCGTCGGGCTGCGGTGGCTGCCCGCGTCCACCGCGGGGCTGCTGCTCGCGACCGAGCCCGTCTGGGTCCTGGTGCTCAGCCAGTTGTTCCTGCGGGAGCGCGGCGGCGTCAGGGCCTGGCTCGGCAGCGCCGCCGCGCTGGGCGGCGTGGCCGTGCTCGCGGGCCCTGGCGCCGTCGGCGGCGTGGGCGGCGGCCGCGCGCTGGCGGGAACCGGACTTGTCCTGGCGGCGACGCTCTCGTTCGCCGCCTACACCATCGTGCTGCGCCCGCTCAGCCAGGAGCTCGGCGCCGTTCCCGCGACCGCGGCCGCCACCGTCGTCGGCTCGGTTCCCTACCTCGCCGCCGCCGGCACGCTACCTGGCGCGGGACTCGCGCACCTCGGGCCGGCGGTCTGGGCGGAGCTCGGGTTCCTCGCCGTGGGGTGCACGGCGGCCGGGCTGCTGCTCTGGAGCGTCGCCGTGATGGCCGGGAACATCACCCGGGTGAGCATGCTGCTGTACCTCGAGCCCGTAGTCAGCGTGCTGGGCGCGGCAGTGTTCCTCCACGAGCGCGTGACCCTGACGATGATCGGCGGCGGCCTGCTGATCATGGCCGGGGTAGCCATCGCGAGCATCCGGCGCGATCATGGTGAGCCGAAGGAGAACGAGCCATGAGCAAGGGGCGGCTTATGCTGCTCCCGGACGGGCAGCGGTGCGGAGCAAACGGGAGAAGGGCGCGGGCAGGATGACCGTCGAAGTGGCGCGGGCGTCGCTGAACGACAAGGCCGTCCTGCGGCGGCTGGTGCAGCTGTACCACTACGACTTCTCCGAGTGGAACGGCGACGACGTGGACGAGCACGGAGAGTACGGCCACTGGTATCTCGACCACTACTGGACCGATCAGGACAGCCATCCCTTCCTGATCCGTCAGGCGGGCCGGTGGGCCGGGTTCGCCCTTGTGCGCACCGAGGGTGTCAATGACATGAGCGAGTTCTTCGTGATGCGGAAGTACCGCCGTGGCGGTGTCGGCCGGGAGGCCGCACGGCAGGTTTTCGCGCTGTTTCCCGGTGCCTGGCAGGTTCGGCAGCTGCACGGCAACAACGCGGCCACCGCGTTCTGGCGAGCCGTGGTGCCGAACGGCTATGCGGAAACCGTCACCGGGAAAGGCCCGGTTCAGCGCTTCACGATCTGACAGTGACGTGTAGCGGTAGCGCGGCCGAACCTGATCCCGGCCGCGCTGCCGCTACACGGCTAACCGCTACCCGATCTCGGCGAGCGGCCGGACGACCTTCTCACCGAGCAGGGTCACGAACCCAGCGGGGTCGGGCATCGCCGGCGCGACCTCGACCAGGTCGATGCCCAGCTTGGCGTACTCCCGCATCTCGGTAAGGAACTCGCTTACGTCGCCGCTCGGGTCCACCCGGCCGATGATCGTCTTCTCGATGGCGTCGTAGTCGCGGCCCTCGGCGTCGCAGTGCGCGCGCAGCACGTCCAGCTTGTGGCTGACGTCCGCGGTGGAGGAGCCGAACAGGTTGCACGAGTCGGCGTACTTCGCGACCAGGCGCAGCGTCTTCTTCTCCCCTCCCCCGCCGATGAGGATCGGCGGGCGCGGTGACTGCAGCGGGCGCGGGGAGCAGATCGTCTCCGCGAGCTGGTAGTGCTTGCCCTCGTACGGCCCGTCGTTGTCGCTCCACATCTGCTCGCAGATCTGGATGGTCTCCTCAAGGCGCTCGAACCGCTCGGCGACCGGCGGGTACGGCACGCCGAGCGCGCGGTGCTCACGCTCGTACCAGGCCGCGCCGATGCCGAGGAACGCCCGGCCGCCGGACAGCACGTCGAGCGTGGTGACGGTCTTGGCGAGCAGGCCAGGGTAGCGGTAGGTGACGCCGGTGACGAGCAGGCCGAGCTGCAGCCGCTCGCTCTTGGCCGCGACGAAGTTCAGCACCGAGTAGCCCTCGAGCATCGGGTCGAACGCGGTCTGGAAGTGCTCCATCTGGA
>DASYAD010000361.1:0-3530 GCA_036501515.1 Trebonia sp. | reverse complement strand
CCGTTACTAAACTGTGGCTTTCATTTCGCCGGGTTCGGTCCTGCTCCGTGCGTTCCAGCTCGCGGTTGGCAGCGGGCGACCAGCGGTTCACGTAGTGGTCGGGGCAGGGAGGGGCACCCGGCAGGATCTCACCGGGTCTGCCGGCGGTGCGGGCGCGCAGGCCGTCGAGGGCGATGGCTACCAGCCTGGAGCGGACGTTGCGTTCCTCGCCTGGGTCGACTGGGGTCGGGGCGCGGCGGCTGAACTGCTCGATCAGCCAGGTGATGTCCATAGCCGTGGCATCAGGGCGGAGGCTGCCGTCGCGGTGCGCGCGAGCGATGATCTCGGCCATGCGTGCCATGCCCCGCTGGGCGGTGCGGCGCATCTCGGCGGTCGTCTCGATCTGCCCGGCCAGTGACGCGAGCGCGCCGGAGCGCAGCTCGATACAGGCTGTGATGTATCCGGACAGGCCGGCCCATGGGTCGTCGGCCTTCAGCGCTTCCTCGGCAGCTTCCCGTGCCTGTTCCATCGCCAGGACGCACAGGTGCTGCAGCAGTTCGGCCTTGCTGCCGTACCGGCGGTAGAGCGTGCCCATGCCAACCCCGGCGCGCTCGGCGACGGCCGCGATGGGCGCGTCCGCGCCCAGGGCGGTGAAGACGTCCCGGGCGGCCTCCAGAACGGCCAGGTCATTGCGCCGCGCCTCGGCCTGGCGGCCGCGCGCAGACGACGGGCTCAGCGAACGGGGCGGCATGACATTCACCCTACCTGTGACCGGAGCGGAATGTTCCGGTAGAGTTTTAGTCGGATAAAAACATTCCGGTAAGTGAGGCGGCGGTCATGCGCGCGGTGATCATGCGGGAGTTCGGCCCGCCGGAAGTGCTCCAGCCAGCCGAGATCGCGGAGGTTACGGCAGCAGCGGGCGAGGTGGTCATCGACGTGGAGATCTGCGGCGTGACGTTCGTCGAGACGCAGATCCGCGCAGGCAGGCCGCCGCGCCGGGAGATGCTCCCCGCGCTGCCCGTGATCCTGGGCAACGGCGTCGGCGGGACCGTTGCCGCAGCTGGTGCCGGGGTCGATGCCGCCCTGGTCGGACAGCGTGTCGTGGCCAGCCTGAACGGTACCGGCGGCTACGCGGAGCGCGCGGCCGTGCCTGCCCGGCAGCTGGTCGAAGTGCCCGGCGGCGTCGCACTGCGTGATGCGGTCGCGCTGCTTGCCGACGGGCGCACGGCGCTTGCCCTCATCAGCCGGGCACGGCCGGCGACGGGCGACACCGTCCTCGTCGAGGCCGCAGCGGGCGGCGTCGGGACACTGCTCGTCCAGCTCGCCAAGAACACCGGCGCGCGGGTCGTCGCGCTGGCAGGCCAGCAGCGCAAGCTCGCGCTGGCCCGTGAGCTCGGAGCCGATGTAGCCGTCGGCTACAGCGCGGCGGACTGGCCAGAGCGGGTCCGCCAGGCCGTGGGATCCGTGGATGTGGTGTTCGACGGGGTGGGCGGCGGCGTCGGCCGGGCCGCGTTCGGCTTGCTCGGCCCCGGCGGGCGGTTCTGCCCGTTCGGCATGGCCAGCGGGAGCTTCGCGCCTGTCACCCCGGAACTCGCCCGGGAGCACAAGGTGACTATCAGCCAGGGCGCCGCCCTGAGCCCGGCAGAGCACGTGGCGCTGGTGCGTACGGCCCTGGCCGAGGCGGCTGCGGGCCGCGTCCGCCCGGTCATCGGCCAGGAGCTGGAACTGGAGCGAGCCGCCGCCGCGCACGCCGCGATCGAGGCCCGGGCGACGACAGGCAAGACGCTGCTCACGGTGACGCGATGACGGCACGGCCCCGCGTGTCGGTGATCATGCCGCACGCGGTCCGGCATGCCGCCGAGGACCTGAGCGCGTTCGCCCGGCACGTCGAGGACACCGGGCTGGACGGCCTCTTCACCGGCGATCACCTGGCCGCGGCCGCGCCGATCGCCGACAGCACGCTGACCCTCGCCGTCGCCGCGGCCGCCACGACACGGATCCAGACAGGCTTCGGCGTCATGGTCCTCGCGCTGCGCCGTCCCGCGTGGGCGGCTAAGCAGATCGCCACCCTCCAGCAGCTATCCAGGAACAGGGTGATCCTCGGTGTGGGCCTCGGCGGCGCGGTTCACCGAACCGCGGCCTGGGACGCGGTCGGCGTGCAGTACCAGGACCGCGCAGCACGTACCGACGCGGCGCTCAGCATCCTGCGCGGGCTGGTCGCTGGCAAGCCAGCCGAACTTCCCGGCGGCGCGGAACTGACGCTCGCGCCCGGCGCGCCTCCTCCGCCGATATGGATCGGGGGAGGCGGCGCCGGCTCGCGACGGCGCGCAGCAGCGTACGGCGACGGCTGGTTCCCCTCCATGATCACGCCCGAACCCGTGGCGACGGGAACAGCGCATCTCGCCGAACTCTACGCCGGCCAGGGCCGCGCCGAAAACCCGCCGTAGCCGTCGGCGGAAGCGTGCTGCTCGGCGAGGCCCTGCCAGACGGCGCGCTTGACGCACACGTCGGCGCCCTCATCTCCGGATACGGAATCCCGCCCCACGTGGCGGCGAAACTTCCGCTAACCGGACCGCCCGCCGCCGTTGCCGAACGGCTGCGATCCTATGCCTCCGCCGGCGCGCGGCACATCGTTCTCGGCATACGTCCCCGCGTCTGCGGTGACGCAGTACAGCACGCACGCCTGTCCGGGGGTTCGGGAGCGCTCCTGCGGCACCGCCGGGGAGTCAGGGAGTGAGTGGCCCCGTCACCGCCATGAGACCTCAAACGTGCGTCCCCATAACACGTCATTGCCAATCGCAACCCTGTGCGTACGGTGTGTCATCAATGACATTTTGTTCGATACCATGAGCGTATGACCGACTCCGCTATGACCATTCCCGTGCCCTCCGGGATCGGCGGCCATGCCGGCCGTAGGCCATGCGGGTATACTGATGGTATGACTGAGATGACCACCATCAAGGTGTCCGGGCCGACGCGCGACAGGCTCAAGCGTCTCGCGGACGAGGAGCATCTCACGATGGACGCCGCGCTTTCGCGGGCCCTTGACCAGGTCGAGGACGCGCGGTTCTGGCAGGGCGTGCGGGCAGACTACGCGCGCCTGCAAGCCGACCCGTCCGAATGGGCCGACTACGCCGGAGAGCTGGCCGAGTGGGACGCGGCGACCAGCGACGGGCTGCCCGACGAATGAGCGAACCACTGCGTCCGGGTGACGTGTGGCTGGTTAACCTTAACCCCGTCGTCGGCTCAGAACAGGCCGGCCGCCGGCCGGCCGTTATCGTCTCCGGCCCCCTCCACCTGTCGCTGCCGCACGCCGTCGTCTTCGTCGTGCCGGTCACGAGCCGCGACCGGGGCCTGCGCCACCAGATTGCCATCACGTCACAGACGTCGGGGCTGAGCAAGCTGCCGTCGTTTACCCGCCCCGAGGACACCCGGGCGGTCGCTTACGAGCGCCTGGACCGCCGCATCGGCGCCGTTACCCCGGCGGAGATGGCCGCCGTGCGGCGGATACTCCGCGCGTTCCTTGACCTGTAGGTCCGGGCTGATCAGTC
>DASYAD010000360.1:0-12265 GCA_036501515.1 Trebonia sp. | reverse complement strand
CCGGCGGGAACAGCGTGGACAGGTGGTATTCGAGATCGGTGGTGGTGGGCAGGCGCCCGATGAGGCCGGCGCGGGGGCCGTCCCCGCGGGTGCCGTCCCCCCGGCTGCCGCGCTCGCCGCCGTTGTCCGCGGGCGCGTCGCCGTCCCCGCGGGTTTCGCCGCCCCGGGCCGCGTCGCCAGGGGCCTCGCCGCCCCGGGTTTCGCCGCCGCGGACCCAGTCGCGGAGCGTCACGCCCGGTGGCGCGGACCAGTCGTCCCCCTCCGACGGGACGCACATGACCTGCGCGTCGAGCGCGTAACCGGTCCAGTCGGCCCGGGGGTCACCGTTGACCTCCGGCGGCCTGGTGCGGCTCGCGTCCATGTGCGCCCAGACCTGCTGCCGTGAGGATTTCCACCCGGTGGGGCGGCCCTCCCGCAGCGGCGAGTTCGCGAACGCCGCGACAAGGACCGGGCCGATCGCGTGCAGGAACCGCCATCGGTACCGGTACCCGGCCTGGGTGTCGCTGTCGTCCCCGGCGTCCAGGCAGACCTGGACGGACGCGGTGCCGCACATCATCTGCCGGCCCCAGGGACCGCCGGAGTCGAAGAACGCCTCCATCGCCGCATAACGCGGGAGGTCGAGGACCCGGCGCGGCGGCCGCACCGGGTCGAGCCCGGTGCCCTCGAGTTCCAGGCCGTCAGCGGCGAGCGCGGCGCTCAGCGCGGCGAGGTCCTCGCTGGTCGCCTGGACCAGGGCGGCGACTGAGTCGGCGGGCTGCGAGCTGATCTCTAGCTGCCCGCCCGGCTCGGCGGTCAGCAGCGCGCCAGACGGCAGCACGCCAGGACGCGAGCTGGTCGGCAGCTCAGGCCTGACGTGCGGTTCTTCGTTGTCTTTCCCCGTGGTCCCACAATCCGCAGCGGCGCCGAAGGCTGAGACAGCGGCCGCGGTCCGCCCCGCCTGTACCGGCAGGGCGGGGTCGCGCCTGTCGCGCACCAGCCACTCGAGTTCGACGCCGATCCGCCGTGGCGGACCCGTTTTGAGGCAGATCCCGTGGATATGCTCCGCCGCGGTGCTCTCATCGAGAGCACCCTCGTCGAGAGGGCCGGTATCGATGACCGTCATACTTCACCGTAACCCGGCGGTCTGACATTCCGGGCGGCGGGGACGGCGCGGTGGCGGAAACCAGTCACCTGGTTCAGTCAGTTACGGGCGCCTGCCGTTACACGCGACGCACCCGGGCGGCCGTTCCCGGCCAGGGTTACCGGGCCACACGCGAAAACCGCGGGCTGACTCAGGCCGGGCTACGGGCGGACCTCGATATGACCCGGATCACCGTGCACCACCTGGCCGACGATCGCCGCCAGGGTTCCCCGGCGGCGCAGGTCCGCGATCAGCGCGCCAGGCTCGGCTGAGGCGAGCAGCAGCCCCCCGGAGGTCTGCGCGTCCTGCAGCAGCACCGCGAGGTCGGCGGGCACGCCGGCCGCGACCGACGCCCACGCCTCCAGGTAGGCCATGTTGTTCCTCGTGCCGCCTGACACATAGCCCGCGGCGGTCAGCTCGAGCGCGCCGGGCAGCAGGGGGACCGACCCGGCGGAGATCACCGCGGCCGCGCCGCTGGCCCGCAGCATCCGGTGCAGGTGACCGAGCAGCGAGAAGCCGGTCACGTCGGTCGCAGCGGTCACCCCGGCCGCGAGCGCGGCCTCGCTGGCGGCGGCGTTCAGCGTGGTCATCGACTCGACGGCCGCGCGCAGCACGTCAGGCTCGGCGGCGCCGCGCTTGTGCGCGGTCGCGACCACCCCGGTGCCGACGGCCTTGGTCAGCACCAGGGTGTCGCCTGGACGGGCCGCGTCGATAGTGAACAGGCGCGACGGGGAGGCGAGCCCGACGACCGCCATGCCGTACTTGGGCTCTGGGTCGTCGATGGTGTGCCCGCCGACGACCAGGCACCCCGCCGAGGCGGCGACCGCGGCCCCGCCGCGCAGCACCTCGGCCAGGATGGACAGCGGCAGCGTGGCGCCCGGCCACGCGGTCAGGTTCAGCGCCACCACCGGCCTGCCGCCCATCGCGTAGACGTCGGACAGCGCGTTGGCGGCGGCGATCCGACCCCAGTCGCCCGGGTCGTCGACAATCGGGGTGAAGAAGTCGGTCGTGAGCACCAGCGCGCGGTCGTCGTCGAGACGTATCACCGCCGCGTCGTCACCCTCGGCCGCCCCGACCAGCAGGTCGGCGGTCAGCGCGTCGCCTGCCAGGCCGTCGCCCGCCCGCGCCCCGGCGCCGCCGAGCACCCCGGGTCCCAGGGAAACCATCAGCTCGTCCAGAGCCGACAGTGGTAGCTTGCACGCACAGCCGGCGCCGTGCGACAAAGAAGTTAGGCGGATGGGCGAGGTGTCAGGCTGCGCAGTCACGCATCCACCGTATGCCCCGCCGCGGACGCGCCGCTATGGTCTCCGTCGCCCGCCGGTATGCCAGGATGAAGGGCGATGAGAGTACCGTCTATCAGGTTTGCGCACGTCAGGCGGGGTAAGGCTGAGGAACCGCCTGGCTTCGTCGGCGTGGCCAGAGTCGGCGTCAAAACCAAGGTGCTGGTGCGGCGACTCGAACCCGGTGATATCGCGGTCATCGACCACCCCGATCTGGACCGGGTCTCGGCCGACGAGCTGATCGCCTGCCGGGTGGCCGCCGTGGTGAACGCGGCCAAGTCGGTGACCGGCCGGTACCCCAACCTGGGGCCGAGGCTGCTGCTCGACGCGGGGATCCCGCTCATCGACGACGTCGGCCGCGAGGTGCTCACCCGGGTCGCCGACGGCGCTCCCGTCCGGCTCGACAAGGACATTCTCTACAACGCCGGCGACCAGGTGATCGCCAAGGGCGTGCTGGTCACCGAGGCTAGCCTGGCCGCGGCGATGGACGACGCGAACGCCGGGGTGACCACCCAGATCGACGCGTTCGCCGCGAACACCCTGGAGTTCCTGCGCAGCGAGCACGACGTGCTCACCCACGGCCTCGACCTGCCCAAGCTCGCCACCAGCATGCGGGACCGGCACGTGCTGGTGGTCGTACGCGGCTACCGCTACCGCGAGGACCTGCGCGCGCTGCGCCCCTATATCCGCGAGTACCGCCCGGTGCTGCTCGCGGTGGACGGCGGCGCCGACGCGCTCATCGAGGCCGGGTACCGGCCGCAGGTCATCATCGGCGACATGGATTCCGTCTCAGACGAGGCCCTGGCCAGCGGGGCGGAGCTGGTGGTGCACGCCTACCCGGACGGCCGCGCGCCCGGGATGGGCCGGCTGCAGCGCCTCGGACTCGACGGCATCTCCCTGCCGGCCCCCGGCACCAGCGAGGACGTGGCCCTGCTGGTTGCCGACGCGTGCGGCGCGAGCCTGATCGCCGTGGTCGGCACCCACTGGACGCTGGAAGAGTTCCTCGACAAGGGCCGTCCTGGCATGGCCTCGACGTTCCTGACCCACCTGCGGGTCGGCAGTAAGCTCGTCAACGCCCGCGGCGTCCACCAGCTGTACCAGAGCCGGATATCCGGCTGGGCGCTCACGGCCCTCGTGGTCGCTGCCGCCGTCACGATCGCCGTCGGCATCGCCTACTCGCCTGCGGGCCCGATTCTCGGCAACTACTTCAACGGCACCTGGCACACCTTCACCTACTGGTTCACGGGGCTCTTCAAGTGATCGATTTCCGCTACCACCTGGTCTCGATCGTCGCCGTGTTCCTGGCACTCGCGATCGGCATCGTGCTCGGCTCGACCGAGCTGCAGGGCAGTACCATCGACGCCCTCACCTCGTTGTCGAACTCGCAGAAGAACCAGCTGTCGGCCGCCGACACCCAGCTCCACAGCGCCAACGAGCTGGTCAACGCCAGCAACGCGTTCCTCGCCACGGCCGAGTCGAAGCTCGTCAGCGACCTGCTGCCCGCGGACAAGCTGGTCATCGTCACCGAGCCGGGCGCGCCGTCGGGCGTCATCTCCGGCATCAAGCAGGCCGCCGGGCTGGCCGGGGCCACCGTCACCGGCGAGATCGCGCTGCAGCCGAAGTTCAACGACCTGTCAGGCGCCACCCAGGCGAACCTGAGCGCCATCAACAACCAGCTCGCGTCCGCCGACGGCGACATCCTGTCGGCCGGCGACGCGGACCAGACCGTCAACCAGCAGCAGGCCGCGCAGCTGATCGCCACCGCGGTGCTGAACACGACCGCCGACGAGGCGGGCGGGCTGACCGCGGCCCAGGCGCAGCTGCTGCTGCAGGCCTACGTCCAGGGCGGCTACCTGACCGCCACTGGCACGGTCACCAACCGCGCGACGCTCGCGGTGCTCGTCACCCCGGCCGCGGCGCCCGCCGACGGGGCAAACGACCCGGCCAACCAGGTGCTGCTCGCCGTGGCGCAGGAGTTCGCGGGCGCCAGCGCCGCGACCCTCGCCGCGGGCTCGATCCCGGGCTCGTCCGCGTCAGGGAGCGCGATCTCCGTGCTGCGCGGCAGCAGCGTGTCCAGCCAGGTGTCAAGCGTGGACAACGCGGACACCACGCTCGGGCAGATCTCCTCGGTGTGGGCGCTGGCGAACCAGCTGGCCGGCGGAAAGCCGAACAGCTACGGTATTTCTGGCGCGTCAGCGGTCAGCCCGCCGGTACCGTTGCCTGTGCCGAGCGAGACGCCGACGGCCTCCGCCACGCCGAGCTCGACGGCGACGGGAAAGGGCAAGAAGACCGTGGGTAACAAGTGAGGGACCGGGTGCGCTCAGCCTCGCGTTCAGGCTCGCCGCGCCCGCGCCTGACGGCGCTGGCCGGCGCCGCGGCCGGCGGCTGCGCGGCGCGGTGCGTCTACGCGGCGCTGCGGCGGTACCCGCCGGCCGGGGAGAAGACCTGGGTCAGGACCAACCACCGGGGCGAGATCCTCACGCTGCTCGAGGGGCCCGCGGTGCCGCTTGGCGCGGTCGCCGGCGAGGTCGTCACCGCCGCGGTGACCGGGCGGCGGGACGGCCTGCCGCTCGCGCTGGCGGGCCTCGGCGCGCTCGGCTTCGGCTTGCTCGACGACCTGCGCGGCTCGGCCGGCCGGCGCGGCCTGCGCGGTCATCTCGGCGCACTGGCGCACGGCGAGGTCACCACCGGCACCGTCAAGCTGGCCGGACTGGCCGCTACCGGCCTCGGCACCGCGCTGCTCGACGGCGGCCAGCCGGCTGACGTCGCGGTCAACGCCGGGCTGATCGCGGGCGGCGCGAACCTGCTCAACCTGTTCGACCTGCGCCCCGGCCGCGCGGTCAAGGTCGCGGTGCTCATCGCCGGCCTGATCGCGGCGGGCGGTGCGCTGCGCCGCGGGCCCGCCAGGCTAGACGGCCTGGCGGCCGTCGCCGCCCCGGCCGGGGCCGCGCTCGCGCTGCTGCCCGAAGACCTGAGCGAGCGGGCCATGCTCGGCGACGCGGGCGCCAACGCCCTCGGCGCGATGCTCGGCGCGGCGGCCGCGCGGTCACTGCCAAGGAGCGCCAGGGCATGGGTGCTGGCCGGGATCATCGCGCTGACCGTGACCAGTGAGAAGGTCAGCTTCACCAAGGTCATCGCGGCCACCCCGCCGCTGCGCTGGCTCGACATGCTCGGCCGCCGGCCCGTCAGCGATAGCGCCGGCGACGCCGCCGGGCAGGACCGGCGCCGGCGGCCGGGAAGGCACCGGCGTGCGGTGGCGACAGCAGGCCGCCCCCGTTCTGGCGGCTGGGTTAGCGGTTTGCTGAAGACACCGGTCCGACAGGAACCGTGATCCGCGACCTGGCCGAACGCGGGACACCGCGGCGGCGGAGGCAGGGAATCGGCCGGGCAGCGGTGATGATCGGCGTCATCACCGTGCTGGCCCGCCTGGTCGGGTTCGGCCGTCAGGTGGTGTTCGCGCACACCGTCGGGACGACGTGCCTCGGCACCGCGTACACCACGGCCAATATGGTGCCCAACATCATCTACGACATCGTCCTGGGCGGCGCGCTGTCCTCGGTCGTCGTCCCCGTGCTGGCCGGGCCGGCCGGCCACGCGGAGTCGGCCGGCCCGGGCGCGGACCCCGCCGCCAGGCAGATCGCGTCGGCGCTGCTCACCTGGACGGTGCTGCTGCTCGTGCCGGTGAGCGCGGTGCTCGCGATCGCGGCGCACCCCATCGTCTCGGCGCTGCTGTCCGGCGCGACCGGCTGCCCGCACGGGCCGCTCGCCGGGGTCGGCGCCCGCATGCTGATCGTGTTCGCGCCGCAGGTGCTGCTCTACGGGCTCGCGGTGGTGCTGTACGGGGTGCTGCAGTCACACCGCCGGTTCGGCGCCCCGGCCCTCGCACCGCTGCTGTCGTCGCTGGTCGTGATCGGCGCGTACGCCGCCTTCTGGGCGGTCGGCGGGGGGTACGTCAACCGCCTCGCCGAACTGCCGCCGTCGGCCGAGTACCTGCTGTCAGGCGGGACCACGCTGGGCGTGCTCGCGCTGGTGGGGACCGCCGTGGTGCCCGCCTGGCGGCTGGGGCTCGGCTCGCGCCCGACGCTCAGGTTCCCGCCCGGTGTCGGCCTGCGGGTCAGGCGGCTGGCCCTGGCCGGGGTGGTCACCCTGGTCGCACAGGACGCCTCCGTCGCCGCGGTCATCGTGCTGGCCAACCGCTACGGCAACACGGGGGCGCTGGTGATCTACGGCTTCGCCTGGGCCGTGTTCCTGGTGCCGTACGCGGTGCTCGCGATCCCGATCGCGACCAGCGCGTTTCCCGAGCTTTCCGCGCACGCCGGTGCGGCGGGCGGTGCGGCGGACGGCGGTGCGGCGGGTAATGCGGCGGACGGCCAGCCGCCGTCGTTCGACGCCACCGCGGCCGCCTCAACCCGGACCGTCATGGTCGCCTCGTTCCTCGGCGCGGCGGTGCTTATCGGCGCGCGCGAACCGATCGCCCGCGTCTTCGAGTCGCGGTCAGCGGCGGCCGCGTCGGTGCTCGCGCTGGCGCTGGCCGCCTTCGCGCCCGGGCTCGTCGGCTACGGGCTGTCGGCCAACTTGTCACGGGTGCTGTACGCGCGGCACCGTAACCGCGCGCCGGCGCTGGCCGTCGCCGGCGGCTGGCTGCTGGTCGTCGCCGCGAACGCGGCGGTCGTGCCGTTCGTGCCCGCGGCGCGGGTGGTGCCGGTGCTCGGGCTCGGCACGACCTTCGGGCTGACGGTGTCCGGCATCGCCCTGGTGATCCTGGTCGGCCGCGAACGCGGCCCGGCGGCGCTGCGCGGTGTCCCGCGGGCACTGCTGGCGGGGCTGGCCGGCTGCGTGACGGGCGCGGCGGCCGGCTGGGCAGTCGCCGCCGTGATCTCCGCCGCGGTTCCCGCCCTGCCAGCCGGAGCGTTCCTGCTCAACGTGGGATTGTCGGTGCTGGTGACCGTCGTGGTGACCGGCGTGTTCGCGGCCGTGGTGCTCAGCCTCGACGGCGGTGACCTGCGCGCCGCGCTGTCCCGCCTCCGCGCCCGGCCGTCGCGATGACCCGGGTCACCCTCGTCCTCGGGACGACAACGGGGGGGACGGGAACGCACGTGCTGCTGCTCGCTACCGGGCTCGCGGCCGGGGGGACCGCGGTGACGGTGGCCGCCCCGGCCGCGGCTGACCAGCGGTTCGGCTTCTCCGCGGTCCCGGCGGTGTCGTTCACCCCGGTAGAGATCGGGGACCGGCCACGGCCCGGCGACCTGGCGGTCGTCGCGCGGCTGCGGCGTCTGCTGCTGCGCCGTTCGCGCGCCAGCGCCAGCGGCAGCATCTCTGGCAGCGGCAGTATCTCTGGCAGCGGCAGCGGCAGCGTCTCTGGCACTGGCAGCGCCGCCGGCAGCGGCCGCCCTTCCGCGCGTGACGTCGTGCACGCGCACGGGATGCGGGCGGGGGCGCTGACCGTGCTCGCGCTGCTGCGGGCCCCGGCCGGGCGCAGGCCGGGGATCGTGGTCACCGTGCACAACGCGCCGCCGGATGGCGCGGCCGCCCGCGCCGTCTACCGGCTGCTCGAGCTGGTCGTCGCCCGGGGCGCTGACCTGGTGCTCTGCGTGTCGGGTGACCTGGAGAAGCGGATGCGGGACGCCGGGGCGCGGCACACCGCGCGGGCCGTGATCGCCGCTCCGACCACGGCGGCCGCGGCGCCGGGCAGCCGGGTGAGCGGGACTGAAGCCGCGGATGACGCGCCGGCCGGGGCGGCCCGCGCCGGGCGGCCCGTGGTGCTGGCGGTCGGGCGGCTCGCACCGCAGAAGGGCCACCGCACGCTGCTTGAGGCGGCTGCCCGCTGGGCCGACCTGGAACCGCGGCCCCTGCTCGTCATCGCCGGCGACGGGCCGCTGGCGGCGGAACTGCGGGCCAGCGCGCGGGAACTCGGGGTGGCCGCGGTGTTCACCGGGGAGACGGCTGAGGTCGGCCCGCTGCTGGCTGACGCGGCCGTGTTCGTGCTGCCGAGCCGGTGGGAGGGGCAGCCGCTGGCACTGCAGGAGGCACTGCGCGCCGCCCGGCCGGTGGTGGCGACGCGCGTCGGCGGCGTTACGGACCTGGTCGGCGAGGACGCCGCGCTGCTGGTCAGGCCGGACGATGCCGGGGCGCTCGGCGCCGCTGTCCGCTCGGTGCTCACCGACGCGCCGCTGGCCGCCCGGCTCGCCGCGGCGGCCAGCAAGCGGGCCGCGGCGCTCCCGTCGCCTGAGACCGCCGCCGCGGCCGCCCTGGCCGCTTACGCCACCATCGCGGACGGTCCGTTCTGCGATAATTGACCCTGTGCCCCTGACTTCCACGTGCCTGTGCCTGCTCACCGGCACCCGCGGCGGCGGGATCCGCGAGGTTCTGCTCGGGCACAAGAAAACCGGGCTCGGCCTGGGCAAGATCGTCGGACTCGGCGGCCACGTCGAGCCGGGTGAGTCGGCCGCGGAGGCCGCCGTCAGGGAAGTCGCGGAGGAGTCGGGGCTCATCGTGCCGCGCTCCGCGCTGACCGAGGCCGCCCACCTGACCTTCCTGTTTCCCGCGCACCCGTCCTGGGACATGGACGTGGCCATCTTCACCGCGGCGCAATGGTCAGGCGAGCCGTCAGAGACCGAAGAGATCCGGCCGCAGTGGTTTCCCGTCGCCGCGCTGCCCTTCGACCGCATGTGGGATGACGCGCCGCGCTGGCTGCCGCGGGTGCTGGCTGGCGAGCGGCTGCGCGCCACCTTCAGCTACGCCGACGACAACGAGACCGTCGCCGCCGCGACGGTCACCGCGCTCGGCTAGCGCCGAGCCAGTCGGCCGCGATCCGCTCTGCCAGCCGTTCGAGCAACGGGCCCGCCTCCGCCATGCACCGGCTGGGATCGGATTCAAGCTCCGTGAGCGCGTAGGCGCGGGCGATGCCGGCCCCGGCGAGCTGGGCGGCGGTCAGCGTGCAGCGGCCGGCCACCGCCACCACCGGGACCGCCTGGTCGAGGGCCGCCACGGCGCGGGCCACCCCGACGGGGGCTTTCCCGTGCAGCGTCTGCGCGTCGAGGGACCCTTCGCCGGTGATCACCAGGCCCGCGCCGTCCAGTCGCGAGCCGAACGACGCGAGTTCGAGCAGCAGCTCAATCCCCGGCCGCATCCGCGCGCCGAGGAACAGCAGCGCCGCGAACCCGAGCCCGCCCGCCGCGCCCGCGCCAGGCGCGTACCTGGCGGTCGCTGCCGCGGCGGGTTCTGCCAGGTCGGCCCACCGCCGCAGGCCCGCTTCGAGCAGCCGGACGTCACCGGCCGACGCGCCCTTCTGCGGCCCGTATACGGCCGCCGCCCCGGTGGCGCCGAGCAGCGGGTTGTCCACGTCGGAGGCCAGCAGGAACTCGGTGCCGCTCAGGTCGGGCAGCCCGGCCAGGTCGACCGCCGCCAGCCGGCTGAGCGCGCCGCCGCCCGTCGGCAGCTCGCGCCCGGCCGCGTCGGCCAGCCGGGCGCCCAGGGCCTGCAGCATCCCGGCGCCGCCGTCGGTGGTGGCCACCCCGCCGACGCCGAGCACGATCTGGCTGGCGCCCGCCGTCCGGGCGGCCAGGATCAGCTGACCCACGCCCCGGGTGGTCGCCGTCAGCGGCGCGCGGTAGCCGGCCGGGAGCAGCGTCAGCCCGCAGGCCTGGGCCGCCTCGATGACGGCGGTGCGGCCGCGCAGCGCGTAGGCGGCGGTGACCTGGTCGCCGGCCGGGCCGTCGACCCGCAGTTCCGCGCGGTCGAAGCCGGCCGCCAGGGCGGCCGCCACGGTCCCGTCACCGCCGTCGGCGACCGGGACGGACAGCACCGGGCCGTCGAACCCGCCGCCAGCGAGCCCGGCCGTCACCCGCGCGGCCACCTGGGCGGCCGTCAGGCTGCCCTTGAACTTGTCCGCCGCTATCAGCACCTTGTTGATCGACCTGTCGTCTGAGCTGGCCGAACGCTGGTGAGATGTCACCTTGGACAGGTTACCCGCGGCTTATCCGCTGTTCCCGGGTTCGACGGGAAAGCCCGGCCGGCCGCGCCGCGAAGCGGCACGTCCGGCCGGGCCCAGGGGGCTAGCCGCTAACGCGGGCTGCTGGTCAGGCGCACCCGTCAGAAACCCAGGGCGAGGTGCCGTACTGCTGGTACAGCTCCTCGAACACCTGCTTCTGGTTGGCGAGCGAGGTGCCCTCGACGTTGTAGCCGCTGGCCGGGATGATGCCGTAGGCGTTGCCGTTCGCGGCCGGGTTGGTGTCGTTGGTCGACTCCCGGTAGGCCACGCACGCGGCGAACGACGAGGGAACGCCGGGGATGTCCGACAACGAGCTGGACGAGGTGCCCGCCGAGCTGCCCGACGACGCGGTGGAGGTGCTACGCGTCGCGGTGCTCGCGGTGCTGCTCGCCGTGCTGCTCGAGGGGGCCGAGTACGACGACGCGGCGGTGCGCTGGCTGCCGCTGGCCGCCGACGCGGCGCTCTGCGACGTGGTGGAACCCTGCGCGGCAGACGATCCCTCGGGGATGTTGACCGTCTCGCCGGCGAAGATCAGGTTGGGGTTGGCGATGCTGGGGTTCGCGGACTCAACCGCGGCGAGGCTGGCGCCATGGCTCGCGGCAATTCCGGAGAGGGTGTCGCCCGGCTGAACGAGGTAGGCGGCAAGTGCGACTGCTGCAAACAATTCGGTGTGCCTTTCGGCTTACGGCGGGTCCTGATGACTACCGCCTTAGGTCTGGAGGCTGGGTCTGCCGGCCTCACTCCCTTCGGGCTTCGGCAAGGCGAATGCCCGGTGCTGCTGCCCGATTGGGGGTGGACGCGATTAACGCGCCGGGCAAACGGGAGTGACACTACCTGAGCTCCTGGAAAGCGACCATCTCAGTGACCCCGGATAAGCGCAATCAAGAAGGAATAGGAGTCTCAATCCGCTGTGCGGCCGAGGATCCCGTCCGTCGCTGTGCGTTATGTCACATTTCCACAGAAGGGGACATTCGCCAGGTCAACGCCTTAGTCAGCGCACCTCCCCGTGCGCTGGATGACGTGCGCGGATAGTAACTATATGAAATCAGCCTTTGACACTCAGTAGTCAATCCGCCGGCGTTTCGTGAGCGCGGAAGCCGTTCGCACGGGGCGGCCGACGAGGGCAATTCACCGCCGCGGGTGATCTTGCCGTTAGCACCGCGACGCGGGCGGCCAATGCGCAGGTCGGCGGGGAATCCGGCTCCGATGCTCTTTTATGAGCCACTGCGTATTCCCGGCGCCTAAGGCCGGAGCGTCGGCGGCGACTCCCCGCTAACTTGCGGCTCTGGCCGAATTTATGCCGCCAGCGAAATCGCGAAAGGCCGTCGTTGCCAGCCCCGGCGAGTCCGTCCGTCGGCCGCACCTGCTACCCGCACGCCCGATGAACGACGGCGAGCAGCACGCCCGGCAGGCGGCCGAGCCCCGGGTGACAAGCAACGGCTTCGTCGGCCAGGTCGACGCCACGCGGGTGCCGCGTTACGCCGGCGAGCCGACCTTCGCTCGGCTGCCCCGGCTGAGCGACCTGGCGGGCAGCGCGACGTGGCCATTCTCGGCGTCCCTTTCGACACGGGGGTGTCCTACCGTCCCGGCGGCACCTGGGTGCGGCCGTCGTGATCAGCGCCGTCGCGGCCCGCGTGGCCGGCCGCCCGGTCTACGTGAGCGTCGACGTCGACGTCCTGGATCCCGCGTTCGCGCCCGGCCCGGGCACGCCGGAGGCGGGCGGCCTGACCAGCAGGGAGCTGCTCGCGGTACTGCGCTCCTTCACCCCCGCCGGCCAAACGCCGGTAGCCGGGCCGCTCAGCCGGCCGGCGGCGGTCAGGCCTCGGTCGCGGCGATCACGTGCTTGCTGATGAACGCGTACGTGCTCTCCACCAG
>DASYAD010000359.1:0-7722 GCA_036501515.1 Trebonia sp. | reverse complement strand
TCGACAGGCACCGTGTCGGCTGGCAGCCGGCCAGCGCGCATCACTTCGGCAGGTACCGACCTGACCAGCGTGGACCTGGATATCGGTGGGATGACCTGCGCCTCCTGCGCGTCGCGGGTCGAACGCAAGCTGAACCGGCTGGACGGTGTCACCGCCGCCGTCAACCTGGCGACGGAGACCGCGCGGGTGTCCTTCCCCGCGCCGCTGACCGTCGCCGACATCATCGCGACGGTCAAGCGCACTGGTTACACCGCCACGCTGGCGGTTTCCGCGGATGCCCGCACCGTCGTGGAGCCGGGTTCCGCCGTGAATCCAGGTTCCGCTGTGGAGTCAGACGGCGCCCTGAACGCAGGCACCGACGCGAGCGAGGGCCAGCGCGCCCCCGGTGGCGGCGCCCCCGGTGGCGGCGGCCCCGCTGGTAGCGGGGAAGGCGCCGTCGGCGATTCGGGAAGCGCCGCCACGAGCGGTTCAGGTGATCACGTCAGGCGGGGCTCAAAGAGCCCCGCGGGGGCGGCGCGCCAGCGGCTGGCGGTGTCGCTGGCGCTGGCTATCCCGGTGACGCTGCTGGCGATGGTGCCCGCCGCCCGGTTCCCGTCCTGGCAGTGGGTGTCGCTGGCGCTGGCGACTCCCGTCGCCACCTGGGGCGCCTGGCCGTTCTACCGGACCGCGGCCACCGCCGCACGCTACCGCGCGGCGACCATGGACACGCTGGTCAGCGTGGGAGTGGCGGCCGCCTACCTGTGGTCGGTGGAGCAGCTGCTGTTCGGCGGCGGGGCCGGAACGCACGACACCTACCTGGAGGTCGCTACCGGCGTCACCGCGTTGATCCTGCTCGGCCGGTACCTGGAAGCACGCACGCGGCGGCAGGCTGGTGCCGCACTGCGGGCGCTGCTCGACCTGGGCGCGAAGCAGGCGACGGTGCTCCGTGACGGCCGCGAGGTCACCGTCCCGGCGGACGAGCTGGTCGCCGGCGACGAGTTCGCAGTCAGGCCAGGCGAGAAGATCGCGGCCGACGGACTGGTGACCGCAGGGCGTTCCGCGGTCGACACGTCCATGCTCACCGGCGAGCCGGTGCCGGCCGAGGCAGGCCCTGGCGACACCGTGACCGGCGGCTGCGTCAACGTCGGGGGGCGGCTTGTCGTCCGCGCTACCCGCGTCGGCGCCGACACCCAGCTGGCTCAGATGGCCCGGCTGGTCACCCAGGCGCAGGCGGGCAAGGCGCCCGTGCAACGGCTGGCGGACCGGATCTCGGCCGTCTTCGTCCCCGCCGTGCTGCTGCTGGCGGCGGCGACGGCCATCGGCTGGCTGGCCGCGGGCGGCACCGCCGCCCAGGCGGTCAGTGCGGCGGTGGCGGTGCTAATCATCGCCTGCCCGTGCGCGATGGGCCTGGCCACCCCGACCGCGATCCTGGTCGGCACCGGCCGCGGTGCCCAGCTTGGCATCCTGATCAAGGGGCCTGAGGTGCTTGAAAACACCCGCCGGGTCGACACCGTGGTGCTCGACAAGACCGGCACGGTCACCGCGGGCCGGATGACGCTGGCAGGCCTCCGCACCGCCCGCGGCGTGACCGAGGATCAGCTGCTGCGCCTCGCGGGCGCCGTCGAGTGGGCCTCCGAGCACCCGGTCGGGGCCGCGATCAGTGCCGCCGCGAAGACGCGCTTTGGTGACCTGCCCGCCGTTTCCGGTTTCTCCGCGCACGCCGGCCGCGGCGTTTCCGGGTTCGTTGACGGGCGCGCTGTGCTGGCCGGCCGCCTCGACTGGCTGGCGAGCCAGCAGGCGCCGGCCGTCCCGGCGGCGCTGACCCAGTTCGCGGACGCGGCCGAAGGCCAGGGCCAGACGGTCACCTTCGTCGCCTGGGACGGCCTGGTCCGCGGCGCGCTGGCGGTCTCGGACACGGTGAAGCCTGACTCGGCCGCCGCGGTCGGCCGCCTGCGCGCCCTGGGTCTCCGCCCGGTGCTGCTGACGGGCGACAACGAGCGGTCCGCCCGCGCCGTCGCCGCGAGCGTCGGCATCGAGGAGGTCATCGCCGGCGTGCTGCCCGCCGGGAAGCTCGACGTGATCAGGAACCTGCAGGCGGACGGGCACACGGTGGCGATGGTCGGCGACGGCGTCAACGACGCCGCCGCGCTGGCTCAGGCCGACCTGGGCCTGGCGATGGGCACCGGCACCGACGCCGCGATCGAGGCCAGCGACCTGACCTTGGTCACCGGCGACCTGCGGGCGGTCCCGGCCGCGATCGAGCTGTCAAGGAGAACGCTCACGACGATTAAGGGCAACCTCGCCTGGGCGTTCTGCTACAACGTGGCGGCGCTCCCGCTGGCCGCGTCCGGCCTGCTGAACCCGATGATCGCGGCGGCCGCGATGGCATTCAGCTCGGTCTTCGTGGTGAGTAACAGCCTGCGGCTGGGCCGGTTCAGCGCCGGCGGGCCAGCCTGAGGAAGACAAGCCCGAGTATCACCACAGGGACCAGCCAGCCAAGCCCGTGCCCGTGGCCGACATTGCCGCTGACAACGTTGCCCGCGATGATCGCCAGGACCACAAAGGCGAGGATGACCCGCGCCGCCGACGGAAAGGGGCCGCGGGCGGCCGGCCCGCCGAAGCCAGGGGCCGGCGTGGGCGGGTAGTCCACGGGCGGCGGAACGGTGGCGACCGGCTGCTCAGGCAGGTCGTTGAACAGCGCGCTGAGCTCGGGGCCGGTGCGGGCCTGCAGCGCCTGCCCTGACCGTTGCTCGAATTCTTCCTGGGTGAGCCGGCCGGACTGGAAGTTCTCGCTGAGCTCGGCCACCGCGCGGTCGCGGTCGGCGTCCGAGACGCGGATGTCGCCCCTCGGGAAGCTCCTGCTGTCCATGTCCATGGCTGATGTCCCCTCGCTGACTCTGCCGTCTCGCAACTGCTGGCACTTGCCACAGTACGTAATGATGGCAACCGCGCCATCAGCCGAGGAGTTGATTTCCGTCTACACCCTGAGGTGGAGGGGTGTCTGCGCCGGATGTCCTGCTGCGTAGGATGCGTCCCATGCCGAGCACTCCCGCCGTGCCCGCCGCGCGCCCGCGGCGCCCCCTGCCGACCAGACGCGTCACCCTCACCGGGTGGGGCCGGGTCGCGCCCACCAGCGCCCAGCTGGCCGCGCCGGCCAGCGACACGGAGGCCGCGGCGCTGTTCCGCTACCTCGCGGTGAGCGGCGACAGCGGGGCCGCGATACCGCGCGGACTCGGCCGCAGCTACAACAACGCCGCCCAGTCGGCCGGCGGGCTGGTTGTCTCCACCAGCGGGCTGAACCGGATCGTCAGCCTGGACCCGGCCACCGGGATTGTGGTCGCGCAGTCCGGCGTCTCCCTTGAGCAGCTGATGACCGCCGGGCTGCCGCACGGCTGGTTTGTCCCCGTTTCTCCCGGCACCAGGCAGGTGACAGTCGGCGGCGCGATCGCGGCCGACGTGCACGGCAAGAACCACCACGTAGCGGGCTCGTTCGCGCGCCACGTCACCAGCTTCGACATCCTGTTCCCGGACGGCCAGCAGGACGAGCCGCACACGGTCACGCCGGAAGGCGACCCGGAGCTGTTCTGGGCGACGGCCGGCGGAATGGGCCTGACCGGCTTCATCACCAGGGCCGTGATCCAGCTCAAGCGGGTGGAGAGTTCCCTCGTCCTGGTCGACACGGTGAAGACGGCCGACATCGACGAGACGATGGCCGTGCTGGCCGAGCACGATAAGAAGTACGGCTACACGGTCGCCTGGACCGACGACCTGGCATCCGGCGGGAGCCTGGGCCGGTCGGTCATCACCAGCGGCGACTTCGCCACGCTGGACGACCTGAGCGGCCGGAAAAAGACGGACCCGCTCGCGTTCGACCCGCGCGCCCGGCTAACCGCCCCCGGTGTCTTCCCGCCCGGGCTGATGAACAGGCACTCGATCCGGCTGGCCAACGCGGCCTGGTACGCCAAGGCACCGCGCCACCGTGAACGCGAGCTGCAGACGATCAGCCAGTTCTTCCACCCGCTGGACGGGATCAGGAACTGGAACCGGGTCTACGGCCCCGGCGGCTTCCGCCAGTACCAGTACGTGCTGCCGTTCGGGACAGAAACGGCCGTCCGCCGCAGCCTGGAGATGGTCAGCGGGCATCGGGCGCCGAGCTTCGTCACCGTGCTCAAGCGCTTCGGCCAGGCCGACCCGGGCCTGCTCTCGTTCCCCATGCCGGGCTGGACCCTCGCGCTTGACTTCCCCGCGCGGACGCCGGGCCTCGGCCCGCTCCTTGACCAGCTCGACGAGCTCGTGATCGAGCACGGCGGCCGGGTCTACCTGGCTAAGGACTCCCGTGTCAGCCGGGCGGCGCTGGAGCAGATGTACCCGAGGCTGGACGATTTCCGTAAGTTCCGGGCCGCCGCCGACCCCGGCGGCAGGCTGGCCTCCGACCTCTCCCGCCGGCTCGGCCTGTAACAGCCGGTCCCGTCGGCCCGGCCGCTGACCGCCGGTCCCGCCGGCTCGGCCTGTAACGGCCGAGCCGGGCGGGGAGTGTCAGCCGCCCTCGTTCGGGCGAATTCGATGGTGACTGGCGGTGCTGAGCTGTGCTGAGCGGTGCTACTTGCCCACCTTGCGGCCGAAGACGAACTTCTCGGTCGGGGTGACCGGCAGCGTGGTGGTGCCGTCGTGGGCGGTGCCGGCCTCGTTGGTCACCGCCGGGATGGCGAAGTACTGGAAGGTGAGGGTCGTCTCGCCGGGCTTAGCGCCCGGGTCGACGTCGAAGATCGAGTAGCCGTAGGCGTCGGTCGGGTTGATGGCGGCCGACCAGGGGGCGTCCTCGATCGAGTCGGCGCCGTTCTTGACGAACCCGGCCGCTTCGCTGCCGACGACCACGTTGCGCGTGGTGATGACCTTGGCCTGCGGCTTGTCGTCGGTCGTGTCGGTGCCGTAGGTGTTGGTCGGCCCGTTGGTGCCGCCGCCGCCGAGCACCAGGTACACGGTGCCCTCGCCGGTGTTCCAGGCCGGGGTGCCGTTGAATTCGTACGGCTCGGTGGTGACCACCGACGGCCGCCGGGTGTCCACCGCGGTGCCCTTGACCTGGCCGGGGTTCGGCGCGGCGACCGTGCCGAATTCGCCGGCGTCGTAGCCGCGCACCGGGTAGGTGCGCTCGTAGTCGTGCTCGTGGCCTGACAGCACCAGGTCGACCTCGTACTGGTCGAACAGCGGCAGCCAGGCCTGGCGGATGCCCAGGTCGGAGCCGTTGCCGGGGACTGAGGTAGACATCGCGCACTGGTGCATGAACACCACGATCATGTCGACCGACGGGTCGCGGCGGGCGTCCTTCAGCGTCTGCTCGAGCCAGATCGTCTGCAGGTTGGGCTTGTGCGAGCCGTAGTCGGGCACCAGCGAGTTGTTCTTCGCGTCGTGCGTCAGGTTGCCGCTGTACTCGCGGTTGTAGGCGGTGGTGCCGTTGGGGATGCTCGCGCGGGTGGTGGTGACCTCAGGCGCCGTGTTCGCGGTGTCGATCACGTAGTTGGCGGCACCGTCCTGGTAGATGACGTCGTCGGAGTCGAGCGAGAGGAACTTCACGGTGCCGACCTGGAAGGAGTAGAAGTTCCCCCGCAGCCGGTTGCCGTCCCAGTTCGTCACGCTGTTGTCCGGCAGCAGGAACCGGCTCAGGTAGTGGCCGAAGCCGTAGGGGCCGTTCCAGTAGTTGCCCGCCGCGCCCTGGGCGGCGATGCCGCCCGCGGCCTTGCCGGGGTGCCCGTGGATGTTGTCGGTGCCGAACTCGCACTCGTGGTTGCCGAGGGCGGGCATCCACGGCCGGTTGGCCGCGCTGCGGGCGACGTTGATGCCGAAGTCGCGCCACACGCCAGGCGCGTTGTCGGTGTCGAGGTTGGCGTAGCAGAGGTCGCCGTTGAGCAAGTGGAAGAGCGGCGCGCCCTTGCCGTCGCCCGGGTTCTCGATCGCGGTGACCGCGAACCAGGAGTTGTCGCACGACTCGTGCCAGATGTTGCCCGAGGCGTTGAGGTCCCAGGACGGCGTCGACAGGTCGCCGTAGCTGGAGAAGCGGTACTTGGCCCGGCCCGTCGGCGCGGTCTCGAACGACGAGCCCGCGGTGGACGGGTCTGACGCGCCGTCGCTGACCTCGTAGTAGTACCGCGTCGACGGCTTCAGGCCCTTGAGCTGCACGTGGTAGAAGTACGTGGTCTGCCCGTTGAGGCCGTCGGTGAAGCTGATCGCGGCGGTCTCGCCGTAGCGCTGGGTCACGTCGAGCGGCCGCGGGTCGGGCAGCTTGACCAGCCAGCCGCGGTTGGCGGCGGTGATCGGCTTGGTGGAGAAGGACAGGGTGGGGGCGGGCTGGGCCACCGTGCCGGGCGCGGACCAGGACACGGTGACTTCCGTGGCCGGGTTGCCGCCCCAGGTCAGCAGCAGCTGCTCCGGCTCGGTGGTGGTCGGCAGCGGCAGCGTGGTGGTCGGCGGGCCGCCCGGGGCGGTGGCCGCGAAGGCGCGCGGCGCGCGGACGGCGGTGCCGCCGAGTGCGGCGACGGCGCTCACGCCGGCGCTCCCGATGATGAACCTGCGCCGGTTGAACCCGGGCTTTCCAGCTGTTTCAGCCTGAGGCGATTCGCTCATGGCCCGACGCTAGGGAACGCAAGTGAACACCGAATGGCGGCCGGACAGCCGGTGTCTGACGATCGGCCTGCGCTCGTGCCTGGCCCGCGATGCCCACTGGCGCGCGATGCCGCTACCGGCGCGCGATGCCGCCCACTGGCCCGCGATGCCGCTACTGGCGCGCGATGCCGGCGGCGCCGTTGCGGAGCACGAACTTCTGGATCTTGCCGGTCGCGGTCTTGGGCAGGTCGGCGACGAAGGTGATCGCTCGCGGGGCCTTGAAGTGCGCCATCCGGTCGCGGACGAAGCCGATCAGCTCCGCCTCGGTCACCGACTGACCCTCCATCAGCACGACGAACGCATGCGGGGTCTCGCCCCACTGCTCGCTCGGCAGCCCGACCACGGCGGCCTCGCCGACGGCCGGGTGCCGCAGCAGCGTCCCCTCGACCTCGACCGAGGAGATGTTCTCGCCGCCGCTGATGATCACGTCCTTGATCCGGTCGCGGATCTCCGCGTAGCCGTCCGGGTGAACCACCGCCGCGTCGCCGCTGTGGAACCAGCCGTCGCCCATCGCCTTCTTAGTCGCCTCCGGGTCGTTGTAGTACCCGTCCATGACGACGTTGCCGCGGACGGTGATCTCGCCCAGCGTCTGGCCGTCGGCGGGCACCTCGGCCCCGGTATCGTCCACCACCCGCAGCTCGCCGGAAGTCAGTAGCTCGACCCCCTGCCTGGCCTTGAGCACCGCCCGGTCGGCGGGGGACAGGTCCTCGTGCTCGGGCAGCGGCGCGCACACGGTGATGAACGGCGCGGTCTCGGTGAGCCCGTAGACGTGGGTGATGTCCCAGCCGAAGTCGCCCTCGAGCCGCTCGATGGTGGCCGCGGCGGGCGGCGCGCCCGCAGTGACCACCCGCACCCCGGCCGGAACCTCGCCGCGGGCGGACGCGGGCGCGTTGGCGAGCGAGATCAGCACGGTCGGGGCGGCGCTCAGCCACCCCACCCGCTCGTCCCTGATCAGCGAGAAGACCAGTGCGGGCTCGACCTTGCGCAGGCACACGTGCGTACCGCCGGCCGCCGTCACCGTCCAGGTGAACGTCCACCCGTTGGCGTGGAACATCGGCAGCGTCCACAGGTACCGGTCGCCGACGC
>DASYAD010000358.1:0-1854 GCA_036501515.1 Trebonia sp. | reverse complement strand
ACGGTGGCGGAGTGTCAAATGCGGGCCTGGTTCTCGATCTGCACTGCGCCGAGCGCGGTGAACAGCTTCTTGATGAGGTAGTTCTCCTCATTGTCGAGCGTCGCGCCGCCCAGCGACGCGAACCCGAGCGTCCGCCTGACTCGCTTGCCGTCGACCTCCCACTGCCAGCCGTCCCGCCGCGACGCGATCACCCGGTCGGCGATCATGTCCATCGCCTCATCCAGGCCGAGCGTCTCCCAGCCGGTGCCGTGCGGCCGCCGGTACAGCACCCGGTACTCCCGTGCGGAGCCGGTAGTGAGCTGAAGGCTTGCCGACCCCTTCGGGCACAGCCGCCCGCGCGACACTGGGGAGTCCGGGTCGCCCTCGATCTGGACGACCTTCTCGTGCTTGACGTAGACGTTCTGCCCGCAGCCGACCGCGCAGTACGGGCAGACCGACTTCACCACCGTGTCGGCGGCGGCGGTGCGGGCGGTGAGCCGCGAACTCGCCGTGCTCTTGACCGCCGCGCCCCGTCCCGTCCGGTCAGTCCCCGTCGCCTGCCGGTACGCCGGCCATCCCTGGATCCAGGTTCGGACACCCATGAGCGGTATCTTCCCGTTCTCTCGATCTCCCACTAGCTCGGCCTGTCTACTGCTACCTCGGCTTTTCCCAGCTAAACCTCATCCCAGCTAATCCTCGCTCCGCCCCGGCGTCTCGAGTGAGGCGAGGAAGGCGTTGTAGCCCGCGAGGTCCTCGGCCCCGACCGCGCGCCGCGCGCGCCCCGTCAAGAGGGCGACCGCGAGGGCCACGGCCAGCCCGGTCATGATCAGGTCGCCGCCGGCGAGCATGGTGATCCCGGCGGCCCGCACGTCGGCGGCGCCATAGGGGCCAAGCGGCCCGCGGAGCATGAGCACCGCGCCGGTGACGAGGTCGGCGGGCATGCCCGCGAGCAGCAGCAGGTAGCGGCCGAGCAAGGGGAGCCGCCAGCGGAGCGGCTCCGAGCCGACGATGGGCAGGAAGTACAGGTAACCCGCGAGCAGGTACGCGCCGTGCTCGGCGTCGTGTGCGGCACCGCGCGCGAGAACCAGTCCGGTGAGGTGCGTGCCGAGCACGGCCGTCGAGTAGAGCGCCACGCCGGCCGGCGGCCAGATAAGGGCGGCGACCGCCCGTGACCGGATGATCCGCTTCACCCTGGTGTGCCACGGGTTGCCGACCGTATGCAGCAGCAGCGTGACCGGCCGGCCAGCGATCAGGAGCGGCGGCGCGACCATGATCAGCAGCAGGTGCTGGATCATGTGATCGGCGAGCGAGGCGTCGTCGTGCACCCCCACCCAGCCCTGCGTGGCCACGATGACGGCGCTCAGCCCGCCGAGGAAAGCGAGCGTCCGCACGGCAGGCCACGGCCGGGCCGGCCCCCGCCCGGGCGCCGCCCGGCGCCCCCGGCACCCGCGCCGCCGCGCGGCGGTCAGGTAGCAGAGGGCGAGGACGGCGACCGGCACGGCCACGAGAGGCACGAACTGCCACGTGGTCACCGCGGCCGACAGGGTTACCGTCATTCGCTGCCGCTACCCGCCACCGTCGTGGCAAACACGGTGGCGGGTAGCCACCGTGGTGGCAAACACGGCGGGCCAGACGTGGGAAGTTTGCCCGTGCCTGGCCAGGGAAGACGGCAGCACATGGCCAACCAGAACCCCGGCGGGGATGCCGGGCAGCACGACGGGCAGCGGCCAGGTCGGGCAACCGGCCCGCTCGCCGGCGAGTCACGTCGGCGTCCGCCGCCGGAATCCGGTCCACGGCTTCGTCGGGCAGCCACCTGGCTCACTTGGTGGGTCATCCTGATGTCGCTGTGGGTGGCCGTCGATGACTCCTTTGAGT
>DASYAD010000357.1:0-48102 GCA_036501515.1 Trebonia sp. | reverse complement strand
CCTGCGCTGACAGCGCTGTCGCGATGTGAGACGGCAGCCGGCGGCCGCTGTGCCAGGATCGGAGCACGAAGTCGCCGGCTGGTAGCGGGAATGGGGAGCTGTGGGCGAAACAAGGACCGCGCCTGGACTGACGGTCGCGCTCGAGGTGCCGTCGGCCGCGATCCTGGCCGATCAGGCGTCGGTCCTGCAAGACCTGCAATTCGTCATGGACTGCTGCAAGCGGCTGATCGGGGAGCTTGGCCGCCCGGAGGAGGAGCGGGACGGGGTGGTGCCGCTGGCCTTGTGGTCGGCCGCCCTGGTCGCCTACGGGCGCTGTTTCGCCGGGGGAGCGGGCGCCGGGCTGACGGCCGACGACATCGGGAACCTGCCGCTGCAAGGGGCAGTGGCGAAATTCCACGAATGGGTTATCGGAGAATGCGGCAAACTCACCGACTATCCGGCCGACCCATTCGAGACGGCGAAGATCGGCGCCGCTCTTTCCCCGGCCGGGCAGAAAGCGCGGCGAGTAGAAGGCATCGGCGTTTACGCCACCAGCCGGGTGCTTATCGATGTCACCGGCGTGCAGCAGCTGGGCGGTCTTGCCGCGGAACTGGCCAAGCAAACCGCGGTCAAAGCGCAGGCACAGCAGAATTCGGTCCTCGCCGACGCGCAGCGGCTTGATCTGGACACCCTGTATGCGGCGCCGCCGCTTGGCGTGGCGGTCGAGGGCTGACCCGCCGCGAATGGCTTATCGCGTAACGCGGCAAGCTATGTGCTGACAACTCCGCAGGAACTCCCGTCCCATTAGCCGCGTGACTGCTACCGTGGGCCGTCAGACGATCTGGGCTGCCGGGGGGCCGGCGGTACCGGGCGATGCACGATGGACTCGCCGGTCGGACGTGAGATAAGGGCCGACGTCGGGGGCTACGGTCACCGGCCCTGTCGCTCCGGTACGGCGATGTGCCTCACCCGGGACCTGGTGCCGGTCTTCGCCAGCCCACTACCGGGAGGGTCTGTTTGTGACTGCCGTACTAGTGCCGACACCCGATCGCTTTTACCTGACGCCGAGGTACGTGTACAACCGGGTCCGCGATCTGGTCTACCAGCGAGCGCACCCCGCTGACCCGTGGCTGACGCCGGCTGCCATCGACCTGCTCGGCACTTTGCTGCGGCCCGCCGACCGGGGCGCGGAATTCGGCTCCGGGCGCTCCACGCTGTGGTTCGCCGCGCGGGTGGCGTCGCTGACCAGCGTGGAGCACGACGCGCGCTGGTACGAGGGCGTGACCGCGCAGTTGAAAGACCAGGGCATCGGCAACGTCGAGTACATCCTCGTCCCCGAGGGGCAGCCCACTGAGTACGGCGACGGCCCCTACGCGCGCAAGGCGCTCGAATTCCCCGACGCCAGCCTCGACTTCGCGCTCGTCGACGGCTACTACCGCGATTACTGCGCGAAGTTCATCATGCCCAAGGTAAAGCCGGGCGGGATCCTTGTCATCGACAACATCAACTGGTCACTGCCGTGCGAGTCGAAGGCGCCCGGCACCCGGCCCGCCGGTCTCGGCCCGGTCACCAGCGTCTGGGCCGAGATCTCGGCGGAGCTCGCCGGGTGGCGCACGATCTGGACGAGTAACGGCGTCTGGGACACCGCCATCTTCTTCAAGCCGGCGGCCTGAGCCAGGCTCACGGTTCGCTCGCCCCTGGTTCACCCGGCTTCGGGTACAGGTAGCTGTCGTCACCGGTGATCAAGGCGATGTCGGCGGCTGCCGCTCGCTTGATCGCGTCCGCGCGGCGGCGGCGGTAGCCGCCGCGGCGGCGCGCCCGGTTCACCAGCCGCCGGCGCCGCGGGCGCAGCACCAGTGCCAGCAGCGACACGATGACTACCGCCGTGACCAGGAGCACGAGCGCGGCACCGAGCGTCATGCGCACCTCGGAGAGCTGAGTTGCGGTCCCCGTCCGCCGGGGGAGGCGGCCGGCAGTTTCCAGGATTACGCTTCCCCCGTACGCGCGGATAATGCAAGAGCCGGCGGCATCAGGGACGCGTGCGGCCGGCTGCGTTCGCTCCGCCCCGTTGCTATGGTGACTATTTGTGCCGAGTCGCGTCAACGGAGTGTCCGCTTACCGGCAGATCGCGCTGGCCCTGCAGCGTCGCATCGATGAGGGCGAGTGGGGGGCCGGCGGGCAGCTTCCGACCGAGCCGCAGCTGACGGCCGAATTCGGCGTCAACCGGCTGACGATCCGCCAGGCCGTCGCCGACCTGGAGCGCGCGGGGAGCGTGATCGTGCGCCAGGGCAAAGGAATCTTCGTCGCGCCGCCGTTCACCCAGGCCGAGATCGCCGTGGACGCGGCCTCGCAGAAGATGGACATGGGGAGCGTGCACCTCGCCGTCGGCGAGCTCACCGAGATGCTGTACGAGCGCGTGGTGGCGGCGGCCGACGACGCCTCACCGGAGGCGGGTTCGCACCTGCGCCTGCCCACGGCCAGCATCCAGCGGGTCGACACCGTCATCGGGATCCCCGGAGGCCCCGCGTCGGTGCTCACCAGCTACTGGTTCGACAAGGACCGGTTCAGTGACCTGGTGGCGCGGTGGACCGGTGACGTGACCCTTCCTGTCCTGCTGCGGGCCGCGTACGGGATCGACTTGAGCTACGACTGGCGCGGGTTCTCCGCCACCGCCGCCGGGCTGGCCGACTCCGAGCACTTGCAGGTCGCCGTGGGCCACCCGCTGCTCGTCCGCGACGGAGTGAGCGTCGACGCGTCCGGAGTGCCCGTCTACTACCTGCGGCGCCGGTACCCGGGCGAACGGGTGAAGTTCGTGCTCCGCTTCCACGGCGAGGTCGACCTGGTGCCTGATCTGTCCGAATCCTTACCTCCCCGTTCACCCCAGGGTTCGGTCAGGCAATCATCTAGACATCTAGATGACTCAGGCTGTGCTCATGAACAGCATGACGACGGCCGCCGGCCCGCACGAGGTGTCACTTCCCGTCCGGGTCAGCCTGGCCGGCACGGCTAACACGCGGGACCTGGGCGGATACCAGACGGAGCAGGGACAGCGGGTCCGCTCAGGCGTCCTGTACCGAAGCGACAGCCCGCACCGCCTGGCCGGCGGCGACGCCGGGGCGTTCGAGCGGCTCGGCATCCGAACGATCGTCGACCTGCGCAGCTACGCCGAGCTTGACCGCCTCGGCCGGCCGCCGCTCGGGCCGACCGTGCGCGTTTACGTGCACGCGCCGCTGCGGATCGCCGTCCCGGTCACAGGCCCCGCCACCGTGCCACCGGACCTGAAGCTGGACGACACGCTGACCCTCGGAAAGCTGTACTGCCGCTTCGTCACGGAAAGCGGCGAAGAACTGCGCACGATCCTGCGGCTGCTCTCCGACGAGCAGGCCTTTCCGGCGCTCTTCTACTGCGTGGCGGGCAAGGACCGCACCGGGATCGTCGCCGCGATCATCCTCGCCCTGCTCGGCGTGCCCGACGAGATCATCGCGGCCGACTACGCGGCGACCGCCGACAGTTTCGAGCTCTTCCTCGAGCTGTCGAGTCAGGACGGCGCCCTCGGGAACCTCGCCGACGGGCAGCAGGTCGACTCGGCATTGCTGGGGGCGGAGGCAGAGACGATGCTCTCGTTCCTTAGCTGGATTCGGGCTGAGTTCGGCTCGGTCGAGAACCTCGTCGGCGGGTTCGGGATTGACGGGGCCGCGGTCGCGGCGCTCAGGCACAACCTGCTGGTCCCCGCGTAATAGCCGTTCAGCAGTCGATATTCCGAGAGGAAGGCAACGAGCATGCGGATTGTCCAGATCTCAGACACCCATATCAACCACCGCGGCGGGGTCACCAACAAGAACTTCGAGACGCTCGCGTCGTTCGTCAATGACGTGCTCAGGCCCGACCTGATCGTCAACACGGGGGACGTGTCCGTCCTCTCGCCTGACTCGGCCGAGGACCGGGAGACCGCGCGGACGCTGCACGAGCGCTTCACCGCCCCGCTGCACGTCGTGCCGGGCAACCACGACGTCGGCGAGCCCGGCGACACGCCGTGGGCGGGTATCTCGGTGACCAGCGAGCGGGTGGCCGGCTTCCGCGGCGCGTTCGGCGCCGACCACTGGGTCGAGCTCCGTCCCGAGTGGGCGCTGATCGGCATCAACAGCGAGGTCATGTCCTCAGGGCTGCCCGAGGAGGCTGAGCAGTGGGAGTGGCTCGCGACCCTGCCCGCACTCGTCGGTGACCGCACGGCGATCCTGTTCATGCACAAGCCCGTGTGGTCCCCGCTCGACCATGAGATCGAGCACGCGATCGCGCTGCCCGCCGCCGAGCGCGACCGGCTGCTCGAGATCCTCGCGCCGGTCACCATCGCGGCCGTCTGCAGCGGGCACCTGCACTGCTATCAGACCAGGCACGTGGGCAATGTGCTGACCGTCTCCGCGCCGTCGGCGGCGTTCGTGCACGTGGGGGACGGCGACGGCTTCCTGCCCGGCCTGCACCAGGTAGGCGTGGTCGAGCTCGTCTGCGAGGACGGACGGGTGCGTTCGTTCTTCCGCTCGGTGCCGGACGTCATCGAGTCCGACCCGTGGCACGAGCCCGAGTTCGCCGCCGCCTGGAACGAGATCGGCGCCGGCCCGCTTCCCGGCAGCCAGTGATGGAAGGCATCGTCCTCGACCACATCACCCAGCGCTACGGGTCGACGGTCGCCCTCGCGGACGTGTCCATCGACATCCCCGCGGGCGAGTTCCTGGTCCTGCTCGGGCCGAGCGGATGCGGCAAGAGCACGCTGCTCCGGCTGATCGCCGGGCTGCTGAACCCGACATCGGGGCGCATCATCATCGACGACAGCGACGTCACGGCGCTCGCGCCTGGCGCCCGCAACATCGCCATGGTCTTCCAGAGTTATGCCCTGTACCCGCACATGTCCGTCCGGCGGAACCTCGGCTTCGGGCTCCGGGTACGGCACCGTCCGGGGGAGGAGATCCGGGCCAAGGTCGACGCGGTCGCCGCTCAGCTTCAGCTGAGCGAGCTGCTTGACCGCAAGCCGAGGGAACTGTCGGGCGGGCAGCGCCAGCGGGTCGCGGTCGGCCGCGCGATGGTCGCCGACCCCAAGGCCTTCCTGATGGACGAGCCGCTGTCCAACCTGGACGCGCAATTGCGCACCGCGACCCGCCTCGAGCTCGCGGAGCTGCACCGGCGGCTCGGCACCACATTCATCTACGTCACCCACGACCAGGTAGAGGCGATGACCATGGCGACGCGCATCGCCGTGCTCAACGGCGGGCGGCTCGAGCAGATCGGGACGCCGACCGAGGTCTACGACGCCCCTGCCACCACCTTCGTCGCCACCTTCATCGGCGCGCCGCCGATGAACCTGATCCCGTGCGTTGCCCGCTCGGTCAACGGGAAGGTCCGGGCGCAGGCGCCCGGGGTGGAGGTCGAGCTGTTCGACGGCGAACTCGAGGACCGGGAGGTGCTGCTCGGCATCCGTCCCGAGCACCTCACCCCGGTTACCCGGCCTGACCAGCGGGCCGACCTCACCGGCGTCGTCGCCGCGGTCGAGAACCTCGGCAGCGAGGAGGTCGGCTTCTGCGACCTTGACGGAACCCAGGTGGCCGTACGCGGACCGCGTCCGCTCGGTCTTGTCCCCGGCGACCCGGTCGGGCTGAGCGCCGCGCCCGGCCGCGGCCTGCTGTTCGACCCCGTTTCCACCCGCAGGCTCGTCTGGGTGGCGGACCCCGAGCCCGCCCCCGTCGCCCAGACGGTGCACGCCTAGGGCGCCCGCCGCCGTCGCCGCGCGCCTTCCGCTCTCCCCGATCACCCTCGTTCTGCACGCATGCCCTAAAACGCGCATGCCCGAAAAGGAGTGTTCCACCATGCGTAAATTCGCCTCGCTGGCCGCGGTCATCGCGGCCGGCGCCGTCCTGGCCGGCTGCGCAAGCAGCGGCGGCGGCGGCGCCAGCCCCGACGCCGCCGTCTCGTCTGGCGGCGGTTTCTCGACCGTGCCCGCCAGCCAGTCCGTCTCGATCACGCTCGCCTCCTACATGCCGCTGCTCGGCACCCCGGGGACCGACGAGCTCAACTCGCTCGTGTCCGGCTTCGAGAAGGCCCACCCGAACATCAAGGTCACCATCGAGCCGGAGACCAGCAGCGCCGGCATCGCCGGCCAGATCCAGCAGGACGAGGTGTCGGGCAAGACCCCGGACGTCGTGCAGGACTCGTTCAACGACCTGAAGTTCATGGCCAGCAGCCTCGGCGCGGTCGACCTCGACCAGGTGGCGGGCAAGTCGCAGGTGGCCGCCCTCTTCGGCGGTTCGGCCCCCTACGCGACGGCCGTGACCAAGCTCGCCGACATCAACGGCGACGTGTACGGCATCCCGTGGACGCTGTCCACGCCCGTCCTGTTCTACAACAGCGACCTGTTCGCCAAGGCGGGCATCACCGCGGCCCCCGCGACCTGGGCGCAGGTGCAGGCCGACGCGCAGAAGATCAAGACCGCGACCGGAGCCGACGGCCTGGTGAACGGCTGCCTCGGCGCCGCCGCGGCGGGCAGCGACTGGTGCCTGCAGGCGCTGCTCGACTCCGCCAGCGGATCGGTGATGAACTCCGCCCAGACGGCGCTGACCTTCAACTCGGCCGGCAACGTGACCGCGCTCACCACCATGCAGGGCATGGCGAAGTCCGGTGACATGGTCAACCTGTCGTCCGCGCAGGCGCTCGCGGCGTTCGCCTCCGGCAAGCTCGCGATGATCCTGAACACCAGCGCCCTCGCCAGCAGCCTGCTGGCCGCGGCCGGCGGCCACTTCACGATCAAGGCGACCGAGCTGCCGGGCTACGGCAGCGCGGCCTCGGTGCCGACCAACTCCGGGTCGGCCCTGTTCCTGCTGTCCAAGGACAAGGACAAGCAGGAAGCCGCGTTCGAGCTGATGCAGTGGCTCACCAGCCCGTCGTCTGAGACGTCGATCACCACCAACGTCGGGTACCCGCCGCTGCGGCCCAGTATCGCCACCATGTCCCAGTACCTGAAGTCGTACGCGACGACCAACCAGTTCCTGGCCCCCAACCTGGCCCAGCTCACCAAGATCACCCCGTGGCTGGCTTACCCGGGCCCCAACTACAACTCGATCGCCACCCAGCTCGCGAACGCCGCCTCCAGCATCGTGTTCCAGGGCGCGGACGCGGCCAGCACCCTGGCGAGCGCCCAGAAGCAGGCGACGACGCTGCTGCCCTAAGGGCAGCCCTCCGCTACTAGGAAAGGAACCGGTCAGTGCCCGAGCACACGGTCATCATCCAGCTCTCAGACACCCACATCACCAGCGGCGCCAACCTGCACGGCGACGTCGACTCGCTCGCTAACCTGGCGGCCATCCTCAGCTCCGTCGAGCACGGCGGTTCCAAGCCTGACCTGCTGCTGTTCACCGGCGACCTCGCCGACAAGGGCGAGCCCGAGGCCTACCGCCGCTTCCGGGAGACGGTCGAGCCGTTCGCGCAGCGGATGGGCGTCCCGGTCCTGCTCGTCATCGGCAACCACGACGAGCGCGGCCCGTTCCGCCAGCACCTGCTCGACGGCGAGCCGACCGGCGAGCCCATCGACCAGGTGCTCTGGGTCGACGGCCTGCGGATCGTGGCGCTCGACTCCACCGTCCCCGGCCGCCCGCACGGCGAACTGGCGGACGCGCAGCTCGCATGGCTCGCCGCCGAGCTCGCCAGCCCGGCGCCGCGCGGCACGATCGTCGCCCTGCACCACCCGCCCATCGGCGGCCCGGCCGAGTTCGGCGGCATCATCACCCTGCACGGTCACGAGCGGCTGGCCGAGGTGGTCAAGGGCACCGACGTGCTGATGATCGTCGCGGGTCACACGCACCACGCGTCGGCCGGGGTACTCGGCGGCGTGCCGGTGTGGGTGGCGACCGCCACCGCGTACCAGATGGACGTGCTGGCGGCCGGCGGCGATGTCATGCAGGGCATGCGGGGGAGTGCCTTCACCCGCATCGACGTCAAGGACGGCGCGGCCGTTGCCACCCACGTCCCGGTGCTCGACGGAGGCCCGCTGTACAGCATCGAGTGGGAGACCCTGCGCAAGTTCCTTGAGCACGGGGCCTCGGAAGAGGAAATCGAGGCCGCCTTCAGCCCGGCGGGCGACCGGTAGCGCTCATGCTCACAGAACTCCAGCCCCGCGAGGCCAGCCCGGTGGACCTGCCCGCCCCTGGCCGCCCGGCCCTGCGCCGGCGCCTGCTCGGCGGGCTAGCACCCTATCTCTACCTGGTTCCGGCACTCGCGGGGCTGGTGGCCTGGATCTACCGCCCGCTGGTGCAGACCTTCGACTACTCCTTCTACAGCTGGGATCTGCTGCCGACATCGCCCCAGGTGCCGGTCGGCTGGCACAACTACGTGCAGCTGTTCCACCTGCCCGCGCTCTGGCAGGCGCTGGGCACGACCGGCCTCTACATGGCCGCCCTGATCATCTTCGGGGTCGGGCTGCCGCTGCTTATCGGCGTCATGGCCCAGAACGTCGCGCCCAGGTCACGCGGCGTCTACCGGGCACTGATCTTCCTCCCCGTGCTCATCTCCCCGGTGGTCGCCTCCACGCTGTGGGAGTTCCTGCTGGCGCCGTCGGGCGGCCTGGTGGACACCGTGCTCGGCTGGCTCGGGCTCGCCCAGCCGAACTGGCTGCAGCAGCCGGACACCGCCAAGTACGCGATCGCCGCGATCAGCGGCTGGAAGCTGCTCGGCGTGTCGGTCCTGGTGCTGACCGCGGGCCTCGCCGCCATCAGCCCTGAGTACTCGGAGGCGGCGGCCATCGACGGCGCGAGCCGGTTCCAGGTCTTCCGGCGGATCACCCTGCCGCTGCTGTCGCCCACGCTGATGTTCATGTTCATCACCGCGGTGCTGTTCTCCTCGCAGGTCGTCTTCCCGCTCATCAACGTGCTCACCCAGGGCGGTCCTGAAGGGGGGACCACCGACATCTACTACTTCCTCTACCAGTACGGCTTCTCCAGCTTCAACGTCGGCCTGGCCTCGGCCGCGGCCGTCTGCTTCTTCCTCGCGTTCGGTGCCCTGGCCGTGGTCTGCGCCTGGCTCCTGGACCGCTTCAGCTTCTACGACAACTGATAAGGGCCTGCCGTGACTCTTGTACTCGCCTCGCCCGGTGCAGTGGCCGACGTCGCCAGGACCGCCGATGACGCCGGCGTCGACCCGGGCGCTGCCCGGCCCGGCCCGCCGCCTGCCCGCCCGGTGCGCCGCCGCGCCGCGGCCGCCGACCCGGAGCAGGCTTCGTCCTTCCAGCCGCGCAGCCGGCTGCCGGCCGTCGCGGCCCACACGGTGCTGATCCTGCTCGCGGTCTTCACCGTGCTGCCGATCGCGTGGATGTACCTGACCTCGTTCCGGCCGCCTGGCGACCTGTTCTCCTCGGGGCTGGTCTCGACGTCGTTCAGCCTGGCGAACTACTCCTCGGCCCTGAGCACCATCCCGGTCGCGGAACTGACCGAGCACACCGTCATCGTCGCCGTCGCCGTCTCCCTCGGCCAGCTGCTGACCAGCCTGCTGGCGGCCTACTCGTTCAGCCGGTTCCGGTTCCGCGGCCGCACGGTGCTGTTCATGGTGTTTATCGGCAGCTGGCTGGTGCCGTTCCAGGTCACCATGCTGCCCAACTTCGTGCTGATCTCGCGGCTCGGCCTGCTGAACTCGCTCGCCGGCATTATCATCCCGCAGCTGAGCTCGGCGTTCGCCGTGCTGCTGCTGCGGCAGCACCTGAACGCCTTCCCCGCCGAACTGCTCGACGCCGCCCGCGTCGACGGCCAGAACTCCTGGCGCACGCTCTGGACGGTGGTGGTGCCCAACCTGGGGCCCGCGCTGTCCGCGCTCGGCATCTTGCTGTTCGTCAGCTCGTGGAACGAGTACTTCTGGCCCCTGCTGGTTTACCGCAACATCAGCCACTCGGTCATCCAGCTCGGGCTGCAGAACTTCCTGAACGCGGTCTCGATCAACTACGGCGGGCTCATGGCCGCGTCGGGACTGGCCACCTTGCCGATCCTCGCCATCTACGCCGTGCTCCAGCGCCGCATGGTCAACGCGTTCGTACGCTCCGGTCTGCGCTGACCACAGCGCTGACCACGGCGCTGACCTGGGCTCTGACCACAGCTCTGGCTCAGCGCCGCGATTCCTCGCTGCGGCCCCTGGGCGGCATCGCCGCCGGGCAGACGGCGCTGATCCACGCAGGCGCGGGCGGAACTGGCCAGGCGGCGGTGAAAATGGCCAGGCACTACGGCGCCACGGTGATCGCCACCGCCTCGCCGGCCAAGCACGGGGCAGTCCTGGCCCTGGGCGCCGACCACGTTCTCGACTCATCCGGCGCAGGCCTCGCCGCCGAGGTACTGCGGCTGACCGGCGGGACAGGCGCCGACCTGGTGCTTGAGTCAGCAGGCGGCGCCACGCTCGGGGCCAGCCTGGCCGCGGCCGTTCCCGCAGGCCCCGTGACGCAGACCACGCAGCCGGCTACCGCGCCACTCGCCAGGCGACCGTTAACCTGGTCGTTCGATGAACGATTCAAGTTTCCCCGCCTGGCTGGCGGCGCAGGCGGCCGACCGGGCGGAGCGCGGGCTCGTCCGGCAGCTGGTGCACGCCGACCGTGAACGCCTGCTCGACCTCGCGGGCAACGACTACCTCGGGCTTGCCCGCGATCCGCGCGTCGTGGCCGGAGCGGTGGCGGCGGCCCGGGCGTACGGCGTCGGGGCCGGGGCCTCGCGGCTGGTGTCGGGAACGCTGTCCCTGCATACCGAGCTCGAGCTCGCGATGGCCGCGTTCACCGGTTTCCCGGCCGCGCTGGCGTTCTCCACCGGCTATCACGCCAACCTCTCGGTCGTTCAGGCGCTGGCGGGCCCCGACACGCTGATCGTCTCCGACGCCCACATCCACGCCTCGATGATCGACGCCTGCCGGCTCACCCGCGCGGCTGTGACGGTGACGCCGCACAACGACGTCGCCGCCGTCGCCCGGGCGCTGGCGGACCGCCGCCAGCCCCGGGCGCTGGTGCTCGCCGAGACCGTCTACTCCGTACTGGGCGACGCCGCGCCGCTGGCTGAACTGGCCGAAGTCGCCGCCGCCAGTGACGCGGTGCTCATCGCCGACGAAGCGCACGCGCTCGGCGTCGCCGGACCTGGTGGCCGGGGACTGCTGGCCGCCCACGGGCTGGCCGGCCGCCCCGACGTGATCGCGACGGGCACCTTGTCGAAGTCGTTCGGCGCCCAGGGCGGGCTGGTGCTCGGCTCGCCCGAGGTCCGCGAGCACCTCGTCAACCGCGCCCGGCCGTTCATCTACGACACCGGGCTCGCGCCGCCCGCCGCGGGCGGCGCGCTGGCCGCGCTGCGGATTGTCCAGGCCGCGCCGGAGCTGGCCGTCACGGTGCGCGCCAACGCCGCGTTCCTGGCCGGCGCCGTCGGCGCCGCCGCGCCGGCCGGGGCGGTGCTGTCAGTGCCGATGCCCGGACCGCGGGAGGCACTGGCCGGGGTGGCGGCCGCCGCCGGGCACGGCGTCAGGATCGGCTGCTTCCGGCCACCGTCCACCCCGGACGGCATCTCCCGGCTGCGGCTGACGGCGCACGCGCACCACACCGCGGACGATCTCAGCCTGGCGGGCAAGGCCCTCCAGATCGCCGTCTCCGCCACCTAACCGGGGACACCCGGCCGCAGGTCGCCGCCCCCGGGTCAGCGGGCGGTCGTCGGCTCCCCGCGCAGCGGCTCCGCTTCCGCCGCGGGCTCCCTGGCCAGCCCGCTGGGCCACCAGACCCACCGGCCCAGATCCAGGTTCAGCGCCGTGACCAGCACCGAGCGGACCACGAAGGTGTCGAGCAGCACACCGAGGGCCACCGTGAACCCGATCTCGATGAAAGCGGTCAGCGGCAGCGTGGCGAGCACCGCGAACGTCCCCGCGAGCACCGCCCCGGCGGAGGTGATGACACCGCCGGTCGCGGCCAGGGCGGTCAGCGCGCCGGACCGCGGCCCGTGCCTGGCCGCCTCCTCGCGCACCCGGGTCATCAGGAAGATGTTGTAGTCGATGCCGAGCGCGACCAGGAACACGAAGACGAACAGCGGGTACGAGGTGTCCGCGCCGCCGAAGTGGAACACGTAGTTGAAGAAGAGCGCACTGACCCCGAGGGCGGCCGCGAACGACAGCACCACGGTCGCCATCAAGATGACCGGCGCGACGAGGGCCCGCAGCAGCAGCATCAAGATCACGAAGACCACGGCCAGGATGATCGGGATGATCAGCGTGCGGTCATGTGCCGCCGCCCGCTGCACGTCCAGGGTGACGGCGGTGTTCCCGCCGACGAGCGCGCCGGCCCCTGGAACCGCGTGCACGGCCGTGCGTGCCTGGTCAACGGCCGTGTAGGCGGCCGGACTGTCCGGCGCTGAGCTGAGCGTGGCCTCGAGGTAGTCGTGACCCGCGACGACCTGCGGCTTGGTCACCGCGGTGAGACCGGGGACCGTCTCCAGCGCGGCCGCCAGCCGGGGTCCTGACCCCAGGTTCCCGAACACCTGGACCGGCTGCCCGTCGCCGCCTGGGAAGTGCTCGTCGAGCACGGTCTGCCCGGCTACCGAGTCAGGCGTGCCGCGAAATCCCTGCGCGGTGGTGAGGCCGCTCGCGTGCAGCCCGGCCAGGCCGATCGCCAGCGCGCCGAGCACGACGCACGTGCCGACCCAGACCAGCCGCGGCCGCCGCGCGATACGCCGCCCGGTCCTCGCCCACAGGCCGCTTGTGGTCGGCTCGGCGGACCCGGACACCGGCCGGACCGGCCAGAACACCCAGCGCCCGGTGGCCACGAGCAATGCCGGGAGCAGCGTCATCATCGAGATCAGCGCGACCGCCACGCCGATCGCCAGCACCGGCCCCATCGACGAGGTGGAGTTGAGCGACGCGAGCGACAGTGTCAGCAGGGAAAGCAGCACGGTCCCGCCGCTGGCCACGATCGCCGGCCCGGCCCGGCGGATCGCCACCGCCATCGCCTTGTGCCGGTCGTCGTGACGGCGCAGTTCCTCCCGGTACCGGGCGGTCAGCAGCAGCGCGTAGTCGGTCCCCGCCCCGAACACCAGCACGTCGAGGATGCCCGCCGACTGCGCGTTCACCGTCAGCCCCGCGTGCGCCGCCAGCAGGTAGATCACCGCCTCGGCGGTGATCAGCGCCGCTCCGACCGACACCACCGGCAGCAGCCAGAGCACCGGACTTCGGTAGGTCAGCAGCAGCAAGATGATCACGACGGCGAGCGCGGAGAACAGCAGGGTGCCGTCGATGCCGTTGAAGGCGTTCCCCGAGTCGGCCGCGCTGCCGAGCGGCCCGGTGATGTGCACGCTCATCCCGTTCGCGCCCGCCGTGGCGACGCCGCGCAGGGAGTCGGCCAGCGGCCCGGCGGCCGACCAGCCCTTGCTGCCCAGGTCGACAAAGGCGATCGTCGAGATCGCCTTGCCGTCCGCGGACGAAACCGGTCCGGTGACCGTGCCGTGCACGACGCCGGGCAGCGTGGCGAGCTTCGCCGCGTCCGCGGTGGCCTTGGCCCGGTCCGCCGCCGTCACTCCGGAGGGCCGGTCGTAGACGACCACCGCGGGGTACACATTCGGCGACACGACCTGCGACCGAAGGTCGAGCACCTGCGTCGACTCCGCCTTCGGCGGCAGCCAGGCGGAGCTGTCGTTCTTCTCCGCTCCGGTCAGCTTCCCCGACAGCGGCGCGGCGACCACCACCAGGATCAGCCAGAACACCAGAATCAGCCATTTCGCCCGTCGTCCCGCGGGCGCGTAAAACAATCTCCGAATAGCGGCCATGGCCCCGCTTCCTCCGTCTGGCACCGTCGTCGATCAGACGCGACAGCATGCCCGGAATCATCGGATCCGGGCTCTCAGATATGAGATATATCGCGTCTTCGCGAGCCGCGCAAGGAAGTTTGCGGTTACCAAAACGATCGCGGGCGGGGCCTACAGTTCGCGGACCACGATGTCCAGGGCCACCGGGGCCTCAGGGCCGCGGCCCGGGGGACCCGGCTCGACGGTGTAGCCAAGGGCGCGCACCAGGTCGGCGAACTCGTCCGGTTTGCCTGGCCGCTGCCCCGATTCGAGCAGCGCCCTGGTGAGCCGCCCCTTCGTCGCCTTGTTGAAGTGCGACACCACCGAACGCTTGCGGACGCCGTCGGTTTCCCGCTCGTGCAGCACCCGCACGGTGACCGCGTTGGCGCCCGGCGCCCACAAGCTGGCGTACGCGCCAGAGCGCAGGTCGACCACCAGCTGGTCGCCGGCGCAGGCGGCCAGGGGCGCGCGCAGCGCCTTACGCCAGGCGGCGGAAACCGGCCCCACGGCGGGCAGCTTGGCCGCCGGCGAGCAGCGGTAATGCGGGATCCGGTCGGCCGGCCGCAGCACTCCCCACAGTCCGGAGAAGATCAGCACGTGGTCGGTCGTGACGCCCTGGCGGTGCAGGGCGGGCAGGTCGAGCGCGTCGTACAGCACGCCCGTGTACACCTCGGCCGCCGCTCCGGCCGGCGCGGTCAGCAGCTCCCGGTTACCGGCCAGTTCGCCGGCCTGGCCGCTGGTCAGTCGAAGCGCGTCAAGCGCGGCCGCCTCCCGGCCGCGGGCCAGCCGGACCAGCGCTTTGAGCAGCCTGGCGCGGGTCGGCGCGAGTTCGGGCAGCGCCAGCGAGCCAAGCTCGGCCGGCGCGGCACCAGCCGGGAAGGCCTTGGTCTCTGAAGGCGGGACGAAAATAAGCAACGAAGGCAGTTCCGTGACGGGTGGCTGAGATCGCCGCCTACCTTAGCGGCAAAACCGGCGGCCCGCCCAGTCTGGCCCCCGTAGCGCCGGACCGCGCCGGCTTGCGGCCAGCGCGGCGCGCTCCGCCGCTAGCCTCGGCCGGCCTTCGCCCGCTTGCGGGCCGGCGGCTCGTGCAGCAGTACGCCGGATGTCCTGGCCAGGAACTCGCCGTAGGTATCGGGCGCGGCGCCAGGACGGTCGCTGTAGCGGTCGATGGCGGTGCGCAGCACCAGCGTCCGCCGCTGGGCCTCGTTCATCTCGCGAACGGCGCCGGCCAGCTTGCCGGCCAACCGCCGTACTGTCGTGGTCTTCATAGTTGGCATCCCTCCGTGCTCTGCCTTCCACGCTCGCAGTAAGACCCGGCGCCGATCATTGGGAAAAATCCTTAAATCCCTTATCCCGAACGGAGGGTGGTTACCGCCATCGCCTAGGCAATCCCTCCGCGGCCCGCCGGCCTGCGCCTTCGCGGTCCCCGCGCCGGCCCGGCGGTGACCGGCCAGGCGGTAATCCGTTGGCCGGATGGTCAGGTCCCGGCCGATAATAGGGAGATGGGCATGCTGGTGGGACGGGACGCGGAGCTGTCGCGGCTGCGCGGCCTCCTGCAGGACGCCGCCGCGGGCCGGGCGGTGACGGGGCTGGTCAGCGGCGACGCCGGGATCGGCAAGTCCCGGCTGGTGGCCGAGGCGATGCAGCTCGCAGAAGACGACGGCTTCACCGTGCTCTGCGGCCAGTGCGCGGAGATCGGCGACAGCGTGCCGTACCTCCCGTTCGCGGACGCGTTCCGCACCGCGCCGCCGCACATCGAGAAGGCGGTCAAGGCCCGCCCCGTGCTGGCTCGCCTGCTCCCGGACGGCGAGGGTCAGGACCAGCAGGCGGACTGGGCGGGACTGGCACGCCAGCAGATGTTCGGCGCGGTGCTCAGCCTGCTGTCCGAGCTGGCCGCCGGCAGCCCGGTGCTGCTGGTCATCGAGGACCTGCACTGGGCCGACGCCACCACCCGCCACCTGGTCACCTTCCTGGCCCGGATGCTGCACCGTGAGCGCGTGGCGATCATCGGCACCTACCGGACCGAGGACCTGCACCGCCGCCACCCGCTCCGCGGCGTGATCGCGGAGCTGCTCAGGCTGCCGATGGTCGCGCTGGTCGAACTCGGGCCGCTGCCCTCCGCCGCGCTGGCCGAGATCCTGGCCAACGTGCCGAGCGCCCCGCTGCCGCTGTCGGCGGTCACGCTCAACTCGCTCGTGGAACGAGCGGAAGGCAACGCCTACTACGCCGAGGAGCTCCTGACCGCGTCGTCGTGCACGGGAGACGTCACGGGCGGGACGCTGCCGACCGGCCTGGCCGCGCTGCTGCTGTCGCGCGTCGAACGCCTGTCCGACGCGGCCCAGCAGGTGCTGCGGGCGGCCGCCGTCGCCGGCGGCGGCGCCGGCGACGATCTGGTGCGGGCCGCCTCAGGCCTGCCAGACGACGCGTACGAGGAGGCGGTCCGCGAGGCGGCCGGCCACCAGCTGCTGGCGCCCGACGGTCCCGACGGCTACCGCTTCAGGCACGCGCTGCTGCGCGAGGCCGTGTACGGCGACCTGATGCCGGGGGAGCGGACCCGGCTGCATGCCCGGCTGGCCAGCCTGCTGGCCGGCAAGCCAGGTTCCGCCGCCGAACTCGCCCACCACAGCATGGCTAGCCACGACATCACCGGAGCGTTCACCGCCTCGGTCAGGGCCGGGAACGAGGCCCAGCGCCTCGGGGCTCCCGCCGAGGCGCACCGCCACTACGACCTGGCCCTGGAACTGTGGCTGCGGGTGGAGACGCCAGCGCGGATCGCGAAGATGTCGCGCGGCAAGCTCGGCTTGAAGTCCGCGCTTGCGGCCGCTGCCAGCGGTGAGGTGCCCGGCGCCGTTCACCTGCTCAGGCACATCCGCGAATGGGTGTCCGGCGCCGCCGGGGCTGAAGAGGGCGCCGAGCTGCGCTGCCGGGTCGGGGAACGGCTCGCGTACCACCTGCTGCAGGGCGAGGACACGCACTGGTACGCCGAGGCGCTCACGGTGGCCGAGGCGACGGTGCGGGAGGCGCCAGACGAGCCGACCTGGTACCGGGCCCGCGCCATGGCGACCTACGCGATGGCGCTGATGGCCGCGCACCGCGATGACGACGCCAGGGACTGGGCGGGCCGTGCCCAGGAGGCGGCCCGTGCGGCCGGGTCGGCCTCGGTCGAGGCGGACGCCCTCGCCACGACCGGGCAGCTCGCGCTCAGGAGCGGCAACTCCGGCGAGGCGATCGGCTTGTTCTCGGCCGCGGTCGAGCAGGCGGGAGCGGCCAGAGCGCTCGGGGTCCGGCTGCGGGCCGCCCACCAGCTGGCCACGGAACGCCTGGCCCGCGGCGAACTCGAGGAGGCTGCCACCGTCGCCCACCGCGGGGTGGAGTGGGCCGAGGCCGAAGGGCTCGGCCTGGCCCCGTACGGCATGGACCTGCAGCACCTGCACTTCCAGGCGCACTTCGCAGAAGGCGACCTCGACCACGCCCAGGAGCTGGCCGACGGGTTCCCCGTCCGGATCACCAGGCAGGCCGAGGCGCTGCTGTCCGCCATGGCGCTGTTCGTCGACGTGGCCCGCGGCAACCCCGTGGTCGGTGAACGGCGCACCTGGCTCGAGCCCTTCTGGGGCGACGTGTTCGTCGCCTACATCGCGCGCGGCATCCTCGCCGAGCATGCCCTGTGGCAGGGGGAATGCGAGCTGGCACTGGCGGAGGCGGAAGCCGCGATCGACGCGGACGCCTGGCCGGCCCACAGCCCGTCGGTGATCAGGGTGACCTCGATCGCCCTCGCCGCCCGGGCCGGCCGGGCCGAGCGGCTACGGGCGGCCGGAGACGCCGCGGGCGCGGACGCGGAAGCGGCCGCGGGGGCCGCGCTGCTCGCCGTCGCCAGGGAGGGCGCCAGCTATCCCGCCCGCCCCAAGGGAGTGCTCGGACCAGAGGGCCGGGGCTGGCTCGCCCGCTGCGAAGCCGAATACGCCCGCCTGACGGGAGAGAACTCCCCGGCGGCGTGGGAAAGGGTGCTGGCCGAGTTCGGGCCCGGCTACGTCTACGAGACCGCCCGCACCCGGTGGCGGCTGGCCGAAGCGCTCGTGGAAGCCGGGCGGCGCGACGAGGCGGCCGCCGTCTGGCGCGCGGCCCGGGCCACCGCGTCCCGGCTCCGGGCGGCGCCGCTCGCCGCGGCGCTCGACGACCTGGCCCGCCGGGCCCGCCTGGACCCGGGCGACGGGCACCGGAGCGCGCACGGGAACGGATCAGGCAGCAGGAGCCCGCTCGCCGCCCTGACCGACCGGGAACGCGAGGTGCTGAGCCTGCTGGCGAGGGGCATGTCCAACCGGGAGATCGGCTCGGAGCTGTTCATCACGCCGAAGACCGCGAGCGTCCATGTCTCCAACATCCTCGCCAAGCTAGGCGCGGCCAGCCGCACAGAAGCGGCCGCCATCGCCCACCGTGAGCACGCCTGACCCGCCCGACCCGCCGCCGCCTCCCTCTCCGGTTCCCGTCTCCGTTTCCCGTTTCCGTTTCCGGCTACTCGCCGTCGTGAGAACGCCTAACCTGGCCGCCCCCTGCCACGTCGCCGGCCCGGTCTCGTTCGCCCTGGCTGCATCGCCTCGGCTGCCTCGCCTCGGCTGGCCCGTCTCCCGGGTCGGTTATCCCTGGCACCTCGCATGCCCCACCTCGGTCGCCCTGCTCGCCTTGGCCGCCCGGCCTGGCCTGGCACCTCCGCATCGTTCGCCCCGGTGCCTTCGGCACACCCGATCGTCCCGTTGGGCAGCCGTCCCCGGGCCGCCCAACGGGCCGCGTCGCCAAGTCCGGACTACTTGCCAGGAACGGCCCCTGAGCCAGAGCGCGCCGAGTGGCTGACGTGACCCGACTGCCTATCGTTATGGAAACTTTTATCTAAATGGAAACTTCTATGTGTCATAGCACAAAAAAATTCCAAGATAATCATCGCTGCCAGTGACTATGCCGACGGCGCTGGCTGGGCCGTGAGCGCTCAGGCGCCAATTCAACGGTGCCTGACAGCCGAATTATCGCGGCCGGAGCGAGTCGGCCTTCATCAACGGCCGCTAGGCGAGCCCGCGATCCAGGACGCGCTCCGGCCGATGTCGCCCGCCCCCGATCCGGGACTGCGCTGCGGCCGATCGCCCGGCCTGTGATCCGGGACTGCGCTGCGGCCGATCGCCCGGCCTGTGATCCAGGACCGCGCTCCCGCGCGCCGGACCGGGGCAGGCTCCCGGCCCGTCCCCGCCAAGCCTCTAGCCCGTGCCGGTGCCGAGGGGGCCAGGGTCGTTCCACATAGACTTATATCTTGGTTTTCATTATATTAGTGTCATGGCGATCAGGTCCATGACCGGACAGGCGTTCTTCGTGCTCACCGCGCTGGCCGACGGTCCGCGGCACGGGTACGGCATCGTGGGCGAGGTGGCCGACTTGTCGCGCGGCCGGGTCAAGCTGAAGATCGGCAGCCTGTACGGAGTGCTTGACCGGCTCGCGGCCGACGGGCTGATCGAGCCGGACCGGGAGGAAGCCCGTGATGGCCGGCTGCGCCGCTATTACCGGCTGACCAGGGACGGGCGGCGGGCGCTGGCGGAGGAGGCCGACCTGCGCGCCGCCACCGCCCGGGTGGTGCGGGCGAGGCTGGGCCTGCCAGGCGCTGAGGCGGCGGGAGCGGCCGGATGAGCGGCGACCTGAATCTGGAGCAGCGGTACCGGCGGGTGCTGCGGCTGCTGCCCGGCTATTACCGGGACCAGTGGGAAGAAGACATGGTCGCCGCGTTCCTGGACGGCTGGCTGACCGGCGATCCCGACGAAGACTCGGTCACCATGGAATACGACCGTCCCAGCTGGCCGGAGACGCTCAGCGTCGCGGGCCTGGCCGCCCGGCTCTACCTGGGATCCGCCGGCGCCCCGCGCCGCTATCTCGCCTGGGGGCAGGCGATTCGGGGCGCGGTGCTCGCGCTGACGCTGACCCACGCGATCTGGGGCCTTGGCCAGGTCCTGCTCGTAGCCCGCAGCCACCGCCTGATCGGCTGGCTTCCCCCGGCTCCGGTCCCGGGCGACCTCTGGCACACGGCGTGGTACGCGGCAGGCTACTGCTGGATTGCCGTCTTCGTGGCGCTGGTCCTCGGGCACTACCGGATCGCCCGGGTCGCCGCACTGCTGGCCGTCACGGCCGCCTTCGCCATTGTGCTCGAGGGACAGCTCACCGGCGAACTGGTGTCGCCGTCCGCGTCGTGGTCGTACTGGGTGCTGATGGACGTCACCCCGGTGACCGCGATGACCGCGTTCCACCGGGACGCGCCGCCGGTACCGCGCCGGCCCTGGCTGCTGGCCTTGCCCGCCGGGTACCTTCTGGTCAACGTGCCGTGGCTGACGTTGCAGCTGACTGGGAGCACCGCCTGGCTGCCGGACAATATCGGACTGTGCTGTCTCCTGGTCGCTCTCGCGTGCCTGGTCCAGGTGCCGGGCGCCTGGGGCCGGACGGGACCGGGCACCTGGTCGCTGACCCTGGTCCTGCTCGCGGCCGTGACCGGGCTTGAGCGGCTCGCTTCGCTCGGCTGGTACCCCAACGACCCGCACCTGGGCCGGGTGTCCCTAGCGGAACTGCTGATCATGGTGGCGGCCGCCGCCCTGCTCGTGCCCGACGCGGCCCGCGCCCCGGTGGCCGCGCCCGCACCGCAGTCCCGTCCGCGGCTGGGCTGACGTGATGACGCGCTACCGGGCACGACTCGCGGTCACGGCGCTCGCGCTGACACTGGCCGGCGCCGTCGCGGGCTGCGGCCACGTGCTCCCGCTCGGGCCGTACGCATCCCCGGCTCCTGGTCCGCTGTCGGTGCCGGTCGTCATGCGGCTCGGGCAGACCCAGCCGCCGTTGACGTTCGGCGGCTGCCCGGCGGGCTACACGGTGTTCACCTCGGCGGGGCCCTATTCGGGCGGCTTCCTGCCCTCTGGCGCGTGCTACCGGGCAACCGGGACGCCGGTCAAGTTCACGTCGGCGGCGGTCGAACTGTACCTCCAGCCTGCGGAAAGTCAGCCGGTCCAGCAGCCGACTATGTGGGGACTGTCCTTCACCGTGCCCGCGGCCGAGGCAGCGGCGCTGGCCGCGATCACCGCGAAGTCCTACGGCAGCCGGAACCCGGTCGCGATCAGCATCTCGGGCACGATCTGGGCGGTCACCATGATCTCGGCGCCGCTCACGAACGGCCGCTTCGTACTCATGACGCAAAGCAAGAACCAGGCCCTGCAGCTCCAGCGAAGGCTGGTGCCGGGCGACTGACTCCGCGCACGACTGACGCTCGCGCACGACAGACGCTCGCGCACGACTGACGCTCGCGCACGACGAACCCACGCATAACAAAGGCGCGAGGTACGCACCTCCCGCCACTTCCAACGTATAACACGCCGGGGGGCTTGCCGCAAGACCCCCGTCGTGCCCCATAATCGCAGGCTGGACTAGCAGTGCACGGCAACCGCCGACGGGGAAGGCGCCACGATGACCGGGAATTACGTGCTTGATCTGGCAGACACCGACGCGACCATGATCGCCCGCGCGGGCGGCAAGGGCGCGAATCTGGGCGAGCTGATGCGGATCGGCGGCGTCCGCGTCCCGCCCGGGTTCTGCGTGACGACGGACGCCTTCAGGCGCATCGTCGCGGCCGACCCCGCGATCGCCCGGCCGATCGACCGCCTCGCCCGCCTCGACGCCGGCGACCGGCAGACGGTCAGCGCCGCCAGTGCGGAGATCCGCCGCGCTATCGAAGATGTCACGGTCCCAGTTGACGTGGCGGCGGAGATCACCGGCGCGGTCGCGGCGCTCGGCGAGGGGACCGCCTGCGCCGTCCGTTCGAGCGCGACGGCGGAAGACCTGCCGGCGGCCTCCTTCGCGGGCCAGCAGGACACCTACCTGAACATCACCGGGCCGGCCGAGATCGTCAGGCATGTCGCCCGCTGCCTGGCCTCCCTGTTCAGCGAGCGGGCGGTGCTTTACCGCCAGCGGAACGGCTTCGGTCACCGGAAGGTCGAGATGGCCGTGGTCGTGCAGGAAATGGTGGCCGCCCAAGCGTCTGGGGTCATGTTCACCGCCGACCCCGTCACCTCGAACCGGAAGGTCGTCTCCGTCGAAGCTGTCTTCGGCCTCGGTGAGGACCTGGTCTCCGGCCTCGTCAACGCCGACGTCTACAAGGTCAGGGACGGCGAGATCCTCGACAGGAGACCCGTCGGCCAGCCCGCGCTGACCGACGCGCGGATCATCCGGCTGGCGGGTCTGGGGCGGCGCATAGAGGCGCATTTCGACCGCCCGCAGGACATCGAGTGGTGCCTGGCCGGCGGCGAGTTCCAGATCGTGCAGAGCCGTCCCGTCACGACCCTGTTCCCGGTCCCCGAGGCTGGCGATGACGGCAACCACGTGTACGTCTCCGTCGGTCATCAGCAGATGATGACCGACCCGATGAAGCCGCTGGGCATTTCGATGTGGCAGCTGACGGCGGCGCGGCCGATGTCCACGGCGGGCGGACGGCTGTTCGTCGACGTCACCCGGCCGCTGGGCTCGCCTACGGCTGGCGCGAGCCTGGTCAAGGCACTGGGCACGTCCGATCCGCTGATCGGGGACGCGCTGCAGAGCGTCATCGACCGCGGCGACTTCATCCCCGTGCTTCCGGACCCGGACGCCGCGGCGCTGCCCCGCAGCGTGGCGGGCGGCGGCCCCGCACCGGTTAAGACCGATCCGGCGGTCGTCACCGCGATCGTAGACCGGGCCCAGGCATCGGCCGGCACCCTGAAGCGTGACATCCAGGGCAAGCACGGACCGGACCTGCTCGACTTCATCGCGGCCGACGCCCAGGAGCTGAAGAAGGTCATGTTCACCCCGCAGAACTTGCAGGTGATCATGGCCGGAATGGAGGCCAGCGGATGGCTGAATGAGCATCTGCTCGAGTGGCTGGGGGAGAAGAACGCGGCCGACACGCTCACGCTGTCTGCTCCGGGCAACGTGACCGCGGAAATGGGACTCGCGCTGCTCGACGTCGCCGACGTGATCCGCCCGCACCCCGCGGTGGTCTCGTTCCTCGAGCACGCGACCGGCCCGCAGTTCCTGGACGAGCTGCCCGCCGTCGAAGGCGGAGCCGCGGCTAGGGACGCGATCGACGCGTTCCTCGACCAGTACGGCATGCGCGGCGCCGGCGAGATCGACATCACCAGGCCGCGCTGGCGCGAGCGTCCCGACCTGCTGGTCCCCGTCCTGCTCGGCAACGTGCGGAACTTCGGACCCGGGGCGGGAAAGCAGCGCTTCGAACAGGGCAGGCAGGCGGCGTCGGACAAGGAACAGGAGCTGCTCGCCCGGCTGCGGACCCTGCCGGACGGGGAACAGAAGGCCGCCGAGACCAAGCGGATGATCGACCGGCTCCGCACCTTCGCCGGCTACCGCGAGTACCCGAAGTATCACATGGTCAGCCGCTACTTCATCTACAAGCAGGCCCTGCTGGCTGAAGCGGGCCGGCTGGCGGCGGGTGGGGTGCTTGGCGACCCGGAAGACATCTTCTACCTCACGTTCGCCGAGCTCGGCGACGTGCTGCGCACAGGCAAGGCCGACGCGGACCTCATCGCGGAGCGCAAGAACGAGTTCCTGGTGCACGCGGCGCTGACGCCGCCGCGGGTGCTCACGTCAGACGGTGAGGCGCTCAGCGGCTCCTACCGCCGCGGCGGTGTACCGGCCGGGGCGCTGACCGGCCTGCCGGTGTCCGCCGGGACCGTGGAGGGCCGGGCCAGGGTCGTCCTTGACCTGGCCGAGGCCAGTCTCAGCGCGGATGACATCCTGGTCACCCCCTACACGGATCCGAGCTGGACACCGGTCTTCGTCGCGATCAAGGGCCTGGTGACGGAGGTCGGCGGCCTGATGACCCACGGTGCGGTGATCGCCCGCGAGTACGGTCTGCCCGCCGTCGTCGGGGTCGAGCACGCCACCCGGCTGATCCGCGACGGCCAGCGCATTCGTGTCCACGGCACCGACGGCTACGTCGAGCTCCTCAGTTAGCGCGCGGCTCGCCGGCCGGCGTCAGCGCCGCTGCCCGGCGGCGAGCCCGCCGAGTATCAGTCCGAGCCCAGGGTGCGACCGGTCTTCGGGTCTTCCGGTCTTCCGAAGCGACTGATGTGACTGATGTGACTGATCAGCTCACAGTGATGGAAACTTTTATCTAATCGGAAACTTGTATGCGTCGGAGCCCGAAAAGTATCCAAGATCTTCCTCGCTCGCTGCGGTATGACGGTTCCGTGAGGTGACGGGCGGCTCGCTGGCCGGCGTCAGCGCCGCTGGCCGGCGCCGAGCCCGTCGAGTATCAGTCCGAGCATGGGCTGCGACCGGTCTTCCGGGCCGGACGCGGCCCGCCAGAGGGCTCCCGTGAGCTGCAGGAAGTCACCGGGGTCGGCGTCGGCGCGGATGCTGCCGTCGCGTTTGCCCGCGCGGAGCAGCTGCGTGATGGCGGCGATGACGGGACCGTAGGTCTGTTCGGTGACCGACTGGCGGGCGCCAGGGCTGAGCGCGTCACCGAGACCGTGTTTCTTGCGCATGGCACTGACCAGGTCGGTGGTCCAGCGCCGCAGCGCCTCTAGCGGCGGCAGCGTGGCCAGCAGCCCCGGTACCGAGTCGATGAGTTGGGCGATTTCGAGCTGGTAGACGTCAAGGACGAGCGCCTCGCGGGCCGGGTAGTTGCGGTACAGGGTGCCGGGCCCGACGCCGGCCCGCTGGGCGATCTGGTTCATCGAGGTGCCGCCGTCCTCGGCCAGCGCCTGGCGGGCGGCTTCCAGGATGCGGGCCCGGTTCTCGCGGGCATCTGAGCGAACCATTCCACCAGCCTCTTTTGCTATCCGGAGAGTTCTCCGTTACTGTAAACGGAGAACTCTCCACAACGATAGAGGAGCACCATGCGCTACATCAAGCTGGGCGCCACCGGCCTCGACGTGTCCCCGGTGGCTATCGGCGCGATGACCTACGGCGATCCGGGTCGCGGCCACCCGGTCTGGTCGCTCGACGAGGAAACCAGCCGCCCGCTCGTCAAGCACGCCCTCGACGCGGGCATCAACTTCTTCGACACCGCGAACCTGTACTCATACGGCTCCAGTGAGGAGATCCTCGGCCGCGCACTGCGTGACTTCGCGAACAGGGACGAGGTGGTAATCGCCACCAAGCTGCGCCACCAGATGCGGCCGGGGCCAAACGGGAAGGGGCTGTCCCGCAAGGCGATCATGAGCGAGGCCGAGCACAGCCTGCGGCGGCTCGGCACCGACTACATCGACCTGTACCAGATTCACCGCAACGACCACGCGACGCCGCTCGAGGAAACCCTCGAAGCCCTGCACGACCTGGTCGCGGCGGGCAAGGTCCGCTACCTGGGCGCGTCCTCGATGCATGCCTGGGAGTACGCCAAGGCCCTGCACCTGCAGCGCCAGCACGGCTGGGCCCGGTTTGTGTCCATGCAGAACCACTACAACCTGCTCGCCCGCGAGGAGGAGCGGGAGATGATCCCGCTCTGCCTTGACGAAGGCGTCGGCGTCGTCGTGTGGAGCCCGCTCGCCCGCGGCCGGCTGGCCCGTCCCTGGGACGCGGCCAGGTCAACCACCCGCGCCGAGACCGACGGGGGATACGCGGACCTGCTGTACACCTCGCTCACGGCCGGCAGCGACCGCGTCATCATCGACGCTGTCGGCGCGGTCGCCGACCAACGCGGGGTCTCCCGCGCCCAGGTCGCCCTGGCCTGGCTGCGCAGCAAGCCAGTCGTCGCCGCGCCGCTCGTCGGCGCCAATACCGCCGCCCAGATCGACGACGCGGTCGCCTCGCTGGACATCGAGCTCACCGCGGAGGAACTGGCCGGGCTCGAGCGGCCCTATACGCCCCGCTACGACTTCCAGGCCGTCTCCGACGAAAACGAACTGCAGAAAATCAGGGACCAGATACCTGGCTACGCCAACGTGTGAGACGCGCCCTCGATTGAGTGGGTAACACGGTTGCTGAGGTACCTGGACATCTTGTATTGCGCATGGTCGTAGCCGACCGGAAGCTCTGCGATGTCGTCGGCCTCCAGGCTGAATTTCGCCGAGACCACCTCCACCTTGTCGGGGTCAACGACCCCGGTGGTGATGTCGTTGTACTCCGACCTTGGGTAGTCGCGAAGAGCCTCGAACCTGGCCACGCCAGTGGGAGGCTTCAGCTGTTGCAAGGCCTGCAGTACAGCGGACTTGCCGCTTCGTTCGAGCCCACCAGGATCGTCTTCTGCTCTTCGACGTCAAACCAGCCGGTGTCCTTGACGGACCGGTACTTCTGCACACGAGCCGACGACAACCGCATGAATAATCACGCCCCCCAACTAGACCGACAAGAAATGCTATGGCACGCCGTCGGCCCGCGTGACGCCTTATGGCAATCCCCGTACCTGGCACAGCAGCGGCGCTCTCAAGAGTTCAAATGAGGCATCCCAATTGGCATGGTTCATCTGCCCAGGTTGGCCTCGCAGGGTGCCTTCAATAGGTGGATATTGCGACTCGCTTCGGCATCGACGCTCATGACGAGTGGTTATCTCTGGCAGTTGGGGCACCAGAACCTGAGGCGTTCTTGGCCCGGTGGCCCTTGCTCGCCCTTGCGGATCGGCGTTCCGCAGCGTCGGCACGGCCGCCCCGCGCGCCCGTAGGCCCAGTTCTCCCGCCCTGGCCTGGTGTCCCCGGTCGTCACGTGCCCGGGTCGTGCCTTATTCGCGTCGAGCAGTCGGTGCCCGAGTTCTACGAGTGCGTGCAAGTCGTCCACTTCGCCGACGAGCCGCCACGGGTGGATGCCGCGGAGAAACAACATTTCTGTAGCAAATACAGTCCCTGCCCCAGCTAGGTTGCGCTGATCGAGCAGCGCCTCGCCGACCGGGCGGTCCGGAGCCGTGGCCAGGCGTTCGACCGCGGCGGCGGAGTCCCAGTCCGGGCCGAGCAAGTCGGGGCCGAGGTGCCCGACAACCTGGTCTTCGCTGGCGGTCGGCAGTATCTCGGTGATGCCGAGGAGGTACCCGGTGGCCAGCCACCGCTCGTTGCCGAGCAGCAGCCGGATCTGGTGGCCGCGGCCGGGGGGATGGCCGCCGGCCGGCTGGACGCGCCAGTAGCCGTCCATCTTCAGGTGGGTGTGCACGGTCATGCCGTTGCTGGTGCGGATCAGCAGGTGCTTGCCCCGTGCGACCGCTTCGGTCACCTGGTGGCCGACGAGGCTGACGGTGGCGTAGCGCGGCACCCGGAAGTCGCTGCGGGTCAGCACCTGCCCCGCGAGCGCCGTGTGTAGGCGCTTGGCGGTGTTCCAGACAACGTCACCCTCGGGCACCGCTCCAGTCTGCCCGATGTCGTCCGGTGACGGGGCACGGTAACGGGACGGGCGGTCCGTGCGAGGCAGGGGACTCGGTGCGGGGCAGGTGCCAGGGCCGGCCAGGGAGGGCAGGTGGTCAGTACGGCCGTTCGCGGCGGCCGTGCTGGCCGTTGCCGTAGCCAGGGCCGAGATCTGGCCTGTGCTGGTCGGCCCTGTCCTGCTCGATCCTGGCCTGGTTCGCACGCGCCTGGTCAGCCCGTACTTGGTCAGCCCGTACTAGGTCAGCCCGGCCCTGGTCGGGGCGCGGCTGGTCGGGCCAGTTCTGGCCCGCGCTGGCGCCCTGATACCCGTTCTGGGGAGACGTCCGGTAGTAGCGGTCGTCGCCACCGTCTTGGGCAGGGGGCGTCTGCGCGGACGTGCCCTGGTATGGCTGGCCGCCGGCGTAGGGGTGCGAGCCGGTCGCCCCGGTGTCGTACGGGTTTGGGCCGCCAGGGCCCGAACTCCGGCTGCCTGAGGGTACGGCGGCGTTGCCCGGGAGTCCGGTGCCGCCTGAGCCGTTCTGGCTCCCGGCAGACAGCGGGCCGCTTGAGGGCATCGCGGGAGCGCTCGGTACCGGAGCGGAAAGGGGACTGGCGGCGGGCTGTGCGTGCCCGGACTGTGCATGCCCGGACTGTGCGTGCCCGGACTGGCGGGGCTGACCGTGCTGGCGCTGCTGTCCTGGCCAGGAGTGCTGTGACTCGTACGGTCCGCTGGGCAGGCCGTTACCCGGCTGGCCGGCGCCCGGCGCGCCGCTGCGCCCGGTACCGCCGGGTGCGCCCGCCCTGGTGCCGCCTGTGCCGCGGGCGGGCGGTCCGGCGTGGCCCTGGGCGGGCTGGCCGAGCGCGGGCTGGCTGACGGTGGGCTGCCCAAGGGCCGGCTGTGCCGGACCAGGCTGCTGACCGCGGCTGTGCTGCGGCTGATGTCCTTGCTGCCCGCCGTACGCGGGATACCTGACGGTCGCTTCCTGCGCGGACGAGGCGGACGAGACGGTCGTGTCGCCCCGGTACTGCCGGTGCTCCCCGGTCCGCTGGTCGGCTGACTGATACGACGCGGCGGGGTAGTCGCCGGTCAGCTTGGTCTGCGCCTGAGAACGGCGTGCGGCCACCCGGTAAGAGCGGCCGTCGGTCTCGCCGAGCGCCGAGCGGGAGTAAGCCCTGCTGGTCAGCGGGTCTTCGTCGCCCTGGGCGGGCGCGCTGTCCTGGGCGGCAGCGGACCAGATGCTGCCGCCGGCCTCACGGCCAGCGTCCCGCCGGTCACTCTCGCGCCGGTCATTCTCGCGGCGGTCATGCTCGCCCCGGTCGGTCGCCGGCCAGAAGCCGCTGTCCGCGCGGCTGCCGTCGGTGCGGCCACTGTCAACGCGGCCAGTGTCGCCACGGCCACTGTCAACGCGGCCGTTGTCACCGCGCATGCTGCCGGTGCGGCCTGTGTCGCCGCGGCCGCGCCCGGATACCGCCGCCGTGGGCCCAGACGGGACCGCGGTCGCGGGCAACCGCGCCGCTCCCGCTGAACCGGGTGCCATGGCGGGGCTGGCGCCCGTGCCCTGGTTCCGGCCAGCGGGCCGCTGGTCCGGGTAGCCGGAGGCGTTGACCCGTTCGATTCGCTCGGTCCGCTCGCCCCAGTCGCCGCGGTCCTGCGGCCGGCTGGCCGCGGGCGCGCCGGCCGGCTGGTGGCCGCTCGGCTGAAATGAGGGCCGGGCAGCGGGCTGGGGGAGGCCTCCCGTTGACCGTCCGCTCCCTGGCTGTGCCTGACCTGGCCAGGCGGCTTGCGGGCCGCTGGTTGAACCGGCTGGCCCGGGTCGCGTGCTGGCCGGTCCTGCCGGCGGCCGCGAGGCGGTCACCCCCACGGTCGGCGTCGGGCCGGTGCCTGGCCGCAGCGCGTTCGGTCCTGTGCCTGGCCGCGGCGCGTTCGTCCCGGTCCCCGGGCGAGCGGGTGCGGGCCCGGTCCCCGGACGGCCCGCGCTGGCCGGCTGGCCGACGGCCGGCTGCCCGGCGCCCGCAACGCTCGGAGCGTTTCTTGGCTGGTAGTCGCCCGCCAGCCCGGGGGGCGGCCCGAGCCGCCCGGTTACGCCGCGCTGGTCACCGCCGCGCTGGTCACTCCCGCGCTGGTCACCACCGCGTGGTTCGCTGCCGAACCGGGCGTCGGCGCCCGCCGTCGCGGCCCGCGGGTCGGCTGGCGGGCGGTGGCCGGTTGCCCGGCCCTGGCCGTGGTCGTCAGCCGGCGGCTGGCCTGGCTCGGTCAGCGGGCGGTCAGCGGCGACCGAGGCCCAGTAGTCCTCGTCGGAGATGCCGTCGTCGGGCCAGATGTCCTCGCCCTTGTCCCGCCGCAGGCTGAAGATGCCGGTCCGCTCGCCGCGGTCTTCCCGGTCCCGGCGCCGGCGGCGGCCCCGCTCCGGGCGGTCACCGTCGGCGCCGTCGGGCAGCTCGTAGGCGCCGCTCGGGTACTCGTCCGCTCCGTACGCGGGGGAGCCGTCGGTGCGGGGGGCGTCGGCACGGGGAGTATCGCCGCGTGCGGCGGCGCCGCGGGATGAGTCGTTCCTCCCGGCGCTGCCCCGGGGTGCGTCGCCCCAGGGTGACTCGCCGCTGTCGCGGCCGGGGCCGCCGCTGTCGCGGCCTGGGCCGCGGCTTCCCGGGCCCTCGAAACCGTCCTGGAAGTTGTCGTAGCCGTCGCCGGCGGGACCGCGCCCGTTCTGGCGCTGTCCGCGGCCGCCAGAACGGCCGTCGGGGTGCTCGCCGGCCCAGCGGCCCTTGATGCCCTCAGGGGAGAAGTACTCACCGGGGGACCAGGCGTCCTCTTCGCTCTGGTAGCCGTCCGCCGCGTAAAGGTCGTAATCGTCGTACTCGTCATCGCGCCCGGCATCACCACCGCGGCCTCCCGGCCGCGCAGGCTTACGACTCAAGAACGACATTCAAACACCACCCGGCACTACACGGCCTGGCGTCAGCGCTCTGCGAGGTCCGCGCGGCCATGTACGCGAGCCTGCCCCCGTTTTCGCGAGCGCCCTTAACCGGCACTGGTTCGTAAGATTGTTACCAACGTGGCGGCAGCCTGTCCGGCGAATCACGAAACTTCGCCACCGAATGTCGCAATAGGGGACACTTCGGGACTAACCCCGTCAGCGGGCCCTGCATCCGTTATGACGTGGCGCTTACCGGCAGGCGTCCCCGGCCGATCGTCGCGGCGGCGATCGCCTGCCACGCTGACTGCAGGGAAGTCCCGTTCGGCAGCCGCAGTACCTTGTTCAGAGCGTACACGGTGAACCGGTAGCTGTGCCCGCCTGAGCCGGGGCACGGCGGGTCGTAGCGGTCGTAGCCCGCGCTGCCCCGCGCCGTGAGCGCGCCCGGCGGCAGCGGCTGCCCTTCGAGCAGCGCCGAGGTGCCGGGCCCGATGTCGAACACCACCCAGTACACGTACGGCGTGATCGGCGCGTCCGCGTCGTCGACCACGAGCGCGAACGACTTGGTACCGGCAGGCGCGCCCGCCCAGGTGATCGGCGGCGACGTGACGTGCCCGGAAGCGCAGGTGAAGCGCTCGGGCATGATGTCGTGCTCGAAGACGTTCTCGGTCACCGTCATGACGCTCGGCGCGGTGATCGTCACCCCGGACGAGAAGAGCCCGCATCCGGCCAGCGGCACGGCGAACCCCGCCGCGGCGACGGCCACCGCCAGGCGCCGGGCGGGTCCCCGGCGCCGGCGCATCCTGGAGCCCGTTTCCCATTTCACGGGCCCGATCTTAGGGCCTGCGGGCGGCTGCGGCGGTGCGAAAAGCCGCGACTCCCCGGGACGGCGCCTGGTTCAGCGGGCGCTGACCGCGAGAGCCGCGGGTGCTAGCGGAAGGCGCTGTGCCCGGTGAGCGCCTGGCCGACCACCAGCGTGTGCATCTCCGGTGTGCCCTCGTAGGTGAGCACGGACTCCAGGTTGGCCATGTGCCGCATGATCGGGAACTCGTAGGAGATGCCGTTGCCGCCGAGGATCGTGCGGGCGGAACGGCAGATCTCGAGGGCTTCCCTGGTGCTGTTCAGCTTGGCGATGGAGACGTGCTCGGGCGCGAGCCTGCCCTGATCCTTGAGCCGGCCGAAGTGCAGCGCGAGCAGCTGGCCCTTGGCCAGCTCCACGGCCATGTTGGCCAGCTTCTCCTGGGTGAGCTGGAAGGCGGCGATCGGCGTGCCGAACTGCTCGCGGGTCTTGGCGTACTCCAGCGCGGTCTCGTAGCAGGTCCTGGCCGCGCCGAGGGCGCCGAAGAAGATGCCGAAGCGCGCCTCGTTGAGGCACGACAACGGCCCCCGCAACCCAGTGACATCAGGAAGAACGGAGGCGGCTGACAGCCGCACGTCGTCCAGCACCAGTTCGCTGGTGACCGAGGCCCGCAGCGATCCTTTGTGCTTGATCTCGGGCGCGGAGAACCCGGGGGTGTCCGTCGGGACGACGAACCCGCGGATGCCGTCGTCGGTCCGCGCCCAGACGACGGCGACGTCGGCCACCGTGCCGTTCGTGATCCACATCTTGCGGCCGTTGAGCACCCAGTCGGACCCGTCGCGGCGGGCGGCGGTGCGCATGGCCGCCGGGTCGGAGCCGGCGTCGGGCTCGGTGAGGCCGAAGCAGCCGATCGCCTCGCCAGAGGCCATCCGCGGCAGCCACTCGTTCTTGTGCGCCTCGCTGCCGAACCGCCAGATCGCGAACATGGCCAGCGAGCCCTGCACCGACACGAGCGACCGCAGCCCGGAGTCGGCCGCCTCGAGTTCGAGGCAGGCGAGGCCGTAGTCGACGGCGGACATCCCGGCGCACCCGTAGCCGGTCAGGTGCATGCCGAGCAGGCCGATCTTGCCGAGCTCGCGGGTCAGCTCCCTGATCCCCGGCAGCTCGCCCCGCTCGTACCAGCCGGCGACGTGCGGCAGGATCTTGTCGGCGCAGAAGTCCCTGACGGTCTGCCTGACGGCCAGCTCCTCCTCGGACAGCAGCCCGTCGATCCCGGCCGGATCGCGGGGGTCCAGCCGTGGCCGGGACGAAGACGCGGTGCTCATCGGTTCCTGCTCCTGTCGGTGGCGGTCGGGGAAGTTAACGAATCCGACATTATCGCGGCCCCGCCTGCTAGCCGGCCTGGCCTGTCGCCTGGCGGACGCTCTGCACCCGGGTCACGGTGGTGATCGACGCCTCGTCGCCGGGCGGGGCGAGGTCGGCGGGCGGGTCCGTCGGCTCGGCCAGGTACCGCTTGCCTGACAGGCGCAGCAGGATGGACTCGCCCAAGATGACCCGGTCCCTGGTCCCCAGGTGGGTCTCCCGGTCGGCCGGGACCGGCTGGACGGGGTCGAACGACCCGCCGGTCCACCGCTGCACGATCGTGCCGTTGGTGGAGTTCAGGTCGAGCACGGACAGCCGCATGTTCGCCGAGCCCGCGTCCTGCAGGTTCAGCATCAGGTGCTGCCTGCTGACCGTCTCGATGGCGGCCTTGCTGCCGCCCGCGTACATCGCCAGGTCGATGCCCTTGACCGCGGCGCCGCGGCCGACGATCACCGGGCAGTCGACCTCGAGCGGGAACCGCAGGATCTCCGCCTGCGACCGGAGCTCGGCGACGACCACCTCGTGCAGGGCGGCCCGCGACCCGAGCGAGTCAAGCGGCCGGGTGCAGGACGGGCAGACGGCGGCGCCGTCGGGCGAGAGCCTGGGCGAGGCGAGCAGCTGGCCCTGCCACTGGGCGTTCTGCCTGCAGGCGGTGTTCGGGCAGCTCCAGCGGGTCTGCAGGATCTTGCGGTGCGCCTGGTTCCTGGCGTCGAGCTTGGCCGAGTAGCGCAGCACCTTGACCTCGCGCGCCTGCGAGACGTCCTGCGCGCTGCGGGTCTTGATGCCGAGCGGCGCCAGCGTGACCGCGCCGTCGACCGTGTCCCACGCGTGGAAGCGCTCAGGCGAGCGTTCGATCCAGCGGTGCGCGGCCCGGTGATCGGTGTAGTGGTCACGGGTGATCACGTGCAGGCCGCCGTCGCGGGCGAGCCGCAGGATCTCTCCGTCGGCCACCGACGCGGTCGTGATGGCGCCGGCCCGCTTCAGCTCGATGAACCGGCCGGCGTCAGGGCCGAGCACGCGGACCAGGGACTCATCGGCCACCAGCTGGAACTGCGCGTCGTCGTGCAGCTCGCGCCACGCGGCCATGACGAGGTCCAGCCGCTCCCATACCGGAGCCTGCCGCCCGAGCGGCGGCAGGTAGGGCGACCAGCAGACGTTCGAGACGTCGATTACGGCGTTCCAACTTCCCATCGAAAAAAATGTATTCCCCAGGCCCGCCGTGCGCCACCAGCTCGCGCAGGAAAGTATGACCCGGGCTCGCCGGGCGCCGCCAGCTCGCCCGGCTAAGCGCCGGAATTAAACTAAACGCTGGCCAGCGCCTTGACGGCGATGGTGAGGTCGTCAGGCGGCAGGGTGAAAGCGAGGCGGAGCCACGGGGAGCGCGCGGCCGACACCGACAGCAGCCGGCCGGGCACGACCGCCACGCCGCGGCGCAGCGCCGCCTGGGCGAAACCGCCGGAGTCGGCGTCGCCGGGCCTGCGGGCCCAGATGCTGAGCCCCCCGGCCGGCGCGGTCCAGGTCCAGTCGGGCAGGAACTGGCCGAGGGCGGCCGCCATGGCCGCGTACCGCTGCCGGGCCCAGTCGGCCCGGTAGGCGGCGATGTCCTCGTGCTGGTTTGCGACCAGGGCCGCCACCAGTCCCTGGTGGTAGGCGGGGGTGCCCAGGTCGGCGGCCGACTTCGCGGCCGCCAGCCGGGCGATGATCCCCTCGGGCGCGCGCACGTAGCCGGTGCGCAGGCCGCCCCAGTACGTCTTGGACAGCGAACCGACCGTGACCACATTCGGCAGCCGGGGGGCGAGCGCGGCCAGCGGCGGCGGGCCGTCCATCAGCCCGCCGTCGCCGAGCGGCAGCTCGGCCATGGTCATGTCGTCGATGAAGGTGACGTCGGGGCTGCGCCCGGCCAGGTTCACGATCTCGTGACGCTCGGCGGCGGGCAGAACCAGCCCGGTCGGGTTCTGGTGGGTGGGAATCAGGTAGGCGAGCGCGGGCCGGTGCACGCTCACCGCCTCGGCCAGCCGCCCGGTGTCGCCAGGGGGCACGCCGACCGGCCGGGCGCCGCTGCGGTGCAGCGCGTCGATGAACCCCGGGTAGGTGGGGTCTTCTGTCACGACCGGCTGCCCGGGGGTCGACTCGCAGCGCAGCAGCAGGTCAAGCGCCTGCATGGCGCCGGTGGTGACGAGCACCTGCTCGGGCGTGGTGGGGATGCCGTGGTAGGTGGTCAGCATCGAGGCGATCGCCGCCCGCAGGCCGGCCAGGCCGTAGGGAAGATAGCCGCTGCCCTGGGTAAGCCGCACCCGTTCCGAATGGTCGAGGACGGTCGCCGGGTCCTGCAGTGCGGCCGCGACCTGCGGAGCGCAGTCGACGGCGGCGAGCGACAGGTCGAATTCTGGTGCGCCTGACAGCAGGCCGGCGAAGAAGCCGTTCGCACGGTGCACCGCCGCCGGAGTGGTGCGGTGCGGCACGAGCCTGGTGCCCGAGCCCTGGCGGCTCGCCGCCATGCCCTCGTCGCGCAGCACCTGGTAGGCGAGGGCGACCGTGTTCCTGCTGACCGACAGTGCGGCGGCGAGGGCGCGCTCAGGCGGCAGCCGGACGCCCGCGGGCAGTTCCCCGGTGTCGGCCAGCCGGCCGAGCCGCGCGGCGAGCAGCCGGTACAGCGCGCCGTCGGCCGTCGGCCAGCGGCCGAGCAGGTCGGCCAGCGCCTGCGGCGTGATGGCGGGCGCTGGCGGGGCAGCCGGGGCCATTTCTGAGTTAATTGGCACTGTCATGACAGTGCCAATGATGCCAGGTTGGAGTAGTGCTTAGCTACCTTTTCTGGATTATCTCGGTAACCGGCGCTCTCGCCGGCCTGTACTGCCTCGCCGCGGCCGGGTTTAGGAACGGCGACCGGCCGGGCGACGCGCGGGTCACCGCGCTGCTCACCGAGCTGCCGGCGGAAGACGGAATGCGGCCGCTGGTCGTGGCGACGGTGCGCAACCCGTCGGGCACCCCCGTGCTTGCTGCCCTGCGGGTCCGCCGGGCCCTGCTGCCGTGCTGGCTCGCGGGGCCCTACGAAGTCAGCGCGCCGCGGCTGACCGCGGGCCGCCGGTTCCGGCCCGAGCGGTTCGCCACCGTCGGCGTCGTCGCCGCGGCGGGAGCGGGCGAACTGGCCGTGCCGGTCCCGCCGCGCGCACGCCGTTACCTGCTCATCGTGGCGGTCGGCCAGGAAGGCGGCCGGCTGCGCGAGCACCGGCTGCGGCTCGGGCCGGTCTGCTACACGTCTGCGGGACGGGATGACCTAATAATGGTCACGTGACCTTTACCGCGGGAGCGCCAGGCAGTGCTGACGGACCGGAAACCCAGGTCTTCACGGCACGCCTTACCGGGCGGCCGTTGCTCGACAGCGACGGCCGCGCCATCGGCCGGGTCCGCGACGTGGTCATCTGGCCGGTCGCGGGCACCGAGCCGCCGCGTGCCCTCGGGCTCGTGGTGTCGCTACGGCGGCGAACGATCTTCGTGCCGTTCGGCCGGATCAGGGAGGTGTCGGCCGAGGGCGCGCAGCTGCTCGGCGGCACCGTCGACCTTGACCCGTTCAGCCAGCGGACCGGGGAGATGCTGGCCAGCAGCCTTTACGGCCGCCGGACCGCGGCCGGGACCGTGGCCGACGTGGCCATCGCCCACCGGGAGCTCGCGCGTAACCGCTGGCAGGTGACCAGCCTCGCGGTCACCAAGGGCAGCAGGGCGATCGGCGTGCTGGGCGGGCACGGGCCGGCCGTCGTTCCGTGGGAGGACTGCCGGGAGCTGTTCGAACCGGGGCCGCTGGCCGAGCAGCTCACCAGCCTGCGCGAGATGGCGCCGGCCGACCTGGCGACCGCGTTCAACACGCTGCCGCTGGCCCGGCGCAGCCAGCTGGCGGCCACCCTGGACGACGAGGAACTGGCCGACCTGCTCGAGGAGATGCCGGAACAGGACCAGATCCGGCTGCTCGACAGCCTGGACAGCATCGAGCGCCGGGCCGACGTAGTCGAGGAGATGGAGCCGGACGACGCGGCCGACCTGCTCGGCGAGATGCCGCCCGAGCAGCGCGAGCGGCTGCTCACCGCGATGCAGTCGGTGCAGGCCGACGACCTGCGGCGGCTGCTGCGCTACGACAAGTCCACCGCGGGCGGCCTGATGACCTCCCAGCCGCTGGTGTTCGCGCCCGACGCGCCGGTCGCCGAGGTGCTGGCCCGGGTCAGGGACCGAGACCAGCCGGCCACCACGGCGGCGCAGGTATACGTGTGCGAGCCGCCGACGCTCACACCCACCGGCCGTTATCTCGGCAGCGTCGGGTTCCAGCGGCTGCTGCGGCGGGCGCCGTCCATCCCGGTCGGCGAGTGCATCGAGGCGCGGGTTTACGTCACGCCTGAGCTGCCGGAACACGAACTGGCGGCCCGGCTGGCGGCCTACAACCTCATCGGCGTGGCCGTCTGCGACAAGGGCGGGCGCCTGGTCGGCGCCGTCACCGTCGACGACGTGCTCGACCATCTGCTCCCAGTCAACTGGCGACGGACCGGGGGTAACAGCTGATGGCGCGGTTCACCCCTTTCCGTCCCGTGGCCGACAGGAACGACCTGTCGGTACCGCGCGGCGCGCCGGTGCGCGGGACGCTGTACGACGCCGACGCGTTCGGCCGGTTCTCCGAGGGGCTGGCCCGCCTCCTCGGCACCGGGAAGTACCTGTTCGGCCAGACGGTGTTCGTGATCTTCTGGATCATCCTCAACACCATCGGCATCATCAGCCACTGGGACCCCTACCCGTTCATCCTGCTTAACCTGGCTTTCTCCACCCAGGCCGCGTACGCGGCGCCGCTGATCCTGCTCGCGCAGAACCGCCAGGACGAACGGGACCGTGCCACCACCGAGCGGGACCGCGCCGTCGCCGCGCGGACCCAGGCGGACACCGAGTACCTGGCCCGCGAGCTGGCGGCGGTGCGGCTCGCGCTCAACGACGTGGTGACCAACCAGGACCTCGCCGAGCACCTGGAACGGCTGGCGAAGCTGATCAACGACCGCGACCCGGAAAAGCCCGACGAAGATGAGTGAGGTGCCGGCTCGCCGTCTGGCGCTGATCCACGGCGCCGCGACCACCAGCCGGGTGTGGCGGCACGTGGTCCCGCTGCTGGCCGCGGACGGGCCGCTGGCGCTGTCGGTCCCGGACCGGCCCTGCACCGGCGACCTCGCCGCAGAAACGGCGGCGCTGGTCCCCGCCTGCGCCGGGGCGGTGGTGGGAGGAGTCAGCGGCGGCGCCACGCTGGGCCTGGCCCTGGCTGCGGCGGGGGTGCCGGCGGCGGCCGTGCTGCACGAGCCGGCCGTCGGCTCGCTGCTGCCAGGACTGCTCGACCAGGTGCGCGCCGCCTACGCCGAAGGCGGCGTGCCGGCGTTCGCCCGCGCTCTGTACGGCAGCGCCTGGACGGCGGCCGAGGCGCCCGCCGACCCGGGCGCGGTGGCCCGTGACCTGGCGATGTTCACGGCCTTCGAGCCCGCCGCCCCGGCGGCCGGTACGGGGCTGGTGGTGATCACCGTCGGTGAGTGCTCCCCCGCCCCGAGGCACGAGTCGGCCGCCCTGCTGGCCGCCAAGTTCGGCTTCGCGGTCGAGGTCATCCCCGGGGCCGGGCACGCCGTGCACCTCACTCACCCGGCCGCGTTCGCCGCCATCGTCAGCCGCACCGCCGCCCGCCTCGGCTAGGCGCCGCCGAGCAGCTGCTCGAGCCGGCCGGCGGCGCGCGCCAGCAGCGCGTCCGACCCGGCCGGGGCCAGCAGGGTGACCCCGTGCGGCCGCCCGGCGGCGGTGAATCCGGCCGGGACGGCGACCGCGCACAGGTCGAGCAGGTTGCAGAACGTCGTGTAATGCCCCAGCACCGAGTTGAGGCGGACCGGGTCGGCCAGCATCTCCTGCACCGTGAATGTAGTCGGCACCGTCGGCACCAGCAGCACGTCCGCAGACTCCCACACCGTCCGCGTCGCCGCCCGCAGCTCCGCCAGCCGGTGCAGGCCGCGGAACGCGTCGGTCGCCGAGTACCCGCGCCCGCTGTCCAGCACCGCCCGTGTCACCGGATGCAGCGCCTCGGGGTGCGCGGCCGCGAAGTCGCCGACTGCCGCGAGCCGCTCGGCCACCCACGGTCCCTCGTACAGCAGCTTCCCGGCCGCCAGAAAATCCGCGATGTCCACAACGGGCGCGCGCTCAACCCGGTCACCGCCCGCTGCCCCCGGCGGCCCGCCGGCCGGCCGGGCAGCCTCGTCGCCGACCAGCCGCACCACCGCGGCGAAGGCGGCCTCGGCGGCCGTGTCGCCGTAGAACCCGGGGTCGCGCGGCACCCCGGCACGCGGCAGGCGGGCGGAATCCTGCGGCGCGGCCGGGGCCGGCCACGGCAGCGGCCGCGACCACGGGTCGGCCGGCTCGAAGGCGGCGATGACGGCGAGCACGGCCGACGCGTCGGCGACGCAGGACGCGAACACCGAGGGGCAGTCAAGCGATGCGCACGCGGGCACGGTGCCGAGGGTGGAAACCAGGCCGGGGCTCGGCTTGAGCCCGACGATGCCGCACAGCGCGGCCGGCACCCGGCCCGATCCGGCTGTGTCGGTGCCGATGGAGAACGGTACTAGGCCGGCCGCGACCGCGACGGCCGACCCGGAGCTTGACCCGCCGGAGATGAGGCCGGGCTGTAGCGGGGACTCGCATGCCCCGTAGGGTGAGCGGGTGCCGGACAGGCCGGTGGCGAACTGGTCCAGGTTGGTCTTGCCGACGCAGATCGCGCCGGCCGCACGCAGCCGGGCGACGAGCTGCGCGTCGGCGGCCGGCTGGTAGGCGTAACCGGGGCAGGCGGCCGTGGTCGGCAGCCCGGCGACGTCGATGTTGTCCTTGACCGCGTACGGCACCCCGAACAGCGGCGGCCTGCGAGCCGGGTCGGGCCAGCGCGCCGCCACCGCCTCGGCCTCGGCGGTCAGGTCGGCCTCGGCCCTGACGGAGATCCACACGTGATCGTCGCCGCGGGCGGCGATCCTGGCCAGGACCCCGCGGACGACATCGGCCGGGCGGGCGCCGGCGCGGTAGGCGGCGGCCAGGTCCGGCAGCTGCACGGGAGCGGCGGCCGGTCCGGGTCTGACCCGGACTCGTTCGGGATGATCGCTTTTTATCTTTTCCTCCGTAGCTGCCTGTGCCTCACGCGCCGGCATCGGCCCTGCCGCCGGGGACTGGCCCGGGCGGCAGGGCCGCGTTGCCGCGTCAGGCGGCGGTCAGCGCTGCCAGCAGTGCGGCCGACGGCGCGTGCGCGCCGAACACGCCGCCCTGCATCTCGATCATCGTGAGTGCGGCCTGGTAGTTGCCGGGGTCGGTCGCGCCGGTGCAGTCAGAAAGCAGCAGGCACTCGTAGCCGCGGTCGTTGGCGTCGCGCATCGTGGTGTGCACGCACACGTCGGTGGTGATCCCGGTGAGGATGATGTGGGTGATCCCCCGGGTCTGCAGGATCAGGTTGAGGTCGGTGGCGTAGAAGGAGCCCTTGCCGGGCTTGTCGATGACCGGCTCGCCGTCCAGCGGCGCTACCTCGGGGACAATCTCCCAGCCGGGTTCGCCCCGGACCAGGATCCGGCCCTGCGGTCCCTCGTCGCCGATGCCCGCGCCGATCGACTTGGACCGCCAGAGCTTGTTCGGCGGGCAGTCGGCCAGGTCGGGGCGGTGGCCCTCGCGGGTGTGGATGACGGTGAAGCCGCGGGAGCGCACGGCGTCGAGCACCCGCACGGTCGGCTCGAGGCCGGCCCTGGTCAGCTCGAGGTCGTAGCCCATCGCGTCCACGTAGCCGCCCTTGCCGCAGAAGTCGACCTGCCAGTCGATGTTGATCACTGCGGTGTGGGCGGCGTCGAAGTTGCCGTCGTACGGCCAGGCGTAGGGACTGGCCTGGACCTGGCCGTACGCGGGAGGCGACACGGTATCGCTCATCGCTCAGGGTGCCTCGGCAGTCGCGGGTTCAGCGGATTCGGCGCTGAGCTCAGCGACGGGCTCCGCTGGCACGCCGTCGGTGCTGACCACCGGGTCGCCGCCCATGACAGGGGTGCCCTCCTCGATCGCCGCCTCGACCTCCTCGTCCTCGGGCAGCTCAACCGTCTTACCCCTGTTCAACAGGCCGAACAGGCCGAGGATGATCGCGGCGAACAGGTAGCCGAGCGCTATCTGGCCGCCGATATCCCAGCCCACCTTGGGCCCGCTCACCAGGCCGATGAAGCCGAGGACGGCGCCGGCCGCCGAGTATCCCGCGGCCCAGAAGAACTTCCGGTCGATGAGGAACGCGGTCATCGCGCCGAGCAGCAGGCCGGCCAGGGTCGCGCCGCCGCCCAGCAGCATGGTGCCCTTGTAGATGGATCCGGCGCTGGCGATGTTCTCGTAGCCGACCTTGGCCGCGGTGGTCCCGGCGGCCGACAGCGCGTCGTCCATCTGGCCCTGGGCCCAGGAGGCGATGTTCGGGATGATCGCGATGACGACGGCGACGAAGTGCCGCTTGGGTACCGCCTGGAACGCCTGGGCGCCGATCAGCAGGCCGATGTAGAGCAGGATCGGGACGATCGCGGGGTTCGGCAAGACGGCGCCGAGCAGCCCGAACAGGCCGCAGAAGCAGAGGATGGCGATGACCACGCCGCTGCCCATCGAGTAGCCGGTCCGGCCGCCGACCGACTTCCAGCCGGGGTGGCCGATGTAGACGGCGGGCGGGAACGGCGAACCCAGGCACGAGCCGACGATGGCGCCGGCGCCATCGGCCAGCAGGATCGAGCGCAGGTTGTAGTTGTCGCCCGCGGCCGCGGCCGACTCGACGTTCGACATGCCCTCGCAGAAGTTGTAGATGCCAAGAGGGATGGCGGTGGACAGCAGCGGCGAGATTTCCGACAGGCCGTGCCCGAGGCGGCCGAAGTTGAAGCTGGGCAGGCTGAAGGCGACGTCATGGGCGGCCGCGCTGACGTCGGCCGGGTGCATGTAGCCGCCGATCCAGCCGATCGCGGTGCCGACCAGCAGCGCGGCCAGCCCGATCGGTATGTTGCCTGGCAGCTTCAGGTCGGTGAAGAAGCCGATCATGATGATGATCAGCACCGGCAGCGAGATCCACAGTGCTTCCCACATCTGGGCGGCCGGCCGCATGGAGATGAACGCGATCGAGATGCCGGCCAGGGTGCCGAGCAGCGCCGCCCGCGGCGTGTACTTGCGGATATAGGGTCCGATGAACGCGCCGATCAGCACGATGCAGCCGATGATGAAGCACCAGGCCAGGCCCGCCGCCCAGGCGTCGAACGCGTTCTTGGTCGCCAGGTAGGTGGGCAGCATGATCACGAAGGTGACGATGAACATGTGCGGCACCGAGGGGCCGTAGGGCATCGCCGTGACATCGTCGCGGCCCTCGCGGCGGCCGAGGCGGCGCGCCAGGTACGTGTAGTACACGTTGCCGATCAGCAGCTGGATGCCCATGGCGGGCAGGATCACGCCGAAGACGTCGTGGCCGGGGATGTTCACCACGCCCAGGCACAGGCCGGTCAGCACCAGCACGTTGACCATCACGTTGAAGCCGAGGCCGAAGAACGCGTTGGTGTCGCCGCTGGTCCACAGCGGCAGTCTGGGCGGCGCTCCCGGCTCGGCCGGCGCGGTGGTGGCGGTCATGGTCATGGGGTCTGCTCCTTCGTTGCTTGGGGGCGGGGCTCAGGGGACTAGGACAGAGCCTTGAGGTACTGCTCGGAGGGGGCGACCCAGCCGAAGATGCCGCCCTGGGCGGCGATCATCGCCAGGCCGAAACGCTGGAAATCGGGAAAGTAGGACCCCACGCAGTCGGACAGCACCAGGCACTCGTAGCCGCGGTCGTTGGCCTCGCGGACGGTGGTGTGCACGCACACTTCGGTCGTGACGCCGGTGACGATGAGGCTGGTGATGCCCTGGGCCCGCAGGGTTTCGTCGAGGCCGGTGGCGTAGAACGAGCCCTTGCCCGGCTTGTCAATGACCAGCTCGCCATCGGCGGGGGCGAGGTCGTCGATGATGTCGTGGCCGTACTCGCCGCGGATCAGGATGCGGCCCTTGGGACCGGGGTCGCCGATGCGCAGCGCGGGCTCGCCCCGGGTGAGCTTGGCCGGCGGGCAGTCGCTCAGGTCAGGCAGGTGGCCCTCGCGGGTGTGGATGACCGTCAGCCCGGCCTCGCGCGTGGCCGCGAGCACCGCCTGCAGGGGCGGGATGACCGCGCGGAGCTGGCTCACGTCGTTGCCGAGGGTCTCGCCGAAGCCGCCAGGCTCGACGAAGTCCCGCTGCATGTCGATCAGCATCAGCGCGGTGTGCGCCGGGTCGAATACATAGGGGTAGGGGTCCGCCGCCACGGTCACTGATCCCGGCATGAGGTCTCCTCTCGGTCATTTGGACGCTGAGCCCAGTCAGGTCACTTTCGTCGATTGTCGACGAACAAAATGGCCGGGAAACGCGCGATTTGTTACGTGCGCGTAACTGAGCGAGAGAAGCGGCGGTGCGGGCAGTCAGCCGATGTAGGTGCGGGCGCCGTGGCCGTCGAGGGCGCGGTGCACAGTCGCCAGGTCGCCGGTGGCCAGCGCGTCGAGCAGCCGGCGGTGCCGCTCGACGCCCTCGACCGCCTCGCGCTGTTCCGCCTCGAGCCGCAGGTTGGCCGCCATCAGCATCTGCAGCTTGAGAATCACCGGCTCGTAGGCCAGCAGCAGGTGACGCTGGGCCGCCAGGGCCACCACCGCGACGTGGAAAGCCTGGTGGGCATTGTTCTCGGCGAATGCGTCGCCGTTCCTGGCCGCCTCGGCCATCAGCTCCCAGGCCGAGCTCACGTCGGCCAGGCTGGCCGCACCGGGCTCGGTGAAGGCGGCCTGCACGGCGTACCGTTCGAGCACGTTGCGCAGCGCGAACAGCTCGTCGGAATCGGCCGCCGACAGTTCCGCCACCCGCACGCCGCGCCGCGGCAGCTGCTCGATAAGCCCCTGCTGCGCGAGCTGGCTGAGTGCCTCACGCAGCGGCGCCCGGCTGGTGCCGAACCGCGCTGTCAGGTGCTCCTCGATGAGGCGCTCGCCGGGCGGGAGGGCGCCGCTGAGTATCTCTTGCCGCAACCGCCGCACCGTCAGCTCGACGAGACTCGACGACTGGATCTCGCCGTCCCGTTCCATGGCCTCGCCTCCCGGAGCGCCGAGCTGATGATGACCGCTCCGCTGCTGCCTCACGGCCAGCGGCGGAGCTGCTTCGCCGACAATCGACGGTACCAGGTCAGGCTCCGGGAGTCGGCGCAGCCCGGGTTTGGCCCGGGAACGGCGGAGGTGGCAAGATTCCGGTATGAGCATGATCAGCGTGACGCGCAGGAACAATGTCATGCTGGCCGGCTCCGGTGACCGTCCGGTGATGATGCTCGCGCACGGGTTCGGCTGCGACCAGAACATGTGGCGCCTGGTGGCGCCCGAGCTGGCCAGGGACTTTCGGGTGCTGCTGTTCGACCACGTCGGGGCGGGGCGCTCCGACATGTCGGCCTGGAACCCGGAACGGTATGCCACCCTCGACGGGTACGCCGACGACGTGCTGGAGATCTGTCACGAGCTTGAGCTGCCGCCGCTGGTGTTCGTCGGGCACTCGGTCAGCGCGATGATCGGCGTGCTGGCCGCCGTCCGCGAGCCGGCGCGGTTCAGCAAGCTGATCCTGGTCGGCCCCTCGCCGCGGTATACCGACGACGCGGGCTACCGGGGCGGCTTCAGCAAGGCGGACATTGACGAGCTGCTGGAATCGCTCGACAGCAACTACCTGGGCTGGTCGGCCGCCATGGCCCCGGTGATCATGGGCAACCCGGAGCGCCCGGAGCTGGCAGGGGAACTTGAGGCCAGTTTCTGCCGCACCGACCCCGCGATCGCGCACTCGTTCGCCCGCGCGACCTTCCTTTCTGACAACCGGGCCGACCTAGCCAAGGTCACCGTGCCCACGCTGGTCCTGCAGTGCCAGCGGGACGCGATCGCCCCCCTCGAGGTGGGCGAGTTCGTCCGCGAGCAGATCCCTGGCGCCTCCCTGGTCACGCTGCCCGCGACCGGTCACTGCCCGCAGCTCAGCGCGCCCGGCCCAACCCTGTCGGCCATCGCCTCGTTCGCCGCGGCAGGGACGTGAGCGGCGAACCGTCCGGACGCCCCGGCGGGGAAGGTCGCGAGCAGGACGCGGACTTCTCCGCGCTCCTGGAGGACAGCGCGGAAGACCTGTACGAGAACGCACCGTGCGGGTATCTCTCCACTTTGCCGGACGGGCGGATCGCCAGAGTCAACGCGACCCTGCTGAACTGGCTCGGCTACACCCGCCACCAGCTGGTGGGGCAGCGCTATTTCTCCGACCTGCTGACCGCGGGGGGCCGCCTCTACCACGAGACACACTTCGCGCCGCTGCTGACGATGCGGGGCGAGATCGGCGGGGTGGCCCTGGAACTGCGGACGGCGGACGGCACCCGGCTGCCCGTCCTGGTCAACTCCACCGTCAGGAAAAGCGCGACGGGGGAACAGTTGCTGATCAGGACGACGATCGTCGACGCCCGCGACCGGCGTGCCTATGAACGCGAGCTGCTTCGCGCCCGGCGGGAAGCCGACCGCGAGCGCGAGCGCCTCCAGGTGCTGGTGACCACCCTCCAGCGCACCCTGCTGCCGCCTGCGCTGCCCGCCGTTCCAGGCCTGGAGACGGCCGCCTACTACCATCCCGCGTCCCGTAGCGAGGTCGGCGGCGACTTCTACGACCTGTTCCCGCTTGCCAGCGACCGGTGGGGGCTGTTCCTCGGCGACGTCTGCGGCAAGGGCGCGGCCGCCGCCGCCGTAACCTCGCAAATTCGCTACACCCTGCGCGCGGCCGCGGTCTACGACCATGATCCGGCCACGGTGCTCGGCACACTCAACACCGCCCTGTGCCAGGACTACGAACGCAACGGCGGCCGCTTCTGCACCGCGGCCTTCGGCGTGCTCACCCCCGGCGCCGGCGGTTTCACCCTCGCCCTCGCCAGCGGCGGGCACCCCCCTCCGCTGCTGCTGCGCGCGGACGGTTCCGCCAGCTACCAGCCCACTGGTCGCGGACCGTTCCTCGGCGTGATCGACGACGCGGATTTCCCCGCCGTCACTATGCGGCTGGACGCGGGCGACACTTTCCTGCTGTATACAGACGGCCTGACCGAAGCGAGGACAGGGGTCGGCCGCGAGCGCTACGGAGAGCAGGCCCTGGAGGCATTCGCCGCCAGCATCGCGCCCGCCACCGCCGCCATCGCCATTGCCGCCGTCAGTGCTCTGCTCGACGGCCTGGGCGACGGGCTCGACGACGACGCCGCCGTACTGGCGCTCAGCGTCCCGCCCGCCGCCGGCCCGCGCGAGGCGTAGCTGCCACCTCGGGTTGCGCCTAGTCGGCGGCGGTCTAGGTGAGCTGGTCGCGCAGCACGTCCTTGCGGATCTTGCCGGAGGCGGTCATCGGGAAGGCGTCGGTGACCAGCCAGCGGGCGGGCACCTTCTCGGGGGCGAGGCGGGCCCGGCAGTAGGCCGCGAGCTCGTCCGCCACGGCCGCGTCGGTGCTGCCTTCTGGTGTCGCGGCCAGCCGGACCGCCGCGCCGACCACCTCGCCGTAGTAGTCGTGCGGTACGCCGAGGACCGACGCGTCGGCGACGGCCGGGTGCCCGATGAGCACCTCCTCGATCTCCCGGGGGTAGATGTTCTCGCCGCCGCGGATGATCATCTCCTTGAGCCGGCCGGCGATCCGCAGGTAGCCGCGGTCGTCCATCGCCCCGAGGTCGCCGGTGTGCAGCCAGCCCTCGCCGTCCACCGCGGCGGCGGTGCTGGCGGTGTCATTCAGGTACCCCCGCATCACCTGGTAGCCGCGGGCGCAGATCTCGCCCGTCTCGCCGCACGCGGCCGTCTCGCCGGTGCGCAGGCTGACGATCCGCGCCTCGGTCTGCGGCAGCGGCCGGCCCACGGTCTCCGCCCGGTCGGCTGCGGGGTCGGCCGGCGATCCGATGGAGATCACGCAGCCCGCCTCGGTCTGCGCGAACCCGATCGAGTACGAGACCCCGAGGGCGGCCTCGACCCGGTGGGCAAGCGCCGGCGGCGAGACCGCGCCGCCGGTGATCACCCGGCGCAGCGCGGAGACGTCCCGCTTGGCCAGGTCGGGATGACCCAGCAGGGCGAGGAACATGGTGGGCACCCCGCACAGCAGGCTGACCCGGTACGTTTCGATGAGCTCGAGCTCGAGCGCGGGGGAGAACCGCGGCATGAGCACCTGCGCGGCGCCCGCCTGCACCGGGCCCAGGGTGAACAGCGCGCTGCCGCCCACGTGGAACATCGGCATGGGGTTGATCTCCACGTCGTCCGGGCCGACGCCGACGGCCTCGAAGGCCAGCCGCGCGTTGTTGGTGAGGCCGCGGTGGGTGAGCACGGCGCCCTTCGGCCTGCCGGTGGTGCCCGAGGTGTAGATCACCTGCGCCGCGCTTGACGGGGCGACGTCCGGCAGCGTTGGCCCGGCGGCGCCCGCCGCCGTGAACGTGTCCCAGTCGCCGAAGGAGAGCACCTCGCGGAGCCGCGGCAGGCGGCCGCGGACCTCGCTGAGCGCCGCGCTCATGTCCTGCTGCTGGAAGCGGCCGGCGAGGAACAGGCCGTCCGCCTCCGAGTCCCCGAGCACGTGCGCGAGCTCGTCGCCGCGGTAGGCGGGGTTGACCGTGACAAGCACGAGCCCGGCCAGCGCGGCGCCGAACTCCAGGATGACCCACTCGGGGCTGTTCGGCGCCCACACCGCGACCCGGTCGCCGGGCGCGAACCGGGTTAGCAGCGCCCGGGCGCAGCGCTCGGCGTCAGCCAGTAGCTCGGCGAAGGTCCGCTGCCGGCGGTCGGGGCGGTCCAGGTCGCCGTCGATCAGCGCCGTCTTGTCCGGTGTGCGCCGGGCGGCGTCGCGCAGCACCGAGCCGATGGTGGTCTCGCGGACGGGCGCGGACGTGTCGGCCGGCCAGTAGGCACGGGTCAGCGGACTGGTCGGCGGAAGCTGGGGCAATGCGCGCTCCGGTGACACTCGGCCAGGCCGGCTGCGGGGGTGACGAACCTGGCTATCAGCCGCGTCCGGGACCCGCGCCGCGGCGTGCGCTGCCAACGCTACAGGCACCTGGCTCTAGCGGTAAGTGACATTTGCGTGACCGTGACGTGATCTGGCGCCGTGCGGGCCGCGCGGCCGGCGGCAACGACGGGAAGGCCGGCGTGGCCTCGGCTAGCCCGGCCGGCGACAGGACCGCCGCGCACGCCAGGCTGCCGGCCACCTGGCCGATGCCGAGGACGAGCGCGACGGCGGCGATCACGCCACCCGCGCCGAGCCCGAGCAGCGTCCAGCGCCAGCGGGGTTTTCCGTGCCCGTGGCGGTGACGGCCGGCCTTCATGAGACGGAACGGTAGTGCGGGCCTGCCGTCACGCACAGGCGGAATGCGGTCATTCGTCAGGACTCCGTCACAACTTCCGCACCGCGCGGTGTAGGGCTGCCACGGGCGGCCCGGCGCCCGCTTTACGCTCGTCGCGCGGTTGTGGCAGGCTCGGGATCGAAGATCTTCCAGGCAGCGGGCGCAAGGGGATACGCGGGCATGACCGTCACGGAGCTAGGCAGAGCGGCGGGCGATTACGCCGCCGCGGAGACGCGGCTGCGCCGCGAGCTGGCGGCCGTCTACCGGCTCGTCGCGCACTTCAAGATGACGGATCTCATCCTCAATCACATCTCGGTCCGGCTGCCCGGCCCCGGGCACCGTTTCCTCATCAACCCGTTCGGGCTGCTCTACGAGGAAGTGACCGCCTCCAACCTGGTGATCGTCGGCCTTGACGGGGAGCTGGAGACGGACGGTCCGTGGAAGGTGAACCCGGCCGGCTTCGTCATCCACTCCGCGATCCACGCGGCCCGCGAGGACG
>DASYAD010000356.1:0-2362 GCA_036501515.1 Trebonia sp. | reverse complement strand
GTGCCGAGCCTGACGGCGCCGATCCGGTCGGCGGGCACCGGCTCGCCGGGCGCCAGGCCGAGCAGCTCGCGCACCCCCGCGACGGCGGCGTCCCGGTACGCGGGGCTGACCGACAGCAGCTTGTGCGCGACCAGTGAGCCGCCGGGCCGCCTGGCGACGATGTCGGTGAACGTCCCGCCCCTGTCGATCCAGAAGTCCCACAGACCGCCCATCAGCCAAGCCTAAGGTGACGCGGGCCAGGATCGAGGCGCGGGGGGAAGAGCGGGCAAAGAGGCTGGGAGATCAGGCCGAGCCCTGGACCGCTAGCTCGTCGTAGGCGCTGCGGACGTCGTCGGCGGTCAGCGTCGTCAGGTCGGCGGCGGTCGCCGCCTCGCCGAGGCGGACCACCCGCACGTCCCGGCACGCGCAGGCGCGCTCGAACAGCGACCTGGCGAACCGGCCGTTGCCGAGCTCGTCGACGCGGCCTGCCTCGGCCGCCCTGGCGAAGATCTCGCCGAGCACCCGCTCCGCGTCGGGCTCGAAGGCGTCGCCGGCCTGTTCGGCGAGCAGCACGGTGATCTTCGTCAGATGCTGGGCGGTGTAGCTCGGGAAGCCCACCCGGGTGCCGAACCGGGACGCCAGGCCGGGGTTGCTGCGCAGGAACCTGTCCATGTCGGCCGGGTACCCGGCGAGCACGATCACCAGCCGGTCCCTGTCGTCCTCGGCGCGCTTGAGCAGCGTCTGCACCGCCTCCGCGCCGAACGCGTCACCACCGGAGTAGCCCTCGTTGTGCAGCGAGTAGGCCTCGTCGATGAACAGCACCCCGCCGAGCGCGGAGTCCACCAGCCGGTTCGTCTTGATCGCGGTCGAGCCCAGGTGCTCGCCAATCAGGTCCGCGCGGTGCGCCTCAATGACCTCCGGGCGCACCAGCAGCCCGAGCGCGGCGAAGACGCGGCCGAGGATCCTGGCCACCGTCGTCTTACCGGTGCCGGGCGGGCCGGTGAACACGAAGTGCCTGGCCGGCGGCTGGCTGGTCAGCCCCTGCCGGTCGCGCAGCTTCGCCACCCGCAGCTGCGCAACGATCGCGCGCACCTGCTGCTTGACGGGCTCCAGGCCCACTAGCTCGTCCAGCTCGGCGAACGCGCTCTCCAGCGTCGGCGTGTCCTCGTAGCCGCGCAGCCGCGAGGTCAGCTCGGCGAACGCCTTCTCCAGGTCCGCGCCGTCGATCGTGACGAGGTCCTCGGCCGCCGGGTCGCCGCCGGCGCCCATCACCCGCACGTCCCTGGCCTGGCCCGCCTTCTCCAGCAGGGTGCGGACGAACCGGCCGTTCCCCAGCTCGTCGGTCATCCGGCGGCGGCCCACGTCCTCGAGCATCCGCCACAGCACGGGGCCCGCGTCGTCCGCCAGGGCCTCGTTCCTGGCACGCAGCTGGGACTTGGCGAGCGCCTGCATCTCCGCAGGCGCGTAGGTCGGGAACCGGATCCTGGTCGCGAACCGGGACGCCAGGCCCGGGTTCGACGCGAGGAAGGACTCGGTCTGCTTCTCGTATCCGGCCAGGATGATGATCAGGTTCTCCCGGTCGTCCTCGGCCCGCTTGAGCAGCGTCTGCACCGCCTCGATGCCGAACCTGTCGCTCTGCCCGTCGCCCTCGTTCACCAGGCTGTACGCCTCGTCGATGAACAGCACCCGGCCCAGCGCCGAGTCGATCAGCTCGTTGGTCTTGATCGCGGTCGCGCCCAGGTACTCCCCCACCAGGTCGGACCGCTGCGCCTCCACCACCTCGGGCATATCGAGCAGCCCGAAGGCGTAGAAGATCTTGCCGATCACCCTGGCGACCGTGGTCTTGCCGGTGCCCGGTGGCCCCAGGAACACGAAGTGCCGCATCGGCTTGTCGGTGGTGTACCCCGCCACCGCCCGGCGGCGGGTCGCCTCGATCGACGCGGCGATAGAGCGCACCTGCTCCTTGACCCCGTCCAGCCCGATCATCCCGTCAAGCTCCGCCATCGCGTCGTCGATGGTGATCTGCGGCTTGGGCCGCGGCGGCGCGGCCGACTGCTGGTCGCGCGCCGCGCGGTCCGCGTACGCCTGCGCGACGCCCTGCGCGCGCGGGCCGTACCCGGGCAGATGGCCGCCCGTGGCGCCGGGGTAGCCGGCGCCGCCGGGCCCGGCCTGACCGCCGGGGCGCGGCACCGCGCCTGGCCGGCCGGGCGACTGGGCCCCGGGGCGACCGCCCGGCTGTCCGTAAATCCGCGCGTCCTGCATGCCCTTAGCCGACCGCCAGCCCAGCGCTATCACGGCGAGCAGCCACGCGACGACCACGCCAACCGCCACCGAGATGTGCAGGTGCGGCAGCTGCTTGAGCAGCACGACGACGAACACCACC
>DASYAD010000355.1:0-1680 GCA_036501515.1 Trebonia sp. | reverse complement strand
GACGGCCAGCGCGGCGCCGTGGTGATGACCGCGTCCATCGCGGGCATGGAGGGCCAGATCGGCCAGTCCGCCTACGCCGCGGCCAAGGCCGGCGTGATCGGCCTGACCCTGGTCGCCGCCCGCGACCTGGGCACGATCGGCGTCCGGGTGGTCACGATCGCGCCGGGCACCATGCGGACGCCGATCATGGAGCGGGTCGGCGACGAGGCGCTCGCCAAGTTCGCCGCTAACATCCCGAACCCGAGGCGGCTCGGCCGCCCCGAGGAGTACGCGGCGCTCGCCCAGCACATCCTCGAGAACCCCTACATCAACGGCGAGACGATCCGGCTTGACGGCGCGCAGCGCATGGCTGCGCGCTAGGCCCAGTTAACAGTTCGGCTCCGTAACGGGAGGTTCCATGGGCATCGCGATGCTACTGGAGTCAATCGCATCCGTCGTGCCCGAGCGGCCGCTTGTCGGCGCGCGGGCCAGCGCCGTGTCGGCAGGTGACCTGCTCGCACTGGCAGGTGGCGGCGCGACCGTGCTCAGGGACGCTGACGCCGACGCCGTCGGGTTCATCGGCACCGGCGGCCCCGCATTCCCGGTCAGCCTCTTCGCCGCGGGCATCGCGGGGGTACCGTTCACCCCGCTGAACTACCGGCTCGCGGCCGGGCAGCTCGCCGAGCTGGCCGCCGGGCTCGGGAAGCGGCCCGTCCTGATCGTCGACGGGCAGTACGCGTCGGCCCTCTCTGGCGTGCCCGCCACGATCCTCGCGACGGACCAGTGGCTGGCTGCCGCGCGGGCGGCCGAGCCCGCGGCCGTGGCGGACATCGACGACGAGCTGCCCGCGGTGGTGCTGTACACGAGCGGGACCACCTCGAAGCCGAAGGGGGCGGTGCTGCGCCATTCGCATCTGGTCTCCTACGTGCTCCAGACAGTGGAGTTCGCGTCCGCTGACGAGCAGGACGCGGCGCTCATCAGCGTCCCGCCCTACCACATCGCGGGCGTCGGCACCGTGCTGACGAACACCTTCGCGGGCCGCCGGATGATGTACCTGCCGAACTTCACTGCCGCCGAGTGGCTGGCCACCGTCCGCGACGAGGGGATCACCCAGGCAATGCTGGTGCCGACGATGCTGTCGCGGATCGTCGATCACCTCGGCGGCGGCGCGGCGGACGTGCCCGCGCTGCGGTCGGTCGCCTACGGCGGTGCGCGGATGCCCCGCCCAGTGCTGGAGAAGGCGCTGACCTGCATGCCGGGCACCGGCTTCACCAACGCCTACGGGCTGACAGAGACCAGCTCGACCATCGCCGTGCTCGGCCCGGACGACCACCGGGCCGCGCTCGCCGCCGCCGACCCCGCCGTCAGGGAGCGGCTTGGCTCGGCGGGACGGCTCGTGCCTGGCGTCGAAGGCCAGGTCAGGGACGAGCATGGCGCGGTACTGCCGCCCGGACAGGCGGGGCAGCTCTGGGTGCGCGGCAGCCAGGTGTCCGGCGAGTACCTCGGGTCCGGGTCCATGCTCGACGACCAGGGCTGGTTCCATACCAGGGATCAGGGCTGGTTCGATGCCGACGGCTACCTGTTCATCTCCGGCCGGACCGACGACACGATCATCCGCGGCGGCGAGAACATCGCCCCGGCCGAGATCGAGGACGCGCTCGTCACCCACCCCAAGATCAAGGAGGTCGCCGTGATCGGGGT
>DASYAD010000354.1:0-2593 GCA_036501515.1 Trebonia sp. | reverse complement strand
CTGTCAGGCGATGCCGTCCACCCGGTGCACGGCGCCGCAGTCCACGCCGAGGGCCGCGTGGTGCTTGCGGACAGCCTCCTCGTCGGGGGCTTCGAGCAGGCAGTACACCTTGCCCTCGTCGTTGTGGTACAGCTCGACCTGCCGGACGCCGAACTCGTCGGCGCGCTTCTCGCGGGCGTCGGCCGTGATCTGGGCGACGGCCTCGGCGGGCAGCTTGAGATCGTCATGGAAGTCCATGAACTGCGGCATGTCACTTGCCTCCCGCGACCTGAGCCGGGCTGCCGAACCGCGGCGCGGCGAGTGGCTGCCGGCGCGCGGTCCAGGCCCGGTAGGCCAGCACCGCGCAGACGGCCGCGACGAGCGCGGCGCCGATCGCGATGAGCGCGATCTGCCAGCCAGGCAACCCGCCGACGACGGTGATGACCGGAGCGGTCGCTGAAGACTGCTGCACCGGGTCGTAGATGCCGCCTCTATTTGACGACGGGAGGCCTGTTGCCCCTGCCGCCACCCATGCCCCTGGCGCCATGCCGTCCGGCAGCGGGACATTTACCGTCGCCAGCGCGGCGGTTGCGGTGGACGCGAACGTTGCCAGGACGGCGCCGAGTGCGGTGAGCAGCCCGACGGTTCGACGGGAGCGCGTAGAGATATGCATGAGGATCCCCCTCCTCGTACGGTGACCAGGACGTTCCCGGTCGGGTAGTGCCTGTACAGCGACCGTACGGGGACGGGCAACGGCGCCGGATCGGCAGTGGTTACCCAGGTTTGGCGGTGAGTTACCCAGTTTTCCCTGATTAACCCCGGCAGCCGGAGGTGCGTCACGGCGGCGGCACGGGTGCGGGCGCCGAGCTTCGCCAGCACCGCGGAAACATGGTGATCGACCGTCTTGACCGAGAGGAAGAGCCGCGCCCCGATCTCCGCGTTGGTGAGGCCCTTGCCCACCATCATGAGGACCTCGTGCTCGCGCCGGGTAAGCCCGAGCGGATCGGCACGGGTGGCGGACCTCGGCCCGGCCGGGATGGACTTGATCCCGAGGCCGCGCATCTTCTGCTGGGTCACCCTGACCGCGGCTGTCGCGCCCAGCTCGGCGAAGATCGCCAGGGCATGGCGGAGCAGCTGCTCATCGCTAGTGTCATGCAGCGTCAGCGCGGCCTCGTAGCGGCAGCCCTGATCCGTCAAGAGCTGAGCGGCCTTCTCCAGGTGGCCGTCGAGGTGGCATTGGTGGGGTTCGGCAAGCTCGCCGTGCGGTGTGTGAAAGGCACCGCACCGGCGCAGCCAGCAGGCCACGGCCCCGCGGTCCCACGGGATCGCATCCGCCACCACCGCGGCGGCGAGCTCCGCCTCGGCCCGCGCGGGTCCCGGCTGTCCGGCGAGCCAGTACGCCTCGGCCCTGGCCAGCCGGGCCGGGACGATGAACTGCGGCTCGCCCGTGCCGTCCGCCGCCGCGGCCGCCTCGTCCAGGTACTCCCACGGACTGCCGTCACCGCGCCGGGCGCGAATGATGCCGAGGGCGACCAGCGAGCCGAGCCGGTTCAGCGGGGAAGCGACGATCGCGAGCAGTTCGCCGCCGAGCGCGGCCGCCTCGTCCCACCGCCCGGTCTGCTCGAGAGCGAACACCCGGCCGCCTCGCAGGCAGGTCGCGTACGTGCCGATGTCGTGCTCATCGGTGTACCTGATGCCCTCGGCATAGGCGCTTTCCGCATCGTCGAACCGGCGTACGTCGCAGTAGCTGGTGTAGATGTTCACGAAGGCCCGCCCGGCCTGCTCCGGCAGGTTCTCGGCAACCGCGATCGCCTTCGCCTGTCCCAGCGGGCCCTCCCAGTCGCCGCCGGTGGCCGCCAGGGCACAGCCCAGGGTGTTGAACGCGTCGCTGAGCACTTGCCGGGCGCCGGTCGATTCCGCCAGCTTCAGCGCCTGCCTGGCCAGCGGGATGGACTCGGCGGACTTGCCGCTCGTCATCATTTGACCCGCGAGCCCGCTGTAGGCCGCGGCCAGCTCGCCGGTCGGTCCCAGCGGGCGCAGGATCTCCAGCGCGGATTCGGCCGCGGCTCTCGCGTCATCACCGCGGCAAAGGCGCCACAGCACGGTGCAGAGCCGGTTCATCGTGGCGCCCTGGCGGAGCCCGTCACCCAGCTCACGCCATAGCTCGAGCGCGCGCGAGTTGGCGTCCGCGGCTTCCTCCCACCGGTCGATGAGCGCGAACTCCGTCGCGAGCGCGTCATACAGCGCGGCAGCCGCCGTCGCCTCCGCGCCGTCAGCGAAGCGCACCGCCCGCCGGTACTGCGCCGCGGCCTCCTGGTGCGAGGCCAGCGCGGCGGCCCGCCGCGCCGCAGCCGGCGCGTACCTGAGCACCGCGGGGCCGTCGCCCGCGCCTTCGGCGTGGAAGGCCAGCCTGGCGTCGTCCGCGCGGCCGAGCGCCTGCAACGCGGCCAGTATCCGGCGGTGGATCGGGCCGCGCCGGTGAGCCAGGATCGCCTGCTCCACCGCCAGCCGGGCGATCTCGTGCCGGAATCTCAGCCTGGTGCCGTCTTCGACGAGCAGCCCGGAGGCGTGGATCTCGTCGATGAGCGCCGCCGAGCCGGGCTCGACCGCCTCG
>DASYAD010000353.1:0-2204 GCA_036501515.1 Trebonia sp. | reverse complement strand
CAGGCTAGCGCAGGTTCTCTGGCACCTTGAAGGTGTCGGAGACCGCTCGCCACACCAACTTGACGTCCATCCCGTCCTCGAGAGCCCGCTCGACGGTACGCCCGCCGAGCTGGTCGAAGACGAAGTCCTTGGCCACGCTCTGCGCGTACGCGTCGCCGAACTGCGTCCTCATCCGGTACCAGAATTCCGTCAGCCGCACGCCGCCAGGGTACTGGCGGCCGGGACCGGCTTGGCGCGCCTGGTCACGATCAAGTAGAAACACCCCAGAAACCATTTAACGGATGTGTCGTTGTTAAATACAGGGGAAGTAGTGCCGGCGATGCGCACTTCGTGATCTTGGTCGTGCGCTGCCCGGGCAAAAGCCGACGGAGAGCGGGCCGGCGGTAGCGGGCATCACGCACGCTGAAGGGGCACGGTGGAGGGCGGATGGTCGCGCCGACGGCAGTGAACGAGGGGGCTCCTCAAGAGCCGGCGGCGGCCGGGCTTCCCGGCTCGGCGACGGCCGAGCTGACGCACGCCGAGGCGGTGGCGCAGGACCCGGCCGGGCGGGCCGGAGACCCCACGGAAACCGTGACCGCAGAAACGGCGGCTACGGAACCAGCGCCCGCAGATCCGGTGGTTGCGGCCGCGGAACCTGCGGCTGCGACCAGGCCGGCGAAACCGGTGACTGCCGGAGCGGCAGCTCCCGAATCCGGGCTGGCAGAGACAGCGCCCGCCGAAGCTGAGCGAGCGGGAGCCAGGGCAGCACGGGCTAAACCGGTGCGAGCCAAGCCAGCGCGAACTAGTGCAGCAAGAGCTAGGCCAGCGCGAGCCAAGCCAGCGCAAGCTAAGGCAGCGCAAGCTAAGGCAGCGCAAATCGAGGCCTCCAACGCGGCGGGACGCGCGGACGCGGAGCGTAACGAGGCAGCGCCTCAAGAGACACCCGCAGAGGCGGAGACAGCATCCGCAGAATCAGCGTCGGCAGAAGCAGCACCCGCAGAGAGCACATCCGTCGAGAGCGCATCCGTCGAGACAGAGCCCGCCGAGACCGTATCCGCCGAGACGGTACCGACCGGGGCAGCACCCGCCGGGACAGAGCCCGCCGAGACGGTACCGGCTGGGTCAGAGCCCGTCGAGGCGGTACAGGCGGGGGCGGAACTGGCCGGGGAGAGATTGCCGGGGCCGGACGCCGACCAGGAGGACCGGGCCAGGGAAGAGAGACGGGATGTCGGCCCGCTGGCGGTAGTGGGCATCATCATCGCGGTCATCGCCCTGGTCGGAGTGGCGGCGGGCGTCCTGGCCGTGGTCACGCACGGGTTCAAGCCCAAGACGGTGGTCACTTACCAGCCGGCCGCCGTATTCGGGCTTCGCCCCGGTCAGTGCCTCAACTCCGGGTCGAGCTCGCTCAGCTACACCCTGGTGTCCTGCGCGAGCCCGCATGACGCCGAGGTGTTCGCCCGCTTCAGCTTGCCCGCCGCGGCGTGGCGGGGCTCGGCGGCGGTGCGGCAGCAGGCAGGCGACGGCTGTGCCAGCAGGCTGAGCGGATACCTGAACCCGCAGCTCGCGACCATCGGCCTGACCCAGGCGTATGTCTACCCGAACCAGGATGCCTGGCAGGCCGACCAGCGCACCGTGGTGTGCGAGGTCAGCGCCGGGACCGGGCGGCTGACCGGTTCGGTCCGCGCCAAGCACTGATCCCGGCGGGGCGTCAGGAGCCCTGGCTGACCCACTCGCCGTGCCGCATTACCGCGTGCAGCCGGAAGTCCTCGTCGCAGACGACGAGGTCCGCGGCCAGGCCGGGACGCAGCGCGCCGGTCCGGTCGCTCAGGCCGAGGACCCGGGCCGGGGTGGTGCTGGCCGCCGCGGCGACCTCGGTGACCGGCAGGCCCGCGGCGACGACAGCGTGCCTGACGACGCCGGCCATCGTGGCGGTCGAGCCGGCGATCGCCCCGGGCGAGTCGCCGCCGGCCAGGCGCGCCACTCCCCCGGCCACCTCGACGCGCAGCGACCCGAGGCCATAGCCGCCGTCAGGCATGCCGGCGGCGGCCATCGCATCGGTGATGAGGACCAGCCGGCCCTCGCCAGCGGCCCGGGCCGTGAGGCGGATGGCGGTGTCGTGCAGGTGCACGCCGTCGGCGATCACCTCGCAGGTGACCTCATCCCGGTCGAGCAGCGCGCCGATCGGGCCCGGCTCGCGGTGGTGCAGCGGCCGCATGCCGTTGAAA
>DASYAD010000352.1:0-2545 GCA_036501515.1 Trebonia sp. | reverse complement strand
CAGCCACAACCCTGGTCCGCCGCGCCCGCAGCCAAGATCTGCGAGCGTCTGTCCCGGCGAAAGACGCAGTGCTCGCGCCACATGACGCAGCAGGGCGGCCGAGACGAAAGAGAACGGCTGGACCTCAGGCGGCAGGTTGGGCGCGGCAAGTTCCCAGACGCGGCGAAGTCCTGCGGACGCGCCCGCCGCCGAAAAGTCCTGGTCGAAGTCGGCGGCGCTCGGCGCGGACATGGCTTCTCGCCGCGCGGGGTCTTCCTGATCGCGTGACATCGATCAACAAAATCGCGCACTGGGACGTCATGGCGCAACAGGATTCCTGGCAGACTGCTGCGTATGACCGGATATGACGCCAAGGCAGAGTTCCACATGTACCTGCAGCGGGCACGTGAGGTGCTGGTGTGGAAGCTGGAAGGGCTGAGCGAGTATGACATCCGCCGGCCGCTGACGCCTACCGGCACCAACCTGCTCGGCATCGTCAAGCACGTCGCGGGCGTCGAGCTCGAGTACTTCGGCCCGGTATTCGGGCGCCCGACCGGGCTATCGCTGCCGTGGGCCAGTGCGGACGCCGAGCCCAACGCGGACATGTGGGCCACGCCGGACGAGAGCCGGGCCGAGATCGTCGACCTCTACCATCGCTCGTGGCGGCTCGCCGACGAGACGATCGCGGAGCTGCCGCTGGACGCTCCCGGCACGGTGCCGTGGTGGGGAGACCAGGGCGCGGTGACGCTGCACCGGATCCTCGTGCACATGATCGCGGAAACCCAGCGGCACGCTGGCCACGCCGATATCGTCCGGGAGATGATCGACGGCTCGGTCGGCGCCCGCCCGGGCGTCGACAACATGCAGGCGCCGGACCAGGCCTGGTGGCGCGACTACCACGACCGGGTGGAAGCGGCGGCCCGCAGCGCCGCCGGCGCCTGACGCGGCGCCGCGCCCTGACTGACGGTCAGGACGCGGCGGCCGGCTGCGTGCTCAGCGGATGTAGAACTCTTCGGCGTCGTACTCGGTGAACTCCGTGCCCGCCGGGATGCCGGACAGGCCAAGCTCCGCGAACGCGGGGAAGAGCTGCTCGGCCGTCCACCGCTCCTGGTGAGCCTTCGACTCCCAGACGGTCACCACGTTGAGTCCGTCCTCGTCCGTCCCTGCGGCCCAGGCGAGCAGGCCGTCGATGTCCTGGGGCGGGTTGTGCTTGGCGGAGACCACGCGGAAGTTCTCGATGGTCTGGCCCTTCGACTTGGAGACGTGGATGTGTGCCATGACTGTCCTGCCTTCGCTTTCGTGCGCGCGATTCGCGCTGGCAGGAAGGACGCTACGGAAAAGGCCTGATCCGGCCATCGGGGGAAATACTCATCCTGGTACTCATTAGATGGTCCAGACGGCGATCTGGCTGCGGTTGCTGAAGCCGAGCTTGACCAAGATGTGCTGGACGTGGTTCTCCGCCGTCCGTTCGGAAACGTACAGGGCCTCGCCGATCTGCTTGTTCGTCAGCCCGCGCGCGACCAGCCTGGCGACCTCGAGCTCGCGGGGGCTCAGTGGCGAGCGGGCCGCCGTCGTAGCCGGGAGGCGGGCCCGCAGCTGCCCGATCCGACTGGTGAAAGGGACCATGCCGAGCTGGTCGGCCTCGCTCGCCGCGGCGTCAAGCGTGGCCGCGGCCTCGTCTAGGTCGCCGGGAGCCTGCCGGCGGGCCAGGGCCGCGGCGAATTCGACGCGGGCTTGCACGGCGTACCCGCGGGCGCCATTAGCGTCGCAGGTCGTAACAGCCGCGGCCAGGTCCCCCGCTGCGGCGTCCAGGTGTCCCAGCGCCGCGGCCGCGAGGCCGAGCTGCAGCTCGACCGGGCCCATGTAGGTCCCGTTGCCCGCGCCGTTCGCGACGTGCTGGCCGCGGAACGGTTCGAACCGCTCGGCCAGGAACTCGATGTCCTGCGTGCGGCCCAGGCCGATGGCGGCCGGCAGCGCGTGTGCCCAGGCCCCCAGGCGCATCGCCGGCGACGGGGTCCAGGACCGGATCGGCCCCGCCAGCGCGTAGGCCGCTACGGCGCCGGCCCGGTCGCCCTGGAAAAGGCGGATCAGCGTGAGGGTGAGCGCGGGGAAGACGGTGGCGACCCCCTGAGTGGTGTCCACGGCCTCCGGCCGGAGGTGCGCAGGGATGAGGCCGTACATCTCGGCCAGGCCGGACTGGCCGAGTCCGATGTGCAGGCAGGACTGGGACAAGATCACGGAGAGACCGCCGATCGCGGCCGGGTGCCCCATGTCGCTGAATAGCTTGAACCCCTCGCGGGCCAGCCGCGCCGCGTCGGCGAAGCGCCCGGTGGCCAGCGCGAGCGTGGCTGCGCCCTCCAGGTAGTGCCATCGCCCGACCGGGCTGCTCAGCCGGTCCAGGCAGGAACCGAGGCCGGTGAGCTCGCGCTGAACGAGCCGCAGCTGACCGGTCTCGAACAGGGTGTCGATCCGCCACAGCCGGCCCCACATCTCGACCCAGGCGCTGCCCAGCGCGTCGGCGGCCTCGAGCATCCGGGCCGCCAGCGCGGTCCGCTCGGCCAGGCCC
>DASYAD010000351.1:0-34625 GCA_036501515.1 Trebonia sp. | reverse complement strand
GCCGACCCGGTCGCGGAGTTCTGCCAGGCTGATGCCGTAGGTGGCCAGCACGCGCACGCCGTCGGGCTGGAGGTCGAAGACGGCGTAGTCGGTGTAGACCCGGCTGACGCAGGCGACCCCGGTGAGCGGGTAGCTGCACTCGGGGACCAGCTTGGCGTCGCCCTTCTTGGTGAAGAGCGTCATCATCACGTAGACGTCCTTGGCGCCGATCGCCAGGTCCATGGCTCCGCCGACGGCGGGGATGTCGTCCGGCTTGCCGGTGTGCCAGTTAGCCAGGTCGCCCGCGGCGGAGACCTGGTAGGCGCCGAGCACGCAGACGTCGAGGTGGCCGCCGCGCATCATCGCGAAGGAGTCGGCGTGGTGGAAGTAGGCGGCGCCGGGCAGCTCGGTCACCGGGACCTTGCCCGCGTTGGTGAGGTCGGGGTCGATGTCGTCGCCGACCGCGGCGGGCCCCATGCCGAGCATGCCGTTCTCGGTGTGCAGGATTACCGTCGCGTGGCCGCCGGAGTCCGTCGGCAGGTGGTCGGCGATCTTGGTCGGCTGGCCGATCCCGAGGTTGACGTAGGCGCCAGCCGGAATGTCACGGCCGATCACCGCCGCGAGCTCATCGGTGGACAGCGGGCCGCGGTCGGTGTGCTCGGCGGCGGAACTCCCGTTCGTACCGCCCGCGGCGGAGGGGTTCCCGTTTCCGGTGCCCTCGGCGGCCCGGTGCTCAGTGCTGACTGCGTCCATAGCTAGCGGGCTCCCTGCACGGTGTAGTGGCGGGCCTCGACCGGCACGATCCGGTCAACGAAGATCGAGGGAGTCACGACTGCCTCCGGGTCGAGCGTGCCGACCGGGACGACCTCGGTGACCTGGGCGATCGTGACGGCCGCGGCGGTCGCCATCACCGGGCCGAAGTTCCGCGCGGTCTTCCGGTAGACGAGGTTGCCGAGGGTGTCGGCGCGGTAGGCGGAGATGAACGCGTAGTCCCCCTTGATCGGGTACTCAAGGACGTACGTGCGCCCGTCGATCTCCCGCGTCTCCTTGCCGTCGGCCAGCGGTGTGCCGACAGCCGTGGGGCAGAAGAAGGCCCCGATGCCCGCCCCGGCGGCGCGCATCCGCTCGGCCAGGTTGCCCTGCGGCACCACCTCGAGCTCGATCTTCCCCGCGCGGTAGAGGCCGTCAAAGACCCAGGAGTCAGCCTGGCGCGGGAAGGAACAGACGACCTTACGCACCTGGCCCGCGGCCAGCAGCGCGGCCAGCCCTACGTCGCCGTTGCCCGCGTTGTTGGACACGATCGTCAGGTCTTTCGCGCCCTGCCTGATCAGCGCGTCGATGAGGTCGAAGGGCATCCCGGCGAGCCCGAAGCCGCCGACGAGGACGGTGGAGCCGTCCTCGATCCCCGCCACCGCCTCGTCCGTCGTCTGGAGTACCTGGGCGCGGCTCACTGCGTGGTGTCCCTTCTGCGGTCTTCGCTCGTCATCACCAGCTTCCCACACCGGCGGGTCAGCCGGTGTGGGTGACCGCCTGCAGGCCGAGGCTGGCGGCGGCGACCGTGATCCACAGCAGGGCGCCGAGCAGCAGCGGCTTCGGCCCCGCCTTGCGCAACGCGGCCACGTTAGTGGACAGGCCGATGGCGGACAGCGCGACCGCCACGAAGAAGACCGACACGTGCTGCAGGGGGACGTGCGCGCCGGCCGGAATCACGCCCGCGGAATTGACCGCGGCCACGGCGACGAAGCCGATAAGGAACCACGGCACGAGCTTGACGACCCGGGCGGCCGGCAGCCGGGAAGCCGGAGCGGCGGCGGGGGAACCGGGCGCGGGTGCGGTGGCGGGGCGGGGTGCCGTGGCGGGGCGGGGTGCGGCGGCGGGCGCGGCTGCGGCGGAGACAGGTGCAGCAGAGGCGGCGAGTGAGGTGCCAGCGGGTGGGGCGGCGGTGGGCGTGCTGGTTGATGACGGGGCGGCGGCGCGCTGCCTGCGGGCGGTGAGGCCGGCCAGGCCGAGGCAGATCGGGATGATCATGAGCGTGCGGACCAGCTTCACCACGACGGCGTGGCTGGTCGCGGCGGTGCCGTAGGTGGTCGCGGTCGCGACCACCGAGGAGGTGTCGTTGACGGCGGTGCCAGCGAACAGCCCGAATGACTGCTGGCTCATGCCCAGCGCGTGCCCGAGCAGCGGGAAGGCGAGCACGGCGGCGATGTTGAACAGGAAGATCGTCGAGATCGCGTAGGCGACGTCGGCCGACGCCGCCTCGATCACCGGGGAAACGGCGGCGATGGCAGAACCGCCGCAGATCCCGGTGCCGACGCCGATCAGCGTGCGCAGGTCGCGGGGCACGCCGAGCAGCTTTCCGTAGAGCCAGGCCGCCGCGAGGCAGACGACTAGGGTGCCGAGCATGACCGGCAGTGAGGACACGCCCACGCGGGCCGCCTCGCCCACCGACAACTGCGCGCCCAGCAGCACTACCGAGCACTGCAGGACGCAGGTGCTCGCCCATTTCAGCCCTGGAGCGAGCCGTGCGCCCGGCTTGATCGCGATCGCGATCAGCGCGCCGATGACGGCGCCGGGGACCGCGCTGCCGACCAGCGGCACGTGCTCGCCGACGACGGTCGCCACCACCGCGACGCCCAGCGCGAGGGCGAGGCCGGGGGCAATGCCCCGAGCGCGACGGCCGAGCCCCGTGTGCGCGGCCGCCGTGGATGACCTGGCCGCCGTGGATGACCTGGCCGCCGTGGATGACTGGGCGGCGGGCGCGGCAAAGACCCCGGCCGCGACCTGGGCGGTCGGTGCGGTCGGTGCGGTCGGTGCGGCCGTGCGCCCGGCGCGGCTGGCGGGGCCAGCGGGGCCAGTGCGGCGGGGGGCGGGGCCCACAGGGACGGAAGTCATCGCTGTTCCAGCATCGCCCCGATGCTGACCTGCGGGAATGAGGAGGGACTTGCAGGGGTACAAACTAACCTTGTAGGCAACCTCCGGAGGCTTGTCGGTGAGCCGCGTGGCCTGTTCGATGACGCCGGAGGTGCTGTTGGCTACCTCGGGAGATTGCCGGTGAACGTGGGAGGAGGGCGGGCAGTCCGGTGAGCGAGTCGCTGCATGACCTGGCTGCGCTGCGGGCGCTGCGCGAGGTGGGCAGGCAGGGGTCCATCGCCGCCGCGGCGGCGGTGCTCGGCGTGTCCCAGCAGGCGCTGTCGGCCCGGATGCGGACCCTGGAGCGCGCGGCGGGCGTCAGCCTGCTCTCCCGTGCACCGACCGGGACGCACCTCACCGAGCAGGGACGCCTCGTCGTCGGCTGGGCCGAGGACGTGCTCGACGCCGCCGACCGCCTCGAGGCCGGGCTCCGGTCGATCAGGTCAGGGGTGTCGCACCGGCTGGCCATCGCGTCCAGCCAGACGATCGCCGAGCACCTGGTGCCGCACTGGCTCGTCGAACTGCGGGCGGCCGAGCAGGCGGCCGGGTACGCGCCCACCGTGGTCGAGCTCACCGTGGCCAACTCAACCGGGGTCATCGAGCTCGTCCGGGCGTCACGAGCCGGGCTCGGCTTCATCGAGACCCCGCACCTGCCTTCCGACCTGGTGACGGCGCATCTGCGGGACGACGAGATGCTCGTGGTGGCGGCGCCCGGTCATCCGTGGGCGCGCAGGCGCAGTCCGCTGCCGCTGGCCGAGGTCGCGGCGACGCCGCTGGTGATGCGCGAGGCGGGCAGCGGAACGCGGGACACGCTGACCGACCACCTAGCCGCTCAGCACCCGCCGCTCACCGCCAGGATCGCGGTGGAACTCGGCACGAGCGCCGCGGTGCGCTCGGCGATCGCGGCGGGCATCGGGCCCGGAGTGCTGAGCAGGCTGGCCGTCCGCGACGACCTGGTGCTCGGCCGCCTGGTCGCGGTCGAGGTGGCCGGGCCGCCGCTGAGCCGGCGGCTGATCGCCGTGTGGCGGCCTGACCACGAGCCGCTCGCGCCGGAGGCGGCGCGACTGCTCGGCGTGGCGCAACGAGCCTGATCAGCAGAGCACGATCAGGCAGCACGACCAGACGCGGCCGACCAGGCACGGGCGAGCAGGGACCAGCCTGATCCAGCGAACGGGCCGGGGCTGATCAGGCGAGCATGGACTTGCCGTACCAGTCGGAGGTGTCGCGGACCCCGGGCAGGGTGAAGAAGTAGCCGCCGCCGAACGGCTGCACGTAGTCGACAAGCGGCTCGTTGATGAGACGGGTCTGCACGGTCTCGAACTGGCGCTGCACGTCCTGCTGGTAGGCGATGAAGATGTGGCCCGCCTGCAGGTTGCCGTTCACGTCCACGCCGAGGTCGTAGTTGTAGGACCGGCGGATGAGGCGCTGGTTGGCGGTGGGCGGGGTGCGGGGGTTGGCCAGCCGGATGTGCGAGTCGAGGGGGATCACGTACCCGTTGGGGTCCGCCTTGTAGTTGGGCGCGTCGAACTCGCTGGTGCCGTCGAGCGGAGCGCCGGTGTCCCGCCGGCGGCCGAACATCCCCTCCTGCTCGTTGATCGACACGCGGTCCCAGAACTCGACCAGCATCCGGATCAGGCGCACCACCAGGTACGAGCCGTTCTGCGCCCAGGCCGGCTCCTTGGGGTCGTCGACCCAGATCAGCGAACTGGCGAGGCTCCCGGTGGGGTTCGCGGTGCCGTCCTTGAATCCGAGCAGATTGCGCGAGGTGCCTGAGGGGCGGGGCGGCGAGTTGTAGCCCTCCATCTTCCAGCGCAGCTGCATACCGCCGCGGGTGTGCTTGGTGATGTCCCTGATCGCGTGGTGGATCGTGTCCGGGTGGTTCGCGGACAGCTGCACGAGCAGGTCGCCGTGCAGCCACGCGGGTTCTGGCGAGTCGTTGGGGAAGGCGACCAGGGGCTTGAGCTTCAGCGGCTTGCGGTCCGCGAGACCGTAGCGGTCGTCGAACAAGGTCGATCCGACCGACATCGTGACGGTCAGCCCGTCGGCGGGTACGACCGGCCCGAGCACGTCGCTGTCCGACGGCGGCTGGCTGATGCCCAGGTTGGGCGGGGTCCCGCCGGCGGTCAGGAAGCGCGACCTGGTGGTGACCGTTTGCAGCAGGTCGGCCAGCGCCGTCTTGTCCGCCGCCATCGAGTCGAAGGAGGCGACGCAGGTGAACGCCTGCTTGGCGGCCGGCACCGGGTTGAGGATGCCGGACTGGACCGCGCCGTGGAACGGGTACGACGTTTCCTCGGCCTGGGTGCTGCTGCCGGCGGCCTGGGTGGCCGCGTTCGCGTCAGCGTGCGCACCGCCGATTAGCACGCCGCCGGCCAGCGCGGTGCCGGCGGCGCCAGTCGCGGTGCCCTGGAGGAATTTGCGGCGGCTGAGGTCCACGGGTTTTGTCTCCTGCTCTTGCTCTGGCTGATGCTCCTGCGGGGGTTGCCGTCGCCGGTCAGCCGTGGGCGGGCGGAATTTCAAGGAGGTCAGGAACGGAGGCGAGTGTCTCTAGCAGCGCACCGATTGCCGCGTTCACGTGCTGGCGCTGGTCGAGACTGACCGCCGTGAGCGACTGCCACTGCCCGTCGGCCCTGGTCGCCAGCAGGGCGGCATCCAGCGTGGCGAGCTGGCGGTCGGCGGCGGCCACCAGGCCGGGCTCACGCTGGTCGAGGAGATCCGCCAGGTAGCCGAGCACGACGCGGTCGACCTGCGTGTCGGCGTAGGTCATCGGATAGCCGGCCCCGGCGCCCTGGTCGTCGATGCCTGACAGGTGGTCGCGGAGCGCGTCCTCGATGATCTCGTGGCCGCGCAGCGGCAGCTGGGTCGGATCGCCGGTCAGGTCATCGGACGTGAGGTTCTTCTGGACGGTGGCGACGTTCTTGGCCAGCGTCACCGCGACGGGCAGCAGCTCCTTCGCGGACTGCCCGTTCCACAGGCCGTACTCAAGACGGTGCAGGCCGGTGAAGCCCTTGTCGTTCACGCCGTCGGGCAAGCCGTCGGGAGTGCCGTCCACCGCGAGGCCCAGATCGCCGAAGCTGTCATACGACGCCCCGACCCGCTCCCAGTCCAGCTGGGCGGGCAGCCAGTCTTTCTTCGCCTGCGCGAGATCGTCGCGCCGCAGGTCGGCCTGGAGAACGGCGACGGCCTTGGCCAGCGCGCCGAGCTGGGTGGCGGCGTAGCCCTGGTAGAGCTTGTTGGGGCCGGCCAGCTCCGCGAGCGTAACGGGCTTGACGGCCACCGGGGCCGTGCTCGTGCCGCCGCCCGCTGACACGGTGACCGCCTGCGAGGCCGTCACGGCGCGGGACCCCATGAGGCAGCGGAACGTATAGGTGCCCGCGCCGAGCGTTGCCGACAGCGCCGCCGACGTGCCGGGCCCGATCGTCTCGATCTCGCCGACGACCGCGCCGCCCGCATTGTCGAGGTTAACCTCCCCGGCCAGGCCGGAGTTGTTGGTCACGGTGATCGTCTGGGTGCCTGACGCGGCCGTCGACCATTCGGGTGCGCAGTCGGTCTTGGTCACCGTGACCGAAGTGGCGGCGCTGACCGCCGGGGCCGGCAGCGTGACGATGGTCAAGCCCGCCGCCAGCGCGGGCACGGCGACCAGGACACCGGCGACCAGCCAGGGGCGGCTGCCGGCGACGCGCTCCCAGCGGCCGAGTTCCCGCGGAGTGCTGATCTGGCGGGAGCCGACAGGGTTGCCGGGACCCGCGTCGGCAGCCGTGGCGGTGCTGGCCAGGGCCGGTGCAGCGGCGACGGGCTCGGTGCCCGCGGCGGCCGGGGTGACGGGCACGGTGCCGACCGCGGCGGGCGCCTTCGCCGTGGCCGGCCGGCGGCCGGCGTTCACGAAGGCGGGGATGACCACGACCAGGTAGGCGACCCAGGCGGTGACCTGGAGGACGGTCATCTTGGGTGAGAGCTCGGTAATGCCGGTGATGATCGACGCCCACCACGAGCCCGGGTCGATGTGCGCGGTGAGGTCGAAGGCGATCCAGGTGTGGCCGGGCAGCCAGCCCGCGTCCTGCAGGTCGCCGAGGCCGTAGGCGAGCACGCCGGCCGCGATCACGATGAGCGCGATCGCGGTCCTGTTGAAGAACACGCCGACGTTCAGGTGCACCGCCCGGCGGTACAGCAGCCAGCACAGCACGACCGCGGCGGCGATCCCGATGGCGGCGCCGACCAGCGGCCCCGCCGTCTGCCCGGACGCCTTCGCCGCGGTCCACAGGAACAGCGTGGTCTCAAGTCCCTCGCGGCCGACGGACAGGAAGGCGGCCAGCGTGAGCGCGCCGGTCCCGATCGCCGCGGCCCGCTCGACCTCACCCCGCAGGTGCGCCGACAGGCCGGCCGCGGTGCGGCGCATCCAGAAGATCATCGCGGTGACCAGGCCGACCGCGAGGACGCTGAGCAGGCCGCCCACCGCCTCCTGGCCTCTGCTGGTCAGCACGCTGACGGAGAACGTCAGCACGGCGGCGAACGCGCCGGACAGGGTAACCGCGGCGAGCACGCCCAGCCAGATCGACGCGGTCGACACCGAAGGCTCGCCGCCGCGTTCCTCCCTGGCCGCCGCCGTCTTGCGCACGGCCGCGAGAAGGATGGTCACCACGAGCCCCGCCTCGAGCCCCTCACGGAGCCCGATCAGCAAGTTCGGTACGCTGTCGGCCCAAGTCACGCTGGTAAGGCTAGGCTTGCCTAAGTAATGCGTCTACCCGGTACGGCACACCAGCTGGTTAAGATTCGGCAAAGATGCGCAGGTTCCCCGCCCGTCTCGTGGACCTCACTGGTCGGCGAGTCTATCGGGCCACCAGGACTGATGCGCCCGCGACTGGTCGGCGGCCGGGCCGAGCTCGCCGAGTGCCCGGGCCCAGCGCTCGTCCGTGAGCGCCAGCACCGGAGCCTCGGTGCCAGCCGCCGCGATGACGCTCTGCGCGATACGGACGTCCTTGGCCATCAGGCCGAGGGCGAAGCCCGTACCGTAGGCGCCGGTGAGCACGTTACCAGCGAACACCGTCTGACTGGTGAACGAGCTGCCGGTGGACGCGTTGAGCACGTCGACGACGACCTTCGGGTCCAGGCCGAACCGCGCGCCCGCCACCACCGCCTCGGCGGTGGCGCAGTGGGTGGCGGCGCCGACCACGTTGTTCAGCGCCTTCATCGCGTGCCCGGTGCCAAGCGCGCCGGTGCGGAACTGCCTCGCCGGGTCGCCGAGCACGCGCAGCACCGGCTGGACGCGGACCACGTCCGCGTCGTCGCCGCCGACCATCAGCGCCAGCTCGCCGCTGACCGCGCGGGGCACGCCGCCGGAAACCGGGGCGTCCACCATGTGCACGCCGCCAGCGGCAAGCTCCGCCGCCGTCGCGACTGTGTCGGCCGGGTCGGCCGAGCTCATCTCGACGACGACCGCACCCGGCGCCAGCGCCGCCCCGATACCCCAGCGCAGCAGGGCGTCGGCCACCACCGAGCCGTCGGGGAGCATGGTGACCACGATGCCGGCCGCCGCGAAGTCGCCCGCGGCCCGGGCCGCGACGGCCCCCGGGTGCTCCGCGGTGAACGCGGCCTGCCTGCTGGCGTCGGCGTCCCGCACGATCAGCGGGAAACCGGCCGCGTGCAGGTTCGCGGCCATGGGCCAGCCCATGTTGCCAAGCCCGGCAAATCCGATGGTCAGCTGCGTCGTCATGGGATCGATTGTGGTCGAGCGCCGGGCGCATGACCATGCGCGGCAGGCACAAACGCGGCGCCCCGCCGTTGGGCCAGCTCGTGAACTAGAAGCCGTTTGGCCAGCTCGTGAACTAGAAGGTGGTGGCCGGCGGACGGTAACGGTCGGCTGGCCGACTGGCTGGCGGTGCCCGCCTGTGGTGAGTGGTGGCCGCTATGTGGTGAGCGGTGGTGAGTGGCGGTCAGCGGCCGTCAGCGGCGCGGGCGGCCCCTGGCGGCGGTGACGAACCCGGTAATGATCGCCGCGCCGTAGGTGGTCAGGATCGACTCCGGGTGGAACTGGACGCCCTCGACCGGGCGGGTCCGGTGCCTGACCGCCATCGCGATCCCCTCGGTCCTGGCCGTGACCCGCAGGTCAGGCGGCAGCGAGGCCTCGTCGACGACCAGCGAGTGGTAGCGGGTGGCCTGGAACGGGTTCGGCAGTCCCGCCAGCACGCCCTGGCCGTCGTGGCTGACCGGGAACGGCTTGCCGTGCACCGGGCGGTGCGCGTTGACGATGTGCGCCCCGAACGCGGCCCCGATGGCCTGGTGCCCCAGGCAGATGCCGAGCAGCGGCACCCCGCCGGCGGCACACGCGGTGACCGTGGCGATACTGATGCCCGCCTCGGCCGGGGCGCACGGTCCCGGGGAGATCACCACGCCGGCCGGGCCTGCGGCGACGACCTGGGCGGCCGTCACCTCGTCGTTGCGCACGACCTCGGTCCGCGCGCCCGCGGTGTTCAGCAGGTGGGCGAGGTTCCAGGTGAACGAGTCGTAGTTGTCGATGAGGATGACGAGCGGGCGAGCCGGGCCGCGGGTCGCGGGCGGGGAACCCGGCCAGTCGCCGGCCGCCCGGGCGGGCGGGCTCGGCAACGCTACCGGACCGTCCGCCGGGCGGCTGCCCAGGTCGGCGCCGAGCGCCGCGGTGACCGGACCGGGCGGCCAGCTGAGGGCTGGACCGCTGAGGGCTGGACCGCTGAAGGCCACGCCGTTAACGGTGGCCGGGCCCGCACTCCCCTGGTCAACGCCGGTGACAGGAACGACGCCTGCGACCGCGTTGCTGACGAAGACCTCGCTGGCCTCGGCCAGCTCGCCCAGCGTGAGCGGTTTCTTGCCGACCCGCAGGCCCAGGGCGCGGGCCGCCCGCAGCACGGCGCCGCGGGTGGTGCCGGGCAGGATGCGGCCGTCGGCGGGCGGGGTGAGCAGCACGCCGTCGATGACCGCGAACACGCTGCCCCGGTCCGTCTCGAGCAGCTCGCCGGTCTCGTCGGTGAGCAGCAGCTGCCCGTCAGGCGGCAGCTGCTCCCGGCTGGTCAGGGCGGCGAGCAGCCGCCGGTCGCGGTACTTGTGCGCGCCGAGCCCGCCGGGGACGGTCACCGGGCGCAGGGTAACCGTCGCCTGCGCGGGCCCGAGCGGCACGACTTCGACCGTGGCCTGAAGCGGACCGCCGACCGGGCGGACGGTGATCCGCAGGCGGCCGTCCGGCTGGCCGGCCAGGCAGTCGGCTAGCTCACCGCGCAGCGACGCGGGCAGTTCCTTGCCGTACAGGGCGCGGGTGCTCGACTCCAGGCGGGCCAGGTGGGCGTCGAGGCCGCGGGTCTGCCCGCCGGCGACCAGCAGCGAGGAGAAGACGCCCGCCGTGGGGCGCGGCAGCAGCGCCGCCAGGCCGTGGTCGGCGGACTTGCCAGGCGGGGCGGCCGCGTCGAGCCTGGCGCCCGTCGCGTTCAGCAGCGGCGTCGCCTTGATCAGGCACTCCGCGTACTCGGCGGCCGGGTCGGAGTCGGCTACGATGCCGCCGCCCGCACCGAGCCAGGCCTTGCCCGCGGCGAACTCGAACGTGCGGATCGCCACGTTCAGCTCGAGGCCGGCCACCGGCGAGCGGTAGCCGATCGCGCCGGTGTACGCCTCACGCGGGCCGGTTTCCAGCTCGTCGATGATCTCAAGCGCCCTGACCTTGGGCGCACCGGTGACTGACCCCGGCGGAAACGCGGCCCGCAGCAGGTCGCCGTCCCCCGCGCCCGCCTTGAGGGTGCCGGCCACGGTGGAGACCAGGTGCCAGACACCGGGGTGCGGCTCGGGTCCGAGCAGCACGGGGACGGTGACCGTGCCTGGCACGCAGACCCGGCTGAGGTCGTTGCGTACCAGGTCGACGATCATCACGTTCTCGGCCCGGTTCTTGGCCGATGCCTCGAGCTCGGCCCGCTGGACGGCGGCCGCGTCCTCGTCGGCGCCGCGGCGGGCGGTGCCCTTGATCGGCTTGGAGACCACCGTCTCGCCGGCCCGCCGCAGGAACAACTCGGGCGACAGCGACGCGATGGCGCTGCGGGCCGCGGCCGGACCTGGCCGGCCGTCGGGCGGCGAGACGCCGATGAAAGCGGCGAACGGCGGCCGCAGGGCAGACGCCCCCTGGCAGAACGCGTCGAGCGGATCGCCGACGAACTCCGCCTCGGCCCGCAGGGTGATGTTGGCCTGGAAGATATCGCCCTGGTGGATGTACTCCACCGCCTTGCGGACCGCCGCCTGGTGCTGCTCCGCGCCCGGCACCAGCCGGAACGGCGAAAACAGGTACGCGCGGCCCGCGGCGGGGGCGGCGCGACCGACCAGCTCGGTAAACCGGTCCTCGAGCGCCACCGCCCGCTCGTCGGTCCACAGCGCCTCGAAGTACCACTCCCCGGCCACCCGGTCACGGCGCAGCACGTGGTCGTAGTAGCCGAACCACCAGGCGGGCAGGGCACGCGGCCCGGCAGCGGGCAGCGCCTCGCCGCCCGCGCTGTAGCCGAGATAGCCGATCCACCCGCCGCCGAAGGCGCTGAGCAGCTCGCCTGGTCCGTCGCCGCCCAACGGGAACGGCGCGTCGAAGACGTCACCGAGCGCGTCCGGCGCGGCCCGCACCAGCACCGGCTCGGCGGAAACGACATCGCCGCCGCCGGCCCAGTCGCCGAAGAGCGCGACCGGATGCGCGTCCTCCCTGACCAGGCGCAGCACTTCGGCCGGGTCCAGATCCCAGCCAAGCGGACGGCGCACCAGCCGGAAACTCGTTCCACCCGACATATGCAGAGGGTAACCGGCCACCGGGGCCGAGCACCTTAGATAACCAGACAAAACACGCACCCCCAATGCTGGCTCGCGCCAGCAGACCCTAAGTCGTCCCGCACGACTTGGCGGTCACCCTAGCAGGAGCTATACACACAGCGTGGCCGTAACAACACAATGCGGCGCATCAGTACCGAGCGCGGGCACGACCTGCCAGTCTGGGACTAGCGACAGAGCTCGGCGACGACGGAAGGCGGCCCATGGGCAGCCCGCGGCACCCGGCCGGAGGGCCATCAGGCCCGCGCCGGCTGATATCCAGGCACCCGTGGGCGACCGGTGCGGTCGCGCTGGCCGCGGTCGCGGCTGCGGTGTCGGTCACGCTGGCGCTGACTCCCGGCAGCGATCCCCGGCCCGCACCGGCCCGCGCGGCGGCGGCCGCCGTGCCGTCGACGCCGCGGGTCGCACCGCAGGCCGCACCGGTGCCGTCGCACGGGCCGCTGCTCGACCCGTTCACCGGGGAGCCGGTCAAGGCGCTCGGGCCGGTGCTCGCGGTGAAAATCGACAACATCGTGAACGCCCGGCCGCAGACAGGGCTGCGGTCAGCCGACATCGTGTACGTGATCCCGGTCGAGGGCGGGCTGACCCGGTTCACGGCCGTCTTCTCCTCGCGGATCCCGCCGGCCGTCGGGCCGGTCCGCAGCGCCAGGCAGAGCGATCTCGACCTGTTGCGCCAGTTCGGGCGGCCGGCGTTCGCGTGGTCAGGTGCGACACCGCACCTGGTGCCGTTCATCGAGCGGGCGCCGGTCGCCGACCTGTACGCGCTCCAGGTCGGCGGCTACTACCGCGATCAGGACCGGATCGCGCCCTACAACCTCTACGCCAGCCCCAGGACGCTGCTGAGCGAGGCGCACGGCGCGAGCAAGGCGGCGGATATCGGGTTCCGGTTCGGCCCGCAGCCGGGCGGCACCGCCGCGGCGTCCTACTCGGTCAAGTACCCGGCCGCTACGTACACCTTCCGCTGGTCGGCCGCCGCCAAGCGCTGGCTGACCTGGATCGACGGCGCGCCCGCGCTGGCCACGGAGGGCGGCCAGCTCGGCGGCAGCACCGTGGTCGTGCAGTACACGCAGATCAGCACGTCGCGTTTCCTCGAGTACGGCGGCCGTCCGCCGTACGCCAAGTCGACTGGCTCGGGCCGGGCGGTCATCCTGCGCGACGGGCGGGTCTACACGGTGCGCTGGTCACGGCCGACCCTGGCGGGCGGCACCACGTTCACCCAGCTCGACGGCAAACGGATGCTGTTCGCGCCCGGCCAGGTCTGGGTTGTCCTCGCGCCGGAGAATCACGCCAGCTTCGTCAACGCGGGCAAGGTCTGAACACAAGGGAGGGGCCGGCTAGTCAACGCCGGCGAAGCCGGCGGCAGCGAAGTCAAAGCCAGCGGAGTCTGAGAAAGCCAGCGGAGTCTGAGGGGGCAAGGTCCGAGCTGGCAACGCCTGAGTCAGCGCAGTCAACACCAGCGGGCCTGGGCCGGCCGAGCCTGATCACAAGGTATGCCCCTGCCAGGACTCAGTGAGCCAAGGCTGGCCGGCGAAGTTAGCGCAAACGGCGGCTATCGGGCCGCCCCGGTTTCCGCCAAGATGGGACGAGCCCGATCCAAGGCGCGGAAGGAACTGCGGTTACCGATGGCTAGCATCACCAAGCGGGTCACCAGGCTGAGTGACGGCCGGGAGCTGATCTACTTCGACGACGCGGACACGTCGCTGCCGCCGGAGCGCGCCACCGACACCCGGCCGCCGGCCCCGAGGCCCGCGCTGCCCGTCCTGCGGCAGGACCCGCTGACCGGCGACTGGATCTCGATCGCGGCCGCGCGGCAGAACCGCGCGTTCCTGCCTCCCGCCGAGCTCGACCCGCTGGCGCCGTCGACGCCTGGGAATCCGACGGAGATCCCCGACCAGTACGACGTGGCCGTATTCGAGAACAAGTCACCGTCGTTCGGCCCCGGCCTGCCGGGATCCCAGTCGGCGGCGGGCACCCCGTCTTCCCAGGGCATCGGACTCGGGCGGTCACTGCCGGGGTACGGGCGCTGCGAGGTGGTGTGCTTCGGGCCGCAGCGGACCGGATCGTGGGCGGACTTCAGCCCGTCCCGTGCCAGGACCGTGGTCGAGGCGTGGGCCGACAGGACCGCGGCCCTGTCGGAGCTGCCGGGCGTCCGGCAGGTGTACGTGTTCGAGAACCGCGGGGCCGAGATCGGGGTCACCCTGCATCACCCGCACGGGCAGATTTACGCCTACCCCTACGTGACGCCGCGCACGAAGAACCTGCTTGCCTCCGTCGCCAGTTACGGGCCGACGCTGATGGACGACATCCTCACGTTCGAGGCCAAGTCCGACCGGGTGCTGATCGCGGGCGAGCACTTCACCGTGTTCGTGCCGTTCGCCGCCCGCTGGCCCGTCGAGGTGCACCTGCTGCCGCACCGGCCGATCCCTGACCTGGCCGCGGCGAGCGGCGCCGAGCGGGACGAGATCGCCGTCCTTTACCCGCGGCTGCTGCGCGCGCTTGACCGGCTGTACGACACCCCGACCCCGTACATCGCCGCCTGGCACCAGGCGCCGCTCGTGGCCGGCCGTAACGACATCCGGCTGATGCTCCAGATCACCTCGCCCCGCCGGGCGGCGGACAAGCTGAAGTACCTGGCCGGTTCCGAGACTGGCATGGGCGCGTTCATCGGCGACATCGAGCCTGAGGCGGCCGCCGAGCGGCTGCGGTCGGCGCTGGCCGGGGTCGGCTGACATGGGCAGCACCAGGGCCCCAGCCCCGATGACGGTGACCAGGCTCGCCGCCGGCGGTTTCACCGACGTGTACGGGCACGCCCCCGCCGTGGCGTGGTCGGCGCCCGGCCGGGCCAACCTGATCGGCGAGCACACCGACTACAACGACGGCTTCGTGCTGCCGTTCGCGATCACCGAGCGGACCGCCGTCGCCGCCGCAGGGCGCGACGACGGGCTCGTCAGCGTCGCCTCGACGTTCGCACCGGACCGGGTTACGTTCCCCGTCGCGGACATCGACGCCGGCGCCGTCACCGGCTGGGCCGCGTACCCGCTGGGGGTCGCCTGGGCGCTGCGGCAGGTCCGTGACCTGCCGGCGGAGGCCGGAGCCGACCTGTTCATCCATTCCGAGGTGCCTGCCGGGGGTGGGCTCTCGTCGTCGGCGGCGCTCGAGATCGCCGCCGCGGGCGTGCTAGCCAGCCTGTGGGGCATTGACTTGTCCACGGCGGAACTGGCGCGCGCCGGGCAGCGGGCGGAGAACGAGATCGTCGGCGCGCCGACCGGGATCATGGACCAGTACGCGTCGCTGCTCGGCCAGGCCGACGCGGCGGTGTTTCTCGACTGCCGGACCCGGGAGGCGCGGACGGTCCCGCTGCGCCTGGCGCCGGCCGGCCTCGCCCTGTTCCTGGCGGACACCGGCGAACGGCACGCGCACGCGGCCGGCGGCTACGCGGCCAGGCGGGCCTCGTGCGAGAAGGCCGCCCGCCAGCTCGGCGTGCCCGCCCTGCGCGACCTGACGGTCGCAGACCTGCCCAGGATCGAGCGGGAGCTCGACGACGAGACCTTCCGCCGGGTCCGGCACGTGGTAACCGAGGACGCGCGCGTCGAGGCGACCGTCGCCGCGCTCGAAGCGGGCGCGATGGACGACGTCGGCCGCTACCTGACCGCGTCCCACCACTCGATGCGCGACGACTACGAGATCACCACCCCCGCGCTCGATCTCGCCGTCGAGGCGGCACTCGGGGCGGGCGCGCTCGGCGCGCGGATGACAGGCGGCGGCTTCGGCGGCTCGGCCATCGTGCTGGCCGACGCGACCCTGGTGCCCGTCGCGGCCGCGGCGGTCAAGGACGCGTTCGCGGCTGCCGGTTTCGCCGAACCGCAGGTCAGCCGGGTCACGCCAGGCCCCGGGGCGCACCGGGAATACCCGAACCGTTAGCGTGCCTAACTAGGTTATCCTGGGGGCGATGCCTGGTCAGAAGAGTCATGAATGAGCCCCGTCGCTTCGCGCAAGCTGGCCAGCCGCGTGCTGCTCGACCTCACGCCGCTGCGGCGGTCGCGTGACTACCGGGCGCTGATCACCGGGCTCGGGGTCTCGGTTCTCGGCACCCAGCTCACCACCGTCGCCGTTCCCTTCCAGGTCTACGCGATCACCAAGTCGTCGCTCATGGTCGGGCTCGTGTCGCTGACGCAGCTGTTCCCGCTGATCTTCGGGTCGCTGCTCGGCGGGTCGCTTGTCGACGCGATGGACCGCCGCAAGCTGCTGCTCATCGTGGAGTCGGTGGCCGCGCTGTGCAGCGCCGGGCTGGCGCTCAACGCCGACCTGGGGCCATCGCTGTGGCCGCTGTTCCTGTTTCCCGCGGTCCAGGCCTCCCTGTCGGGAGTCGACAGCTCGGCCCGCAACGCGATGCTGCCCGGCATGGTCGGGATGGACCTGCTGCCCGCCTCCAACGCGATCTTCCAGTCGCTGTTCCAGACCGGCGCGATCGTCGGTCCGGCGGTCGCCGGGCTGCTGCTGGCCGGGGCGGGCGTGCACCTCATCTACTGGCTCGACGTGCTCAGCTTCCTGATCGCACTCGCCGCCGTGCTCACCCTGTCGCCGCAGCCAGCCCCGTCACTGGGCGAACCCGGCACCGCCCCGGCCAGGCCCGGGTGGCGCTCGACGGTTGACGGGCTCCGCTTCGTGCGCAAGTCGCAGCAGCTGAAGGGGGCCTACCTGATCGACGTGAACGCGATGGTGTTCGGTATGCCACGGGCGCTGTTCCCGGCGCTGGCGGCGAACGTCTTCGGCGGCGGCGCCACCACCGTCGGCCTGCTCTATGCCGCACCCGGCGCGGGTGCCCTGGTCGGGGCGCTGACCAGCGGCTGGGTCGGACGCGTGCGGCGGCAGGGACTCGCCGTCATCTGCTCCGTGCTGATCTGGGGGGCGTCCATCGCGGTGTTCGGCATCGCCCACTGGCTGCCGCTGGCCCTGGTGATGCTGGCCGTGGCCGGCTGGGCCGACGTGCTCTCCGCGGTCTTCAGGAACACGATCATCCAGTTCGCCGGGCCCGACGGAATGCGCGGGCGGCTAATGGGCGTGCAGATGGCCGTCGTGGCCGGCGGGCCCCGGCTTGGCGACCTGGAGTCGGGCGCGGTCGCCACCGCCTTCGGGGACACGGTGTCGGTCGTGTCCGGCGGGCTCGCCTGCATCGCCGGGGCGGTGCTGCTGGCCTGGCGGCTGCCGGGGTTCACCAGGCAGCACTCGGTGCTGCACGAGCAGGCCAGCGAGCGGCTGGCGGCCGAAGCGGCTGAGGCGGCGGCGGAAGAAGAAGAGCAAGCGTTTTAGCCTGGCCGGGCGGGCCGGGCGGGCCGGGCTAGGTTCCCGGGGCTAGGTTCCCGGGGCTAGGTTCCCGGGGGCGCCTTCGCAGCGCCAGGTCCACGGGCTAGGTTCCCGGGGCCACGCCGACCGCCGGCTTCCGGTCACCGCCGGACGGCGCCGCCACCGCCGCCGCCACCTCGTCGGCCGTCAGCGTCATGCCGAACTCGCCGGTGAGCGCGGCGGCGAACTCCTGGTCGGTCAGCTCACGGCGTTCCTTGACGTGGCCGGCGCGGGTGACGGTGTAGCCGCGGCCGACAATCGAGCGGATCGCGCCGGGGTCGCGCCTGACGATGACTGGCTGCCAGGTGAACCACGAGTCCGGGTGCGTGGACGTGTAGTGATTGGACAGCAGCACGTCGACGGGGTGAACCCGGCCTTCGTCCCAGCGGTGCAGCGTCACCCACTGGCCGGCCTGGTACTCGCGCAGCTTCCACACCTCGTCGCCGTGCTCGGTGTCCGGCGCCACCTCGTAGATCCAGCCGTCCACCTCCTGCGGGCCGCCCGAGCGGTACCGGCGCAGGCTCAGCGGGGCGGGCGGTGACGAGCCGAAACCCGGGTCCGCCAGCCAGACCTGCTGGCCTGACCGCACCCGGAGGGTCAGGTGCGTGCGCGGGCGGGCCTCGCCGCCGTCGGGGCCGACCCGGGCCAGCCGCCGCTCGACGCCGAAGCCAAGTCGCTCGAGCACCGCGCCGAACAACTGGGCCTGCTCATAGCAGTAGCCGCCGCGGCCGCGGAAGACGATCTTCTCCTGGACGGACTCCAGGTCGACCTTGATACCGCCGTCGAGGAAGACGCCCAGGTTCTCGAACCGGATCGCCGCCAGGTGGGCCCGGTACAGCGTCGTCAGCGTGGCCTCGGACGCGTCCACGGGTCCCGCGTAGCCAATGCGCCGCAGGTAGGCGTCGAGGTCGAGGCTGCCGACCGACCATTCGTCAAGATCGCTACTCACATCAGCTCCAGCCGCCAGCCGCGCGTACCCGCCGGTGCGCGACGCGTGGCGCCGCCGGTGTCAGCGGCGACCGTTCGGGATAATTCTGCTCAATTTAGCGGACCGGACCGGCAGGCTCGGGCCCGCGGCGGGCGGCGGGCGGCCGGCCCCGCTATACCTAGCCGCCCCCGGCGGGGCGCCCGCCGGAGCCCGGCGGGCGCGTATATACGTACTAATGATGGCAGAATGCTTAGTGCGGGCAGCTGGGCCATGGGTGGTTCTACCTAAACGGCGGGCGGACTTCTTGTTCGCCGTGACGAGACGTCGCGCATGGTGATATCTCTAGGCAAGCGGGTCGACACGGCCGGTTCCTGGCCCGCGTACGACGCGTCGAAGTTGGCGGTGATTGTTCAGTGGCCGGACGTTTTCCACAGGGCGAGTACACCGACTTCGTCGGCAGGCAGGACGAACTCGCCGGGATCGCAGCAATGCTGGCGGAGCACCGTCTGGTGACGATCGTCGGACCTGGCGGCGTCGGCAAGACGCGGGTCTCGCTGGTAGCCGCCGCGCAGGCCGCTGCCCGCTACCCGGACGGACCGTGGATCGTCGAGCTGTCCGGCCTGCGTGACAACGCGCTGCTGCCCAACACCGTGGCCGGCGTGCTCGGCCTGCCCGAGCAGGACCTGCGGTCAGCCCTCGCCGCGCTGATCGAGTACCTGCGCGACCGGCGGCTGCTGCTCATACTCGACACCTGCGAGCACCTGCTCGACGCCTGCGCCGACCTGGTCCAGGCGGTGCTGCGGGAGGCGCCAGGCGTGTCGGTCCTGGCCACCTCGAGGCAGCCGCTTGACATGGCGGCCGAGCATATCTTCCCGATCGGGCCGCTCCCGGTGCCCGAGCACGACGCGCTCCCGGCGGGCAGCCTGGCCGGCAGCGGGGACGCGATCGAGCTTTTCGCGCTGCGGGCGGCCAGCGCGCGGACTGGATTCGAGGTCACCGCGGACACCGCGGCCGACGTTATCCGGGTCTGCCGGCGGCTCGACGGCATACCGCTCGCGATCGAACTGGCGGCGGTGCAGCTGCGCACCCTGCCACTGTCCGAGCTGGTCAAGCGCCTCGACCACCGGTTCGCGGTGCTGACCGGCGGCAGGCCGGGTGCCCTGCCAAGGCATCAGACGCTGCGCACCGCCATCGAGTGGTCGCACGAGCTGTGCACGGCGGCCGAGCGGCGGCTCTGGCGGCGCCTGTCCGTGTTCGCAGGGACGTTCAGCCTCGACGCGGCCGAGGACGTGTGCGCGGAGGTCTCCCTGGAAGCGCCCGACGTGGTCGGCGCGCTCATCGGGCTGGTCGACAAGTCCGTGGTGCTGCGCGAGGGCGAGCGCTACCGGATGCTCGACATGCTGCGGGAATTCGGCGCCGAGCGGCTGCAGGCGTCGGGCGAGCTGGCCTCCTGCCGCGCCAGGCACATCGCGCGGTACCTGGCGATGGCACAGTACTTCGGCGCCCATTTCATCGACGAAGACCAGATGGACCGCTACCGCGAGCTGCGCGAGGTGCATTCCAACGTGCGGGCGGCGCTCGAGTACGCGCTCGAGCCTGACGACGAGCCCGCGCCTGACGATTCGCTGGCGGTCGATTCTGACGGGATACCAGGCCGCGCTTCCGGGGCAGTCGCCACCGCCGTGATGCAGGACCGCTGGCGGGCGGGAGCGGACCTGGCCTCCTCCCTGTACGGGTACTGGCAGATCTCCGGGCTGCTCGGCGAAGGCGGCTACTGGCTCACCAAGGCGCTCGACCTGTTCACCGAGTCCGGCCCCGAGCGCGCGCGGGCGCTGGTCAGTCGCGGGTTCCTGCGGTCCTTCATGGGCGATGCGCTCAACTCGCTCGAGGACTGCGAGACCGGGACCGCGATGGCGGCGGAGCTCGGCGACGATGCCGTCACCGCCCGGGGCTATCAGTACATGACGCTCACGCTCACTTTCCTCGGACGGCACGAGGAGGCCGCCAGGATCGGCAAGGAGGCGCGGATCCGGCTGCGCGCGTGCGGCGACCGCTCGGGTGAGCTCATGCTGCTGGCCGAGCTCGGCCACCTGCACCAGCTGGCCGGGCGGCCGGCCGAGTGCGTGGCCGTGTGCGATGAGGGCCTGGTGATGCTCGGCCCGGACACCCGCGAGCAGTGGATCAAGACCTACCTGCTGTTCGTGTCCGGGGTCGCGCTGTTCAACATGCCGGGCCGTGAGGCCGACTGCGACACCGCGCTGCGCAAGGCGCTGTACGGGAAGCAGGAGCTCGGGGACGTCATCGGGATGGGCTACGCGCTCGACGTGCTCGGCTGGCTGTCGCTGCGGACCAGCTCGCCGGCCAGGACCGCGTGGCTGCTCGGGGCCGCTGACCCGCTGTGGGAGCGCGGCGGCAGCGTGCGGTTCAGCGGTACCGCGATCATGGAGGAACGGCACCAGCAGGCGGTGGGGGAAGCCAAGGCCGCGCTCGGCCCTGACCGTTATGACGCCGAGTACGACGCGGGGTCTGCCTATGTGCGGCAACTGCTCGACGCCAGCGCCGGCGGCGGCGCGCTCCGGCTCGAGATTCCCTAGGCTTGTTCCTGATCCGGGGTTCCGGGCTTCCGGGTTTCCGGGGTTCCGGGGTTCCGCAATCGAGACCGGAATTGCCAGCCGTTCCTTTTCCCTTGTTTGAGGGGATTTTCCGGGCGGGCGGCGTTTTCCGCGCCATTCCGCCAGCCGGCCTCGATAGCTTAGATCCATGGCTACGGTTGACGTCTCGCGATTCGCGGGCGTGCTCACAGAACCAGGGGTGCCCGGCGAGGTCCGGGTGCTGCCGGAGCCCGCACCGACCGCTGCGGCGGCCGCGGCGCAGCTTGGCTGCGAGGCGGGCGCGATCGCCAACAGCCTGGTGTTCGCCGCCGACGGGGCGCCGTTGCTGGTGATGACCAGCGGCGCGCACCGGGTGGACACCGGGCGGGTGGCCGCGCTCATCGGCGCGGAGCTGGTCGGCAGGGCCGACGCGCGATCGGTCCGGGCGTGGACGGGGCAGGTCATCGGCGGTGTCGGCCCGGTCGGGCACCCCGCCCCGGTCCGCACCCTGGTCGACAACTGGCTGGCGAAATACGACGTGGTGTGGGCCGCGGCGGGGCATCCGCATACGGTGTTCCCCACTTCGTTCGGTGAGCTGGTGCGGATAACCGGCGGGACGGCGGCCGACGTCGGCGACTAGGCCGCGCGAGAACACGGGAACGGCGGCGCCGGACGACCGGAACGCACGCGAGACACCGGAACGGGTGGCGGCGGCGCGGAGCGAGCCGCAAGCGCCCGCGCCACCGCCACGTTCCGTGGAGTGCGCGGATCGACCGGGCAGGCGTCAGCGCGTACTCGTCGCCGGCTGACGCGTCATCGCGCGGTGACCGGGATTTCATTGTCTCTCAAGAAGGCAGCCAAAGCAGAGACATAGATATGGTCGTTTCCCGAATATTAACGGTCGGCGGACGGGAGTTCCCTTCCGCCGCTGGCCCGCCAGTCCGCGATCCGGACAATTGCCTCCAGATAGGCGAGCGTAAACGGGCCGTACCGGCCGAGCAGCGCGCGGACGGATTCTGACCATGACCGGTCGCCGCCCGGGCAAAACTGCCCGAGGTCGACGCTGAGCGTGCTCCCTGGCTGGCCCAGGACGGGCGGGATGCCGGTCGTCGCCCCGTGCTCGAGTCCGAGCAGCACCCCCTGGCCGGCGTGGCCCGCGGCGGCCGGCGTGGCGGGATCGCGCACCTGGACGCGCAGCAGTCCGTGGTGGGCGAGGACCAGGTACCTGGTGAGGTCGGGGTCAGGCGACGTCGCGAGGAGCGGCCGCAGTGGCCCGTCGATCAGCAGCAGCGAGGCCAGCTCGTGCCGGAACGCCACGCCGCCGGCGAACTCCAGGCGGCCGTCAGTGCCGGACTTGGCCCAGGGACGGCCCGCCGCGACGGTGGCCGCGTCGGCCTCGCCGGCCAGCGCGCACAAGGCGTCCTGCCAGACGGGGTGCGCCTTGCCCACGTCGTGCAGGTAGCCGGCCAGGACCGCGGCGCGGGCGGCCACCGGGGGCAGCGCGGGCGCGAGGACCGCGAGGAGCGCGGCGGCCTGGTCGCGCACCCGCTCGCTGTGCTCGCTCAGCGACTGCCAGCTCCGCGCCGGCCCGGCCGGACCCGGCTGCTCCGGTGCCGCCGCGGCGGCGGCGATCGCGGCGCGCTCGGCCCGCTCGGCGTGCTCGGTGCGCTCGGCTGGGGTCAGCACCTCCGGGCTGTCCGGTACCGGCATCCGAGCCCGCGGGTCGAAGCCGGTCTCCGGGTCGTAGCCGCCCGCGGCGGCGTCCACGAGAAGCAGCTCATAGGGTTCCAGCGGTTCGCCAGGCGCCACGGACTCGTCGGACGCCACGGACTCCTCGGACGCCACGGACTCCTCGGACGCCACGGGCTCCTCGGACGCCACGGACTGGTCAGGCGCCCGTGGCACGCCAGGGGCCGTGGGCACGCCAGGTGTCGTCGGCGATAGCCGGGTGAGGGGCTGCCACTCCCCCGCCGCGCGGTTGAACCGCCAGACCGGCCTGCTCTCGGCCAGTTCCAGGGCCTCGCTGACGCTGACCCGGCAGCGGTATTCGGGCGCGGGGTACCGCACCTCCGGGTCCGGGGCCCCGTCCGGCCCCGCCGTCCAGGTGACCCAGGCCAGTTCCACGTCGGGCTGGCCGCCGTCGCGCAAGCAGCCGTCAACGAGCCCGGCGGGGTCGGGCGGGACGGGTGCGGTGTCGAAGAGAGTGATCAGGTCCGGGATCTCGCGGGCCAGCGGGCCTTCCGGGAGCACCGCCGGCTGGCCTGACCTCGGGGCCGGGGTCGGCCGCGGGGCTGTCTCGGTCACCACTACCGCTGGAGTCAGGCCAAGCCCGGACGCCGCCTTCCCGGCCGACACCACGATCAGGTCCACTGGGTCGGCGACGATTTCCGCCGCCCGCGCGGAGCGTTCGATACCGCGGAACTGGGCATGCAGCAGCACGCAGCGGGCCGGCCCGTCCCTGAGCGGCCGGTAGACCTCCCGCGCGGCCGCCCCGCGGTCAACCTCGACCAGCGTGAGCGTGCCCGCCCGGTGTGACGCGGCCGCGAAGGCCGCCAGGGCCGGGTAATCGCCGGGCGCGGCGGAATCGCCGGGCTCGCCAGCGTCGTCTCCGGGCTCGGCGGACCGGTCCGCATGCCGCCACCCGCCTGGATCCGCCGCGGTCCGGCAGGTCACTGCGAACGGCTCCGCGGTACCGAAGACCGCCACCTGCCCGGCGAGCTGACGCAGAGTGGCGACCGCCCGCTGGCACCTGGCCGGCTCGTCGACGATCCACTGCGCCCCGTTGCAGACGAGGGCGAAGTCGACCGGGTACAGGGCCCGCCCTGTGCCGTACCCGCGGTTGAGCGCCTTCGACACCAGCAGGTCAGCCTCCCCCAAGACGATGGCGGGCTGATGCATGTTCTCCCGCCAGTCCCCGGTGTTTTCGCCGCTGCCACCACGCACCACGTGCACGGCCACCTGGTCGGCGAGCTCCAGCCTGGCCAGCCAGGCCCGCAGCGAGCCCGACCAGGCCTCGGGCAGTGCCCCCGGCGGCAGCACGTACAGCAGCCGCCGTGGTGTCACGGCCGGGTCAGGCCCGTGCAGCCGCCGCCACAGCCAGGCCAGGATCAATTCCGTCTTAGCGGCCGCCGCCGGCATCTGGACCTGGGCGGGCAGCCCGTCCTTGGCGATCCGCGCCAGGTAACCGTGCGGCCCGTGTCCGGTCGCCGTGCGGAAGAACGCCTCGAATTCAGGCATAGCTCAGTCTGCTGCCCGCATCTCTACACGGGCCAGTCGAGCTGGTTGCCCGGGATGCCCAGCGAGCGGCCGTAGGCCGCGGCTTCCGCCCGCGCGTCCGCGTCGCCGCGCCGGTAGCGGAAGACCCGGCCGGGGTAAACCACCCATGTCTCCCCGTGCGTGCGGAAATCGGCATACCAGGCGGGTTTGTCGTCCAGCCCGTCCGCCAGCAGCCGGGCGAGCCGCTCGGCGGCCGCCTCGCCCGCCTCGAACTCGATGAGCGTCCACAATTCCGGCTGCCCGGCTGCCACGTCGCCCGCCGCCCGCCGGCTGAGCTTGACGACGGCCAGGCGCATCCCGCCGAGCTCCGTGCCCGGCCGCAGGCTCTCCGCGACCAGCGTGCCCTCGATCATCCGATCACCCGCTCTCTGCTCTGCACGCTAGCCGCCGCGGATGACAATCCGGGTGCCGGCGCATTTTGAACTTTTTGCCTGGGTAGAACGTCATAGCAGGTAGAGCATGGAAAACCTGGGCGCGAGCAGGCGCTGCTGGCCCGGGACGGCAGCCGGAAGGCTGGTGTCACGATGGACGTGATGGGTGTAACGCCGCGCCCGTTCTGTATGACCGCGAGCGTGCCCGACGGGATGGTCAGCCTAGACACTGGCGGCGACTGGGCCGCCTGGTGCGGGGTTGACCGCGGCGCGGCCGGCGCGCGGGAATCGGTCGTGCTGGTCTCGATCGCGGTCGCTGCCTTCCACCCCGCGCCCGGGGCGGCCCCCGAGGACGTGCTCAAGGCCGCGCTCAAGTCCAGGCACCCGGCGGGTACCGGGATCACCGAAGACTTCGCCGCGGCCGACGGCAATCCCGCGGTCCAGGTCCGCTGCATGGTGACGCAGCAGCTCAACGGGCGTGCGGTAACGACCGGGCAGGCGCAGGCGCTGGTGGTATTCCCTGGCGCAGGCGCGCTCGGCGTGGTCAGCGGTGTCTGCGCGGACCCGGCTGACCTGGACCGTGCCGCCGCGCTCGTCGCCGGGATCGCGGCGCGGATGACGGTGACCGCGGCGCCCGCCGCGGCCTGACGGTGCGCTCTGTCAGAACTCGCGGCTGGCCGAACCCGCGGCCGGCCGGCCAGGCGGCCCAGGCCGTCCCGTCGCAGGATTGGGTGTCCTTATGACCGAATACGGGCGATACGGACACCCAATCATCGGGGCTGAGGCGGGTGGGTCTGACGGGGCTCGCAGGCGATTCGCGGAGGTTGAGAGTGATTCGCCGTGTGCGGGGGCAGTTGAGGGACGTGCGGGGGCAGTTCAGGGACTCGCGGGGGCAGTTCAGGGACCTGCGGCTTGCCAGAGCCAGCCGAACTCCCGGGCGCACGTGCGGCCGGGGCGGCGGTGACATAGACTTACCGGAGCGTAGGTCGCTCGGTGCACCGAATCGGATCACACGGACATCGGTTTGCATAGGCGTGACTTATACAGTCCGCGCCTGAGCGGCGAGATCACTATGACCGCCGCAGATTAGCGACCGCCCGAGTCCTGGAGACGATTTTCCGTTGACTGCCATGCCCGCAGACAATTCCGCTGTGCCCGAACAAGACGTGACCGAGACCGCCACCACCTTCGCCGCCCTCGGCGTGCCCGCCGCGCTGGTGGATGTCCTCGGCGAACAGGGAATCATCACGCCGTTCCCTGTCCAGGCGGCCACGCTGCCGGACGGGCTGGCCGGCCGTGACATCCTGGGCCGGGCGCAGACCGGCTCAGGCAAGACCCTCGGCTTCTCCCTTCCCCTGGTCAGCCGGCTGGCTGGCGGGTCGACCGCGAGCGGCCGTCCCCGCGGCCTGGTGCTGGTGCCGACGCGCGAGCTGGCGACCCAGGTGTCGACCGTCCTGCGGCCGCTGGCCCGGGCGATGGGCCTCTGGGTTACCACCATCTACGGCGGCGTGGCCTACGGGCCGCAGGTCAACGCGCTGCAGCACAAGACCGACATTATTGTCGCGACCCCCGGGCGGCTGGCCGACCTGATCGGACAGGGCGAGTGCGACCTGTCCGATGTTCAGGTCACCGTCATCGACGAGGCAGACCAGATGGCCGACCTCGGCTTCCTGCCGATCGTCAGGCGGCTGCTCGAGACCACGCCGGACGGCGGGCAGCGGATGCTGTTCTCCGCGACCCTCGACGCCGCCGTCGACGTGCTCGCCCGGCGCTTCCTCAACGACCCGGTGCTGCACTCCGTTGACGAGAACTCTTCCCCGGCCGAGATCGAGCACCACGTGCTCACCGTCGAGGCGGGGCACCGCATCGCGGTGATCACCGCGCTGGCCGGCGGCGAGAAGCGGTCGCTGGTGTTCACCAGGACCAAGCACGGCGCCGAGCGGCTCGCCCGCCAGCTCACCGAGGCCGGCATCCCCGCCGCTGAGCTGCACGGCAACCTGCGTCAGGGAGCGCGGGACCGTAACCTGGCCGCGTTCTCCTCCGGGCTCGCCCGGGTAATGGTCGCCACCGACATCGCCGCCCGCGGCATCCATATCGACGGCATCGACCTGGTCGTCCACGCCGACCCGCCCGCCGAGCACAAGGCCTACGTGCACCGCTCCGGGCGTACCGCCCGCGGCGGCGCCGACGGCGTGGTCGTCACGCTGCAGAACAAGGGACAGATCCGCGACGTCACCGCGATGATGCGCAAGGCCGGCATCACGCCGCACCCGGTTGTCACCGTAGACGCGGACTCCGAGGTGCTGACCGAGATCGCCGGGCCGCCCGCCGACCGGGTCACCGTGACCGGCAAGGTATCGGAGCTCGTCCGGCCGGAGGACCGGCTGGCAGCAAACAGCCGGACCGGCGTCGGCAGGCCCTGGGAGGGCCGGCCGCGCGCCGACCGCGACCGCGGCCGCAAGCCGCGTGACAACCGGTTCAGGGACCGCGGACCGCGTATCTCCGAGCCGGGTAATTCCGGTCCGCGCCGACAGGACGGTATCACCGGGCGCGGCCCGGCGGTCGCCGGCGGCGAGCGCGGCGAGCGGCCCGCTTGGCGCGACCGCGACGAGCGCCCGGCGCGCTTCGACAGAAACGACCGCCCCGCTCAGGGCGACCGCTACGCGCAAGGCGACCGCTACGCCCAGGGTGACCGCTACGGCCGGGCCGACCGCTACGGCCGGGGCGACAGCAGTGCCCGCGGTGACCAGGGCGACCGCTACAACCGCGGCGAACGCGACAGCGGCGAACGCTTCAACCGCGGCGAAAGCAGTGCGCGCGTCGGGCAGGACGGCCGCGCCAACTGGAACGACCGCGGCGCCCAGGACAACCGCGCCGACCGCTACAACCGGAACGAGCACGCGGCCCAGGACAACCGGGCCGACGGCGACAACCGGAACGACCGGAACAACCGCGCCGCCCAGGACAATCGGGCCGACCGCTACCACCGGAATGACCGGAACGAGCGCGCGGCCCAGGACAGCCGGGGCGACCGGGCCGGCCGGAATGAGCAGGCTGGCCGGGACAACCGCGGCATGCGGAACGACCGGGGCGGCGCGCGTAACGACCGGGGCGGCAACGACTGGTGGCCGCGCTCGAGCGAGCGGCCGGCTCAGGGCGGGTACCGGCAACCGGGCTCGTCGTGGCGGCCCGGGGGCGCGGGCAGCCAGGCCGGGCGCGACGGCCGGGGCCGCGAGGACCGTTCCGCTGGCTCGTTCCGTGACACCAGGTCTTTCCGCAACGACGGGCCGCGCAACGACGGCCCGCATGACGACCGTCCGGCCCGTGACGACCGTCCGGCTAGGGACTACCGGCCGGTGCGCGACGACCGGCCGTACCGTGACGAACGTGACGACCGGCCGTTCCGCGGCGAGCGCGCTACGGGGCCACAGGGAAGTGCCCGGTCACAGGGAACTGCGCGGCCCCAGGCGAGCGGGCGTCCCCAGGCGGGCGGCCAGCCGTTCCGGCCGCGGACCGGGCGCACCGACCGGCCGCAGTCCGGCGGCCATGTTGGCGGATCATCCAGGCGTTCTGGATATTCAGCGGGCCACGGCACCGCCGGTAACCGGCGCGGCTGAGGCCGCAGAAGACATTTCTGACATATCTGCCCTGGCAGTGGGCCTGCTGGGCGGGTACATATTTCCCGCTGGAGAACGCCGACCCGCGTCGCAGGATGCGGTAGATTGGCCTTAGCCGTTGACGGGCTTTGCGATGGTAATTCGGTCCGGATTCAACTAAGTGATGGTGCTCTTGAGCACCAAGACTCCATTGAATCAGGGAAAGATTGCCGATCGACTCCCAGGTTTCGTACGATGGCGGCCATCACGGCTGATCCGCGTGAAGTGCGCGGGTCTCAGGCTCTTCCAGAAGGACATACAGCAAAAATGGCTCAAGGGACCGTCAAGTGGTTCAACGCGGACAAGGGCTATGGCTTCATCGCCCCCGACGACGGCAGCGGTGACGTCTTCGTTCACTTCTCCGCAATCGAGGCGAACGGCTACCGCAGCCTCGAAGAAAACCAGAAGGTCGAGTACAGCGTGACCCAGGGCCCGAAGGGGCCGCAGGCCGCGCAGGTGCACGCACTCTGACTGGCAGTGCGAGTCGGCGGCGGGCTGCGAGGACACCCTCGCCAGCGTGCCGCCGATTCTGCTAGCTCGATCAACAGCTAGCGCGATCAACGACTAGCTCGATCATCACTGGTACCTGAGCTGCTCGAGGTTAGCAGTGGCAATGTTTCCGAGATTCTCGCCGGAAACGCACGGGCTGATCGATTACGTCAATTTACCGGGCTATCGGCCCGGTTTCACTGCCTAAGACAGATCACGCTGGCGCAGGGATCGTATGCCTCGCCATTGAGGCCGTCACGATCCCGGCGTCCCCGGTCTTCAGTTCAGTAGCCGGCGGCTCCGCTCTGGGTCACTCCGCTTGCTGTCACATCACCTCAGGCTCGTCAGCCTGGAAGGTAAAGATGTGCTGCCCGATACGCAGCGACCATCCGGGCGGCAGCGGGGTGCCGTCAAGGCCGATCCTGGTCCAGTCCGGGTCGCCGGGGCCGCCGATAAAGGTGCCCTGAGCCGAAGACGCGTCCCGCACGAACACGGTGCTCCCGACGACGGAGACGTAGGCGTGCACCCGGGAGATCAGGTTGTCCGGGTCAACGAGCCGGTACGGTGCCGCGTCGCCGTTGCGCACCGAAGAGTCGTTGGTGGGCTCCCGGCCCATCACGTACGGCCGGTCCAGGATGATGACCTGGCCGTCCTGTGACCGCAGGGTTCCCGGCCCCTGGCCAGCGCCGGGCTGTCCGTGGCCGCCCGATCCGCCGTTGGCTTCGTGCGCGAGCGCGCCGGTCACCATCGTGGGAGCGGGCCCGGGCCGTCCGGGGGCCGACTCGGACTCCGGGGCGCCCTGGTCGTAGGACGGGACGGGCTCGTAAGCTTCGGCGGGCTGGTAGGACTCCGCTGGCTGGTACGACTCCGCTGGCTGGTACGACTCGGCCGGCTGGTACGACTCGGCCGGCTGGTAGGACTCGGCTGGCTCGTAGGACTCGGGCTGGTAGGACTCGGCTGGCTCGGGGGACTCAGAGCCTCCCGCGGGCTCGTAGGGCTCCGGCGGCTGACCGCCACCGTACGGCTCGGTCTGCTCGTCCGCGCCGGCCTGCGGAGCCTGCACCCACTCCTGCCCGGTGTCCACGCCCGCTGGCTCCGGCTGAGCCTGCGGCAGGGGCTCACTAGCGGCGACGGCAGCCGCCGAATCGGCGCCGACGGCCCCCGCGGCCCCCGCGGCCCCGGCCGTCCCCGCGGCTCCCTGGCCGGCGTTCAGGGCGCCGCTGAGCACGAACCCGCGTCCGGGAACCACGCCCGCCTGCAGGTCGGACAACGGGTCCACCTGGACGGCGGCGCCCTGGGCGGCGGCGCCGATCGACAGCCAGTCGAACGCCCCCGGCAGGATCTGGTCCACCCAGGTCAGCGCCTGCTCGCCGGACAGGTGCCGGACCGAATCGCCCGCGCTGACCGTGCACTGCACCGGCCCGCGCAGGAACACGACGACACCGTCGGGCACCGGCGCTACGATCCCGAACGCGCCGATGTTTCCTGACAGGTGGCCGAGGACCCAGCTGGCCAGCCGGGTCGCCACCGCGGTGGCCGGCGCCTCCCGGTCGGCCGAGAGCTCGGCCACAAGGCGGAGAAGTTCGCTGGCACTGACATCGGTCGCGCCGTCGCGAGAGATCAGGACTACCGTGTCGCCGAACCGGCCGACCAGGTCATTGCCAGGCTCAATGCTCGCTCGAATGGTCACGGTGAATTCTACCCAGCAGTTAAGTTCCCGGGGAAGCGGCAAGAAACTCCCGTGTCCAGGCAAGCGGACCGGGACAGAACGTGCGGCAGATGTCATCGAACGCCCGTTTGCCTGATGCGATAGCATGTTCGTATGAGTATCGCTGTACAGGAGTCACTGCTCGATATGGGGGGCGACGCCACCCTGGGGACGCTGCGGCCCGAGCGAGTACCGCTCAGCCGGGGCGCCTGGATTGACGTTCAGCGCGGCTGGCTGACCGGATCAGCGGCCCTGTTCGACCGGCTCGCGGAGACGGTGCCGTGGCGGGCGGAGCGGCGGCGGATGTACGACAGGACCGTCGACGTGCCGCGGCTGCTGCGCTTCTACGGCGAAGACGACCAGCTGCCCGACCCGGTGCTCGGCCGGTGCCGGGCGGCCCTCAGCGCGCACTACGCGACCGAACTCGGCGAGGAGTTCACGACCGCGGGACTGTGCTTCTACCGGGACGGGCGCGACAGCGTCGCCTGGCACGGTGACCGCATCGGCCGCGGCGCCAGGCACGACACCATGGTCGCGATCGTCTCACTCGGCGAGGCCAGGCCGCTGATGCTGCGCCCGGCCGCCAGCGGCGACCGGGGCGCCGACCAGACCTTGCGCTACAGCCTGGGGCACGGCGACCTGATCGTGATGGGCGGCAGCTGCCAGCGGACCTGGGAGCACGCCGTGCCGAAGTCGTCCAGGCCCGCCGGTCCGCGGATCAGCGTGCAGTTCCGGCCGGCCGGCGTGCGCTGAGGTATCCGGGATGCTCGCGTCCGGTTAGGCTCATGGCTGTGGGAGCGTTTCCGTCGCTGGTGGCGACCGACCTCGACGGGACGATCGTCCGGGAGGACGGGACGATCTCGGCGCGGACGGTGGCCGCGTTCGACCGGGTTGAGGCCGCCGGGGCGCGTTTCGTGCTGGTCACCGGGCGGCCGCCGCGGGTGATGCCGCCCGTCGCAGCCGCCTTCGGGCACCGCGGGACAGCGGTGTGCGCGAACGGCGCGCTCACCTATGACATGCGCACCGAGACGATCGAGGCACTGCACCTCATCCCGGCCCCGGTGCTCGCCGCGGCCGGCGCGGCGCTGCGGGCGGCCGTGCCGGGCATCGGCCTCGCGGTCGAGTACCCGGACGGGCGGGCCGCCGACTACCGGTACCAGGCGGTCACCTGGGACATCAACGCCACGCTGCCCCGGGCGGACGACGCCACCCTGTTCGCCCGGCCGGCTTCCAAGCTCCTCGGCCGGCATTTCGGGTACAGCTGCGACGACCTGCTCGCGCTGGTCGAGCCCGCGATCGGCGGCCTGGTCGCCGTCACCCACTCGAACTCGCGCGGGCTGATCGAGGCATCACCGCTTGGCGTCACCAAGGCCAGCGTCGTCGCCGAGCTCGCGGCCGGCTACGGCATCGGACCTGAATCGGTCATCGCGTTCGGTGACATGCCCAACGACCTGCCGCTGCTGTCCTGGGCCGGCACCTCCTGCGCGGTGGCCAACGCGCACCCCGAGGTGCTGGCCGCCGCCAGCTACGTCATCGGCTCCAACGACGACGACGGCGTGGCCGAGTACCTGGAAAAGCTGTATCCGTGACGTACCCGTGACCTGATGCTTCTGCCCTCAGTTCGGCCCGAAGCGCTCGGTCTTGATGCTCATCGGCGGATAGCCCGCCCCGGTCAGCAGGCTGGCGGCCGCGTCCACGAAGCCGGACGGGCCGCAGGCGTACACCGCCGGGTTCAGCTCGGGCGGGAAGGCCGTCTTGGCCAGCACCTCCGCGCTGAGCCGCCCGGCGTAGCCGGGCAGGGCCCGCGGTCCCGGGCTGACCTGGGAATCGGCGGTCACGCTTGCTGGCGTACGCCGCCAGCGGGTCAGCCGGGTGTAGAGGAGCGTAACGACGGTGAGGGGTGAAACACGCGCCCGTTTGATCAGCTCATCGGCGTAAATGACGTCATCGGGGGTGCGGACGCTGTAGATCAGCTGCAGGGGGGCTTTGCTTTTCGCCGTGTCGTGCGCGCGGATCATCGACATCAGCGGAACGATCCCCGAGCCGCCGGCGAGCAGCAGCAGCGGGCTGGGATCGTCGGGCCGCCAGGCGAACCAGCCGCCGATCGGGCCGCGCACCTCGAACTGGTCCCCCGGCCTGGCGATCTCGTCCAGGTAAGAGGAGACCTCGCCGTCGGCGACGCGCTGCACGGTGAGTTCAAGCCGGTCCGGTTCCGACGCGCTGGCGATCGAATAAGAACGCTGCGCCGAGTAGCCGTCGGCGGCGGTGAGCTTGACCGTGACGTGCTGGCCGGCCAGGTGGCCGGGCCAGCCGGGGACGTCGAGGACGATCGTGCGGGCGGTCGCGGTTTCTTCCCTGGTCTCGCTGACGGTCGCGACGAGCCAGCTCAGTCGCCCTGATACCGCTGTTCGCGCCATGGGTCACCGTAATCGTGGTAGCCGAGCTGTTCCCAGAATCCGCGCTTGTCCTGCTTCATCAGGTCGAGGCCGGTCACCCACTTGGCGGACTTCCAGAAGTACAGGTGCGGCACCAGCAGTCTGGCCGGGCCGCCGTGTTCCTCGCGCAGCGGCTTGCCGTCGTACTCGTAGGCCACCCAGGCCTTGCCGTCGCGCAGGTCGGGCAGCGGCAGGTTGGTGGTGTAGCCGCCGTAGCTCTTGGCCAGGGCGTAGCCGGCGCCGGTGGTGATGCCGTCGAGCAGCGTGTCGAGGGAGACGCCGCGCCAGCGGGTGCCGAGCTTGGACCACGACGTAACGCAGTGAATGTCGGTCGTGATGTCCTCGGCGGGCAGAGCGGTGAACTGCCGCCAGTCCCAGCTCGTCGCCGCCGCGGTCTCGGTGGTGATGGTGAACGTCCAGGTCGCGGTCTTCACCGGCGGAGTCGGGCCAGCCTGAAGCACCGGGAAACTGTGCTCCAGGTACTGGCCAGGCGGGAGCTTGGGATCGTCGCGGCGACGTCCGGTGAAGCCGCGCGTTACGACGTTCACGAGTTCAGCTTGGCCCGCCAGTCACCGGGCACCCGCTCCTGCGGACCAGGAACCGTTTGCTCCCTCGGGTGGCATTCCGGGCCGGCCAGCGCGGGGCCGGTCTCGTAGAAGTCCTCGCTCGGGAACGACCAGAACCAGGTCTCGCCCGGCTCGAAGCTGCGGATCACCGGGTGGCCGGTCTCCTTGAAGTGCGCGGTCGCGTGCTGCGAGGGCGAGGTGTCGCAGCAGCCAATGTGGCCGCACTGGGTGCACCGGCGCAGGTGCAGCCACCAGCCGCCGGCCGCCTCGCACTCGACGCAGCCGGTGCCGCTGGGCTCGACAGCGGGGTCGACGCCTGCGATCTGCTCAGTCATGAGTCCTCCGAGTTGTCCGGGCTTTCCTGGTCCAGCGGCAGAGCAGCAGGCTCGGCCGCCGCCGGGGTGATGGGCAGGCGCACCTGGAAGCGGGTATCGCCCGGGACTGAATCGACCCGCAGGTCGCCGTGATGCTTGTTGACGATGATCCGAAAGGCGATGTCGAGCCCCAGCCCGGTGCCCTCGCCTACCGGCTTGGTGGTGAAGAACGGCTCGAAGATGCGCTTCTGGATGTTGGCCGGGATGCCGGGCCCGGTGTCGCCGATCTCGACCAGCACGCAGTCACCGTCGCGGGCGGTCCGTACCGTCAGCGTGCCGCTGCCGTTCATCGCCTGGGCGGCGTTGTCGATGAGGTTGGTCCAGACCTGGTTGAGCTCGGTGGCGTAGGCCGGGATCTTAGGCAGGGTCTTGTCGAACTGCTTGTTGATGGTGATGCCCTTGAGCTTGGCCGACATCATGAGCAAGGTGCTGCCGAGCAGGTCGTGCACGTCCACCACCTGGAACGGCGACCGGTCGAGCTGCGAGTACTGCTTGGCCGCGCCGACCAGAGTGGAGACCCGGGTCGTGGCGTCCTCGATCTCGTTCATCAGCAGCTCGGTCTCAACCGTGTAGTTCAGCCAGCGCAGCGCGGGTTCGAGCATGTCCGGACCGACCGTGGCCTCTACTTCGTTGAGCCAGTCGGAGTACATACCGCCCTGAACGAACACCGGGGCCAGCTGCCAGGCGTCGTGGCAGCCGTGGTCTTCCAGCCAGTCGGAGACCTCGTCTTCGCGGTCGGAGGTCTCGAGCGGGTCGAGCTGCGGCGCCTTGGCGACCCGCTCGGCCGCGCGCTGCTGCAGCCCGATCAGCGGTTCCAGCTTGGCCGGGTCGAACTTGCCCGCCGCGATCATCTTGAGCTTGCCGCGCATACCCGCGACCCGCTCGCGCAGGCTCGAGGTAGCGCGGACGGCGGCGGCGGCCGGGTTGTTGAGCTCGTGGGTAAGACCCGCGGTCAGCGAGCCGAGCGCGAGCAGCCGCTCCCGCTGGTTGACCGCCTCCTGGGTCCGGCGGCCGCCGAAGAACAGGCCCTCGAGCAGGTGGACTGGCATCGGGAACCACTCGTTCATGATCTGGGCGAAGCATTCCGCGCCGAGCACGTAGAACCGGGACTGCTCAGGCACCAGCATCGTGTTGGGATATTTCTGCGGCACCCGGTCGCCCAGGTAGGCCATGAACGCCCCGCCG